>JAJZQV010000004.1 GCA_021803025.1 Actinomycetes bacterium | reverse complement strand
GGTCTTCGCGGCGGCCAGCCTGGTCGGCTGGACGTCGGTGGCCGTCATCGACTGGGACACGTCGATGACGAGAACCACCGTGGCGCGCTCCCTCGGTACCTTGTCCACGCCGTTGGGCCGAGCCCACGCGCCGATGAGCGTGACGAGGCTGAGCAGCGCCAGCGCGACCGTCACGTGCCTGAGCCACTGCGACTGCTTGGGCAGGACCATCGCCAGCACGGACGTGTTGGTGAAGCGGATGCCGGCGCTGGACTTGCGGTGCAGGAGGAGGATGTACGCCGCGACGAGGAGCGGGATGATCGCCAGCAGCCACAACCGTCCGGGGTCGAGGAACCCCGTCACGGGTAACGCGAGCACCCTCACTTGCTGACTCCTTGGGGCGGTACGTGCAGCTGACCGGCCACGCGGCGGTACGCGAGGACGAACCGCGCGATGTCCTGGACCCAGTCTCGGTCCGTGCGCAACTGGATGTGCCCCGCGCCGGCACGGCGCAGGGCGATGCGGATCCGCTCCCGCTGCGCGGCACTCGCGGCGTCCATCCGGGCCCGCGCGGCTGCGTCCGACGTGTTGACGTAGCGCTGGAAGTCCGTCTCGGGGTCGCGGATGAGGAGGTCGCCGATGTCGGGGAACTCGATCTCGCGGCGGTCGACGACCTCGACGGCGATGATCTGGTTCCGTACCGCCAGGCGCCTCAGCGCCCGCTCCCACGACGGCTCGATGTTGGGGTCGAGCTCGAAGTCGCCTGGCTCGAGGAAGTCCGACACGACGACGCGAAGTCCCCGCCGCCGCTGGGTGCGCGACAGCTGCTCGATGCCGTCCGCGAGCGTCATGGTGCCGGGCGCGTGGTCGTGGACGATGGGCTCGGTGAGCATGCGGCGCAGCAGTCCGTACAGGGCGGTACGACCGGACTGGGCCGGCAGCCGGCGCACGCCGTCGGGACGCATGATCATGCCCCCGAAGCGGTCGCCCATCCGCTGGCTGAGGAACCCGATCGTGGCGATGGCGGCGATGCCCAGGTCGCGCTTCGTGACGCCCTCGGTCCCCCAGTTCATCGACGGGGTGACGTCGAGCAGGGCCCACACCTCCAGCTCACGGTCGGCGATGGTGTCCCGTACGTGCGGCACGGTCGTACGTGCCGTCACCGCCCAGTCCATGCGGCGGACGTCGTCCTGGCCCGGCTGGTACGGACGGGCGTCGTTGAAGTCTGACCCCGGTCCGGGCAGCAGGCCGAGGTGGTCGCCGTGGAGGAACCCCTCGAGGCGCCGGACGATCGCGAGCTCCAGGCGGCGCAGCGCGGCCTCGGGCGCCAGCTGGTTCAGGGGCAGCGACGGTCCCGCCGGCTCGGCGAGGACCGAGGCGGCCGGCTGACCGGTCGGTGGCGCGAAGCCGGGCTCAGTCATGGTCAGTTGTGGAACGCGGGTGTCCGGCGGGAGGCGTCGGCCTGCTGCGGCTGGTTCCACACGGGCGTGGGCGGCGGCACCATGGCGAGGATCCGCTCGACGACCTGGGCGGTGGACACGTTGTCGGCGACCGCGTCGAAGCCCAGCACGATGCGGTGGCTCATGACGTCCCTGGCGACCGACTGCACGTCGGTCGGCAGCACATAGTCCCGGCCGTGGATGAGGGCGAGCGCCCGGGACGCGGCGACGAGGCCCAGCGTCGCGCGGGGCGAGCACCCGATCGAGATGACGGGGACGAGGTCCGGCATGCCGAAGTCGGCGGGCGTACGGGTCGCGAGGACCAGCCTGACGATGTACTCGGCCACGAGGTTGTGGACGAAGATGTTCGACGCCTTGTCCTGGAGCTGCCGGACGACCTCAGGGTTGAGCACGGGCGAGGGCTTCGGCGGCGAGACGGACATGCGGCGGAGGATCTCGAACTCCTCGTTTCCACGCGGATACGGGACGTCGACCTTGAGCAGGAAGCGGTCGCGCTGGGCCTCGGGCAGCGGGTACACGCCCTCGGACTCGATGGGGTTCTGGGTCGCGATGACGATGAACGGCTGCTTGGCGGGGTAGGTCTGGCCGGCGATCGAGACCTGCTGCTCGGCCATGAGCTCGAGCATCGCGGCCTGCACCTTGGCGGGCGAGCGGTTGATCTCGTCGGCGAGCACGAAGTTCACGAACACCGGGCCGAGCTCGACGTCGAACTTCTCCTTGGACGCCGAGTAGATGCGCGTGCCGACGATGTCGGACGGTACGAGGTCGGGGGTGAACTGGATGCGGGCGAAGTCGCCGCCCACCACCGTGGCGAACGACCGTACGGCGAGGGTCTTCGCGACGCCGGGCACGCCCTCGAGGAGGCAGTGGCCCTTCGCGAGGAGGGCGACCATGAGCTGCTCGACCATGTGTTCCTGGCCCACGATGACCCGCTGGACCTGGGCGATGGCGTCGGTGAGGAGTCGGGCTGCCTGCTCGGTCGAGAGCAGACCAGAGGCTGGCGGCTGGTTGGTCACTTCTTCCCCCATTGAGTCTGCGGCAAGGCGGTACGTCCCGCCCACGATACCGGCTCCTCCAGTGGAGACCCGGTCGGTCAACCTGTGAACCCCCTGTCAGCATGGACGGTCCCGTTCGGGCCTCAGGCATGATGGGCATCATGGGTACTGCCTCGCGGGACGTCGGGGCCGACGAACCGAGACGAGGACCATGACGACGCCACCGCAGTCCCCCGGGGGGGGCGAGCCGTACGTGGAGTCGTCGCCGCTGCTGGCGACCGACCCGCCCAAGATCGGCGACTTCTGGCTCGACTCCCGGCTCGTGGCGACACCCAGCGGCGTCACCTACCTCGCGCACGATGCGGTCGGTGCGGTCGTCATGCTCGTACTCCTGTCGGCGGGGGCCGCGGAGGACGCGGCGGCGCGCGACCGGCTCGCCGGGCAGGTCAACGCGATGCACATCGACACGGTCGTGGCGCGCGGCGGGCAGGGGCAGGACGAGGGACGCCTCGCGCACAAGTTCCGCAGCGAGGCGGACGATCCGGTCGCCCTGGGGCAGCAGCCGCTCGCTCCGTGGGTGGCGCTGGCGTACGACGGCACCCCGGCGGCAGCGGCCGAGGCCCGGCGCCTGCTTGACGAGATCAGCCTCGCCCAGCTCCCGCAGCTCGGCAGTCCTTCGGGCCCTGACTACGCCCTTCACTGGATCGACCGCGTGCAGCCCGGGCTCTCTCGGCTGTGGCCGCTGCCGTGGCCGGGCCGCCACGACCGGGCAGGACGGGTCTCGATCGTGGCTTCGTGGCTGCTCATGATCCTCATCGCGATGCTGGCGATCCTCATGGCGATCCTCATGTTCAGCCAGTCGCCGCCGAGCCAGGCGCCTCCACCGCTTCCGACGACACCGCCGCCCTCGGCGTCGCAGTCGGGCTCTCCCCCGCCGTCCGGCTCACCGTCGCCGCAGTCGGCGTCACCGTCGGCATCGTCCGGGTCGCCGTCACCGTCCGGCTCCGAGAGCCCGTCGGGGTCGAGCAGCCCCTCCCCGTCGCCCGGTACGGGGTCGCCGGGCGGGTCCGAGTCGCCGAGCGCGGCGGGCGCGCCGACGAGCAACCCGCGGCTCTAGGAGCTGGTCGTCGGGAACGAGCTGCTCGGCCGGAGCCGCCCGGCTACTCCTCGCGGTACGAGGCTGTGGCCGGTGAGCTGGCGGAACGTTCGGCGGCACTCTGCGCAGAGCGTGCCGCTCGGGCCGTTTGACCTCCGGGGCTCTCGGGCGAGATGGCACTGGGCCCGCTCGTACGGGCGGAACGTGTGCGGATGTCGCTCGTGAGCCGGTCGACGACGACCTGCCGATCCGCCGAGATCTTCTGGCGTTTCCCGCGGGGCCGGCGTTCCTTCGCCACACGCTTGCCCACGGGGCGCCTCTTCGGCCGGCCGAAGGCCAGCCACGCGACGCCACCGAGGATGGGCACGAGCGCGATGACGATCCACAGGGGCTTTCGCAGCATCCGGACGTCCGCGGCGGGCGAGACGAGAATGAGGACGATCGACACGATCGACACGACGACGCTGAGTGCGACGAAGGCAATCCAAGGGGTCGACACGTTTTCCTCACATCCCAATCAGCAGCAGCCTACACAGGCGGTCATCGCACCTCATGCTCGCTAGAGATCTCTCATCGCTGCGGCGGACCTGAAAAGGCGGTGAGTACGGTCCCGGTCTGACAGTCGCACCGGTCCACAGTCCTGACCTGGGCGCCATGTCCTCCGGGTCATCCCGACGTCCGCCGATAGACTCGTCGCTCCGGGGCGGTAGCTCAGCCGGTCAGAGCAGGGGACTCATAATCCCTGGGTCGTGGGTTCGAGCCCCACCCGCCCCACCAGCACGTTAGTGCTCGCTGACTAGGGCTTGTTACTCGGATGGCCACAGGCCACAAGGGGGCATGGCCTTGCATGAGACCCGCCTCATCGCACGATATGCGGACGTCGTGCAATAAGGATCGGAGGGCCCGATGGTCCGCGAGCGCCGCGCGTTCGGCTCGATCCGCAAGCTCACGTCGGGTCGGTACCAGGGGATCTACACCGGCCCGGACCTCCTGCGGCACATGGCACCGACCACGTTCACGGCCAAGATCGACGTCGAGGGCTGGCTCCACGAGGAGCACAAGCTCATCGAAGCGAACGAGTGGTCTCCCCCGAAGTACCGCGCCGAGAAGGCCCGCGCGACCCAGCTGGTCCCCGACTTCGAGACCTACGCCACGAAGTGGATTGCCAAGCGACGTACGGACAAGGGCGAGCCGTTGAGGGCCACTACGAGAGCGGGGTACGTCACGACGCCCTGGATCCACCTGGTCCCAGTCTTCGGGAAGATGCGGCTGCGCGACATCACGAAGGGCACTGTCCGTAAGTGGTACGACGAGACCCAGGACGGCAGCGCCGACAGCCCGCGGGCGACGTCGAAGGCATACGGGCTGCTGCGGGCCATCATGAACACCGCGGTCGACGAAGACCTCATCGAGGCCAGCCCTGTACATATCCGAGGGGCCGGCTACCGCCCCAAGCGCAGACGGCTCGAGCCGGCCACGATCGAGGAGCTCGACATCATCGTCGAGAAGATGCCGGTCAAGGAGAAGCTCATGATCCAACTCGCCTCCTGGTGCGCGCTTCGGTACGGCGAGATCGCCGAGCTCCGCCGCAAGGACATCAAGCTTCGCCACGTCGGTGGTCGATGGACCGGGGTGATTCAGGTACGCCGAGGCGTGACCTTCGTGAGACGTGAGATCCGTGTGGAACTCCCGAAGTCGGAGGCCGGCATCCGGGACGTAGCCATACCCCCGCACCTCATCCCGATCATCCAGGAGCACCTGGAGATCCACGCCGCGCCGGGCCAGGAGGGCCTGCTCTTCCCCTCGGACGTCAAACGCCAGATGTGGCCCTCCACGGTCACCACCCACTTCAAGAAGGCCGCGGCCATCGCCGGACGCCCAGACCTCCGCTTCCACGACCTCCGCCACACGGGAGCCGTGATGGCCGCGCAGCAGGGAGCGACGCTCGCGGACCTGCAGGCACGCCTCGGTCACTCCACGGCAAACGCGGCGCTGCTGTACCAACACACCGCGAAGGGGCGCGATGAGCTGATCGCGGAGAGCCTCTCGAGGCTCGTCAGTGACTAGGCCACCACGAGTTGTACCAGCCGCTCATGTCGAGAGTTGTGCGTCGCTACCGCCTTCCCGTCGAGAGGCCACGACACGCGCGGTCACTTCGGCGTGTCGCCGCACCAAATGACCTCTCGTAGCCGAGAGTCGTGCCGTGGCCGGCCCTGGGTCATGGCATCCGTACCCGGCGTCGAGGGACGGTCAAACGCATTAACGGTTGTTATGGCGAGGCAAACAGGGGTCGCCTGGGCCCTCAAACCCGATAACGGTTGATATGAGCCGGTTTTCGGCCCTCATAACAACCGTTTCTGCGCGGCCGGCAACGAAGTCTCCTGAATCGCCGCTGTATTCAACCATAAACGCGTTCGAGCCCGTCGGCCACGACGCAACAGTGGAGCACCAATGAAGGAGTCTCGACTGGGCCCAGCAGCCTGCTGGACGCATGGGCCGCCTGGACGCGGCGGACGACCGACGACAGAAGAACTTCCTGCTCGCCTTGCAAGATGCGGCAGCTGAGGTTGGTGGCGTTGAGGTCGTCATCGCTCCGGGCCCCGACCCGACTGGGTCAGCGGGGCCCTCCTGACCTCACGTACCCCTCGCCAGCGGGGGAAGTTCGGCGTGCGCCTACGGGGGACGAGGCAAGATGTGCGGCATGCACGATCCCGTTCGCGATGAAGTTCGAAGCCTCCAGCAGAACCACAACGACCGTGCGTTTCCACCGCGCTTGCGTGGTGAGGTGATCAACGGCGTTGACATGGTCATGGTCGATGCGGACATCGCCGGGTGCGTCCAAGTGTGGCTCGACTCATCAGCCAACCTCGACGCAGCGAAGATCGGCATCTTCAGCACTTGTCGCGACGAGGTTCAACGGGTCCTGGCCATCCTCACCGACCCCGTCGAACGTGAGTACTACGCAATGCTTCGGGATCTTGCGAACGCGGTCCTCCAGTCGCAGCACGGTTGGCACAGAACACCAGCCCACCAGTAGAAGAATGTGCACCAGCCCGAGGACCGGCAGCATCGGGATCCACCGCCGAGATGGTCCAGAACGTCCGGCGTGCGATCCCTGCCTCCCGGGGCGTGGATCGTGTCCGGCCGACGGCTGCTCCCGTAGACTCCTGCCATGCTCGCGATCGAGATCGACGTGGAGCGCTTGCGCGAGGTGTGCGAGCGCTATGGCGTCGTCCGTCTGGACGTCTTCGGGTCCTTGTCACGCGGTACAGGTCGGCCCGACAGCGACATCGATCTGCTTTACACCCTTGCGCCGGGAGCTCGCCTGGGTTGGGCCATCGAGGATCTCAGCGAAGAACTCGCGGCGGTCTTGGGCCGACCCGTCGACCTCGTCTCACGTCGTGCACTGAACTCCCGGATCCGCGACCAGGTTCTCGCTGAAGCCCAGCCGTTCTATGACGCGGCGTGAAATCCTCCTGCTCGGCGAAATGATCGACGCCGCCGAACAGGCCCAACAACTCGCCACCGGACACGACGTCCAAGACTTTGAGGCGGATCGGCAACGCCGCGACGCTCTGCTGTGGAACTTCACCGTGCTGGGAGAGGCCGCAGCCCAACTCCCCGATCAGTTCAAGGCTGCCCATCCGAGCGTTAACTGGGCGCGCCCCAGCCAGCTCCGGAACCGGATCGTGCACGGCTATTGGTCCATCGATCTCGAAGTTCTGCATTCCACCGCGGTCGACGACCTCCCCACGTTCGTCGACCAGCTCAAAGCCGTCCTGGACGAACTCGAGGCGTAGAAGCGTCACATCGAGTCCGCCGATGGTTGCCGCTTCGAATCACGAAGATTCCTGACCGCCTCGCCACCACGCACTACGTCGTCGGCCGTGTAGGCCTGGTCACCCTCGCGGATGTCGGCCAGCGCTTCGGGATTGGAGAGCACAGCGAGGGACTCCTCGAGCTCGGCCAGATCGTCAGGGTTGATCAGCACGACAACAGGACGACCATCCCGGGTCACCGTCACCCGCTCGTGGTGCTGCTCCACGCGGTCGACGAATTCGCTGAGGTGATCGCGGACCTCGTCTAGCTCGATACCCATGAGCACATTCTGGCGCCAGGCCAGTAGAAGTCACGTCCTGGCCTGGGCATTCGCCTTCGTCGCCGACGACCTGCTCGACGGGTGGCTGAAGCTTGCGGCTCCCGCCGAGTGTGCAGTGGGTGTAGGGGAGGTGATGTCTTGTCAATGTCCATCAACTGGCGGCGGGCACGGCGACTAGACGGGCCTCGGAAGAGCTCCTCGTATCTTTAGTTTCGTGCGCAGACGGGATCGCATAACTATAGTTTTCATGCAGTTATCCGCTAGATTGAAGGGGTGCCAAGCCATCGCCAGGATCTCCGCCGAGCCTTGCACGCCATAGCCTTCCAGCAGGCCGGCTACTTCACCGCGGCCCAGGCGCTCGAGGCGGGCTACAGCTATCAGGCCCAGAGGTACCACGTCGACGCCGGCAACTGGGTGCGGGTGGACCGCGGCCTCTTCCGACTGCCTGAGTGGCCGTCGGACCCCGACGACATCTTCGTTCGCTGGACGTTGTGGAGCGCCGGGCGCGGCGTCGTCTCGCACGATTCGGCCCTCGCCATCCACGGCCTATCGGACATCGACCCCGCGAAGGTGCACCTGACCGTCCCGCCGGGCATGCGCGCAAGCGACAGCCTCGTCGTGCTTCACGTCGCCGACCTCCGTGAGGACGAGCGTGAGCAGCGGCGCGGATGGGCCGTTACAACGCCGCTGCGAACTCTGGCCGACGCCGCCGCGACCGACGTCTCGCAGGAGCAGATCGATCGGGCAATCGACGACGCCTTGCGGCGCGGACTCCTGACGCGCCGCCGGCTCCTGCGTGCGACAGCCGATCTCCCCCCTCACGCCGCGCTGCGCCTGGAACGGGCGCTCGCGAAGGCGGACCCGGATGCCTGACTCTCGACTGGTCAGCCTGAACCATCGTCTCCGCAACCTCGCCGTCCAGGAAGGCGTGGCTGCCCAGCGTGTCCGCAACCGGTACGTGTTCCAGCGCGTGCTCGCCCGCCTGTCCCGCGATCCCCGATGGGTGCTCAAAGGCGGGTTCAGCCTTGAACTGCGCCTTGGGCTGACAGCGCGGTCGACGAAGGATCTCGACCTGCTTCGTTGGGATGCAACCGGTCTGTCTGCTCCCGCCCTTCAGGATCTCCTGGACGAGGCGCTGGAGGTGGACCTCGGCGACGACCTCACCTTCGCCGTGCGGCTGCCGCGCCAGGTTCGCGCTGAGGACGAGATGCCCTCCACGTGGCGGGTCGTCGTCGACGTCCACGTGGCGCACAGTCCATTCCAGACTGTGACAATCGACGTGGTCACGAGCGGGAGCGAGCCCACCGGCGGGCTCGACGCAGTAGCCGTGAGCCCGGTCTTCGGCGGTGAGCCGTTCGCCATGCGAAGCGTGGACGTGGCCCGGCACGCGGCCGAGAAGACTCACGCCTACGCACGTGTCTATGCACACGATCGCCCCTCGTCCCGCGTGAAGGACATGATCGACCTCACCTTGCTGATTGAGCACGGCCTCCTGGAGCCGAATGCCTACGCCAGCGCTGTCGAGGCCGTGTTCGCCGAGCGCGACGACTCCGCTCCGCCCTCCCTCCTGCCGGCTCCGCCGGGCGATTGGGGAGGCCCATTCACCGCTATGGCCTCGGAGCTCGGCCTCGAACATCAGGCGCTCGAAGGCGCAGCACGCCTCGTCCAAGGCTTCTACGGCTCCTCACTCGGCCCACTGAGTCATCAGTGAGCTCTGCGCAGCGTGGCGGATCTCCGCCACGATCACACGATGCTGCGTCGCGACGTCATCGTCGTGCGGTCACTCGTCCGGGTCCAGGCCTTCGAGCATGCCGTGTTCACGGGCGGACATGATGACGATGGCGAGGTCCCGGCCGATGTCGGTACCGGTCAGCTTGCCCCGGCGGATCGTCCACGCCCCGGAGTCGCCGAACATCGCCAAGCACCGCCGTACATGGTCGTCGCTCACTCGGCGGGCCACCTTCCCCTCGCCGACGCTGGTCGCCACCCAGTTCGCCGGGCTCGACCACCACTGATCGGCGAGCTCGGTCGGGGTGCGGGCCGCCTTGCCCTCCCACGCGACGCTGAACAGGATGCCGAGCAACGGGTCGAGCGCGGATTCCGGCTGCGCTCGATGAGCGAGCCCCAGGAGGAGCACCTGGGCCAGCTGGGCCCAGTGCTCGTCAGTGTCGGGCAGGGCGCTGCGATCGAAGACCGCCTTCTTGCCCCTGATCACGATGAGTCCCGCCCCCAGGGCCGGCAGCCACAGCCGATCCAACGCGAGGCAGTCCGCCGCCGTGCGCCAGCCGGAGAGGCCCGTCTGGGCTAGCAGGTCGTTCATCCGCTTGCCGCCCGGGATCTCCATGCCGATTGCGAGCAGCCACTCCTGCTCCCAGGCCCACAGGCCGAGGTCGGCGTAGGCCTCCTTGGCGAGGGCAGGGCGCAGCACCTGATTCGGTGTCACCTCACGCCCCTCACCCACCCACTCGCACAGCGCCAGAACCTGCTTCAGGTACGCCGAGTCGCGGTACTGCGAGGCGCTCAGCCTGGGGTCTGTAGGGAAGACTCGCTCATCGTCGGGCTCCTCGTCGAGCCTGGGCGACTCCGGCATGGCCCAGCCCACGGGGAGTTCCCCGTACTCCTGCACGTACCCGGCGGCCTCGGTGAGGGCTCGCCCCATCCGGCTGCCGGCGCTGCTCACCGCGGGGCTTCTCCGCTGACGCTCCTCGACGGGCAGCGAGTTCCAGGCGTCCATGATCTGCTGCAGCCGGTCGTTGGCGTCGTCCATGTCCTCGAGGTCGTCGAGCGTGATGCCGATCTCCTGCCCGAAGGCCATCATCTGTTTCGACGCGCCGAAGTTCGCAGGATCCGCGCACGCGGCCCGCATGCGCCGCCCCGCGGACTTGGCCTCTTTCACCAAGGAGGACGGATCGGCAGAGCCGCCGGCCATGCGTCCGGTGTTGCGCAAGAAACGCCAGAACGTCTCCAGGCTCGCCAGCAGCGCAGCCACGTCCGGTGGCTCCAGCGGCCCATGGGCGGGCCAGCGCACCAAGAGCAGCTGCGTCACGCTACGAGTCGGCCAGCGGTTGGCAGCCAGGCCGTCGTGAACCGAGCGCAGCCGCAGCGCCTCGTCAAGCAGATCCGTATCGAGGTCGCGGCCGTGCTCGTCGGCCCATCGCTTCGCGTGCCTCAGCAAGAGCTCGTTCTCGTCCACCTGCACAGCCTCTCAGGAGGCGTGCCACGTCGGCTACCGCACGGCCGCCGGCCCGCGCGGACCAAGCTCTTCACACACCCGTCCGAGCAGATACCCCCACCCGGTGACGGTCTACCCAGAGGGGCATACAGCGACCCAGGGATACGGCACAGAACGCGTCCTTATTGCACGGTTCGTGCAATAGGCGAGGTATATGTCCTAGCCAGAGGCACTTCAGGTTGCCTCATAATCCCTGGGTCGTGGGTTCGAGCCCCACCCGCCCCACCAGCACGTTAGTGCTCGCTGACTAGGCATTTTACTCGTCTGGTCAGGGACTGCCCGATAGCAAGGCGTTCCCGCGGGAACGCCACACCAGCCTCGACAAGCCGATGCACCCGTAGGCTCCTGGCATGCGCGCGATTGAGATCGACGTTGAGCGCTTGCGTGAGGTGTGCGAACGCTAAGGCGTCTGGACGTCTTCGGCTCCCAGCCCCACAGCACGAGTCGGCCCGACAGTGACATTGATCTGCTCTACACACTCGCGCCGGGAGCTCGTCTCGGATGGGCGGTCGAGGATCTCAGCGACGAACTCGCGGCTGTCCTGGGTCGGCCCGTCGACCTCGTCTCGCGCAGGGCGCTGAACCCCCGGCTCGTCTCGCGCAGGACGCTGAACCCCCGGATCCGCGAGCAGATCCTGGCTGAAGCCAAGTTGTTCTACGTCGTGGCGTGAGGTCTCACCGACTCGGCGGGGATTGGTCGCCAAGACTCGTTGGGTCAGGGTTCGTCACCGCGTCGGGGCGTCGCAGTACGTCCCCGGCAGCGTAGGCGTGGTCGCCCTCGCTGATGTCGGCCAGCGCTCGGGGATCCAACAGGACATCGAGGGTCTCCTCGAGCTGGGCCAGGTCGTCAGGGTTGATCAGCACGACAACAGGGCGGCCGTCCCGGGTCACCGTCACGCGCTCAATGGCGGTGCTCCACGCGGTCAACAAAGTTCACCGAGACGATTGCGGACCTCATCCAGTTCAACGCCCATGCTCACATTCCTGCGCTCAGCCATCGGGATTCACGTCCACCGGGCAATCGCCCGCTGTCGCTCAATCACGCGCACGATCGCACCGCAACTGGCCCACGGCGTCCGTCAGCCGTAGGGAACCGCCTGTACGACCGCCCACGCGATAGAGCACCTCGTCGATCGTCGGCTGCGACGCTTCGGCGATCAGCTTCGAGCGTAGGTACTCCTGGAGCGATTGGTTCGCCGCCCTCGCGCGTTGCCGGAGCACGACGCTCGTCTCGTCCGGCACATCCTTGATCCGAATGTTCGGCATGGAGCCATTCTGACCCGCCAGCGCCAAGATGCAGCACCCCTTCACCCCCGGCCGGGTCAGCGCCAGAACGGTGCTGGCCGACTGATGCAGTTGGTGTGTGGGTGGTGATGAGACGTTTGTCCGGGCTCGTCGAGGGTTCCGAACAAGACTGGGCTACGACGCGTCGGAGAGACGCTGGACGACGTACTGGTTGAGGCTCAGGTGTTCTTCGGCGGCTCGGATGGCAAGGCGGCGATGAAGGCCCTCGCCGACGCGCAGGTTGAACTTGCCGGAGTAGCTGCGCTCGGAGAGTGGCTCGGGAACGTCTTCGCCCTGCGACACAAGGTCAGCGACCGTGTCGGCGACGAGGTCGACCAGCCCCTGCAGCGCGGCTGCCTGGGAGTCGGCGAGCCAGGAGAGCGAGGGGAACTCGGCACAGGTTGCGACGAATGCCTCGTCCTCGACAGACCAGGTCACACGGTAGGTGTAGCGGGACACGTCGGTCCCGTGGATCGTCTCCATCACACTGCCTCCTTCTTGTCGATCGCGGCCAAGGCCTGCCTTACCTGATAGGCCTTCGCCTGGCCGTTGCCATTCTGTATGTTCATGCGTGGGTCGCCGGGCCACGGGATCTTGAACACGGCGTGCGATCCGCCGGTCCGGCGAGGTGGACCGAAGTAGTGCTCGCAGACCTTGAGCAGGTCGTCGTAGCGCACGTTCCGAGGGTTCTCTCTCATCGCTGCCACGATCTTGTCCACGGTCGGCACGGTTTCATGGTACTGCGGGTGGTACCACGGTCAAGAGCCACCGTCGACTCTCCGAGAGCCCCGCGCGTCCTTGCGGCGCCTGGATCAGTGCTCGAGCGGGGGTGGGGTTTGGCGATCTACCATCTCGGCCGCGGGGGAGATCGCCGAGAGTGCGAGCGCCAGTGCGCGACCCCTCAAGGTTGTAGGCCATCTCGCACGACTCCGCTAATACCGCGCAGAACTCACAACCGCCCAACTGGCTCCCGCGTTGGTGTTGCGTGAGGGTGATCGGGCCGAGTTGGAGCGGTTGCCCCGGTCGGCCACGGTGCGGGCGTCGGCGGCGCAGCGGGCCCGGATCGTGTTGCTTGCCGCCGAACCTGGTGATGGACAACCGGCATCGGTAAGCCCGAGGCACTCAAGCACGACTCTCGCCGGCTACTGGTCACGCCGCATCACCGACGAGCACCGCCTCGTCTACAAACTCGTTGACGACGAGATCCGCATCGCTGCCTGCCGGTACCACTACGTGAGGTGGCCGTCTGACCGGGGGCGGCCTCGCGCCCTTGAAGGTTCAGATGCCCATGAACCGAGTTATGGCGTCATCGGCCAGCCGATCCGCATGCAGGAACCTTTGGGCGAGATCCTCCAGGCTCTCGGTAGACCAACCAGTTCCATGATCGCACCGTCGATGGTGTTGCCCGTGTCGTGGGGACGCTGCACGTGTAGCCCACGACCAAGCGGAGGGCTCCCGTGTCCAAGTTGATCTACGCGGCGAACATCTCGCTCGACGGCTTCCTCGAGGACGCGACGGGTTCGTTCGACTGGTCGACGAGGAGGTGCACGCGTTCTGGAACGAGCACGAGCGCCACATCGGCACGTCGCTCTACGGGCGACGCATGTACGAGACGATGCGGGTGTGGGAGAACGATGACCGACGAGCCCCCGTGGTCCGTGAGTACGCCCAGATCTGGCGTGACGCCGACAAGGTCGGTCTACTCCTCCTCGCTCACCGACGCGTCGACCACGCGGACCAGGATCGAGCGGCAGATCGACCCCGAGGCCGTAGGGCGGCTCGAGGAGACCTCCGACGCGGACCTGAGCATCGGAAGGCGCGGGGATCGCGGCTGAGGCCTTCAAGCACGGACTGGTCGACGAGAGCGTGCTGTTGCTGTGCCCGGTCATCGTCGGCGGCGGCAAGCCGGCGCTCCCTCGCGGAGTGCGACTCGACCTCGAGCTCCTGGACAACCGTCGATTCGACAACGGCGTGATCCACGTCCACCACGCGGTTCGATTGGGCAAAGGAGCCGTCCTGATCAGCCGACGGCAGCAAGCATCGGTCGCTGCCAGCGCCTCCAGCCCGAGAGCATCCTCAGCGGGGCTGGCCGTCCTGTGCCGGCCCGATGCGGAAGGGGCGCATCATCTCGTTGTCCTCGTGCTCGACGATGTGGCAGTGCCATACGTACTGGCCAGGGGTGTTGAACGTGGCCTTGATCCGCGTGACTTGGCCCGGGTAGGCCGTCACCGTGTCCTTCACCCCTGCTTCCCACGCGTGCGGCGGCAAGGCAGTCGACCCCGGGGCAAGCCGGACCGTCATCTCCTCCTCGTCCACCTCGATGTCCTGGCGGTTCAGCACCTCGAACTTCAGCTCATGAAGGTGCATGGGGTGGGCGTCACCCGTCGTGTTGTAGAGCTCCCAGACCTCCGTCGTGCCCGGTCGGGGGTTCTCGGTGACACCAGCCATCCACATCAGGCCGCCGTACGTTGCCTTCCCAGTGCTCGGGTCACCCGTCACAGTGCCCAACATCGCTTCCACAGGCGCGTCTTCGAAGTGCTCCGACATCATCTCGACGAGAGCCAGCCGTCGAGTCAGGGACGGCGCTGGAAGCGGCGCCCGTACGGGAAGCAAGAGATGTGCAGGCGGGGTCGTGGGATCTGCCGCAGCCGCCGGCACCACCCGGAACTGCATCACCTGACCGGTTGTCTGAGGGTCGGCAACGGGAAAGTCGGTGCCGGGAACGCCACCGCCGAACGGCTCGTCGGGGCCGATGTTGCCGAGCACGTGCTCACCCACAGGTACGTTCGTGAAGTCGACGATCAGGTCGGCCCGCTCGGCAAGAGCCATGAGCAGGCGGTTCTGGTTCGTCGCCGTGAGGTTGACGGGTGATCTGTCGATGAAGCCGCCCTCGTTGCCGACCTGCCAGACCTCCACACCGGGGATCCGGCTGAAGTCGAGGATCAGGAACCTCGCCTGGCAGCCATTGAGGAACCGGAACCGGTAGCGCCGCTTCTCGACGACCAGGTACGGCCACGTCGTGCCGTTCACCATGATCGTGTTGCCGAAGAACTCGGGGTTCCAGACCGGTGAGAGGTCCGTGTCGGGCAGGAACGGACCGGTCGTCTCGTCGAAGTACTCTCGGGTGTCCGGATAGAACAAGGACCCGTCCGAGTTGAAGGAACGGTCCTGGATCACGATCGGCACTTCGTAGTAGCTCTTGTTCGACGGGAGCCTGTCCGCCGCCTTGGGTCCGGGGCCGGGCAGGACGGCCGTCCGGCGGGTCCGAGAGTCGAGTACGGCGTCGTCACCCTGCGGGCCACCGCGGATGATGTAGAAGCCCGCCGGGCCCGCGTACACGTTGAGGCGAGTCATGCCGAGTGTGTGGTCGTGGTACCAGTTCGTCGAGGCTCGGTCGACATTGGGGTAGTGGAAGGTGGCGTAGCCAGGTCCCCACGTCACCCCGAACTTGTCGGCGGCTTTCCGAGCGAAGAAGCCATACCACGTGCCCTCCGTCGCGAAGCCTGACGGCACGTTGTCCGCCGCAGGCAGGAACCACGCCTCGGGGTAACCGTCGCTCTCGTCGCCCACACCCACGGCCCCGTGGACGTGGGTGACCAGCGGGACCGGCCCGGTGTATCGCCCGGGCGTTGACGTGAACGTGGGACGTGAGTCCCTGCCGCCCGTCCCGCCCGGCGGGTTCGCCCAGTGCAGGGTCGGGTCCACCGGCAGAAGGTGAGGGAGATAGTGGCCGTTCGCGTCGACGAGGTCGTTGATCCACTTCACCCGCACCGGACGGCCCGCCTGCGCCTCGATGGTCAGGGACGGGGCATTGTGCAACAGCAGTCCCTTCTTCGAGGACGCCGCGACCGGACCGTACCCCCACACCGTGGTGGACGGCATCCCAGCAGGCAGGATCTGCTGAGCGAACTGGCGCACCGAGATCTCGTAGTAGTCCGCGGGCTTCCCACCCGGAAGGTTGATCGTCGCGGCCACGGGCATCACCGGCGGAATGAGCATCGACGTCACAAACTTGGGGACTCTCAGCGGGTCAAGGCTGCCTCCCGGTGGAGCGGCGCCCAGGGAGGAGGAGGGCACCTCGACAGCCACAGCGCGTCCCTCGACAGAGCCGAGTAACCACAAGCCGAAACCTGCCCCTCCAGCTCGAAAGAATGTGCGTCGTGAAACGGTCCACGCCCTGTTTCGCCCTGCGGGAACACGGTTCGTGTCCACTTCTCCCCCAAGATGGATCTGGAACACGAATGCTAGGCCGCAATGCACCAAAGGTGAAGAGGAGCCGCGCACCACGCAGTGCGACCAGAGGCTGGTGCTGGCGACCGTTTCGTGACCCGCACCCCCGGCGCTCAACGCCAGTCGAAGTACTCGCGATGGAAGCGGCCGGCCGGGACGCCGTCAGCCCGGAGGCCGTCGGACATGGCGGACACGAGCGGCTCGGGGCCGCACAGGAACACCGACAGGTCCTTCGGTGATGCGGGCACCTGGTCGAGGATCATGGCCGGGGTCAGCCGGCCCTCGACGGTGCTGCGCACGATGTGGACCCGCACCTCGGGGTGGCGGGCCGCAATAGCTCTGATCTCCTCCGCGTAGGGCACCGGGTCCTCGGCCGAGGTGTAGAAGAGGTCCACCTCGGCGTGCACGGGGTGCTTGTCGAGCGATCGCAGCCACGACAGGAACGGCGTGACGCCCACGCCGCCGGCCACCCACACCTGGTGGCGCGTTCCCTTGCGATGCGTGAAGCGGCCGTGAGGTCCGCCAATGACGGCCGGCATCCCAGGTTCCACGAGGTCGCCGATGGAGCCCGTCCAGTCGCCGAGCGCCTTGACCGTGAACCGGACCGCGTCCTCGTGAGGTGCGCTCACGATGGTGAACGGATGCCGGTGCCACCCGTCACGGGCCTCCAGGTACACCATCGCGAACTGGCCGGGGGCGTACTCCAGCGCACGGCCGAGAGGACGCAGCGAGATCTCGACGAGTCCGTCCCCCACGTGAGTCACACGGTCGATCTCGTAGTCGTGCAGCGCCATGAACCGGCGGGCCAGCAGCTCGCGATAGCCGTAGAAGGCCAGGCCCGTACCGGCGATCCCCACGTACGACCAGCGCAGCACGGGCGAACCGAACGTCGTCGCGTCCAGCAGGCCGTGTACGAACCCGGCGGCCACGAAGAGACCGGTGAGCCGATGGAAGCCGCGACACCGGTCGTACCCGCCCACAAGCTTTCGCAGAAGGGCGACGACGCGGAGCCGCGACGCACGGTCCGGCAGCGAGTGCAGACGGGACGGTATCACCGACCGCCACCGCGGGAGCACCGACCACACGACCAGGGCGATCAGACCAGTCGCCCCTGCCTGCGCCAAGAGCTTGCCCAAGGAGGTTCCTGCGGGGTTGGTGGCGGTCATCATGTGCACGACGAGCAGGAGCATCCCGACGATCGCCAGCCGGCGATGCCAGATCGCGGCCCGGTCGATGCCGTCGAACCACTGCTCCACCAACGGCAGCGTGCTCACCAGGACCAGGCCCATCGACAGCAGGAGCACCGACTCAGCCCCCAGCAGCTGACCCCAGAACGTCCCCGTGGGAACACCGGCCGGCCTCGAGAGCAGCCAGACCACGGCGTACGAGACGACGAGCAGCAACAGCGTCACCGGACCGACCCTCCGGTACCAGGGCGAGACCAGCCCATTCCCCACGAACGTCGGACGAGGAGGTACGAGCCGCGCCTCGCTGAAGCCCGCGAAGATCATGTCCCGTCAGTACCCGCCAGCGGACCTCCCCACGCTCCGGCCGTCGCGGCGCCCCCTGCCTGGAGGTGGTCGGCCCACCTGGAACACCGCTTACCGGGCCCGGCGAAAGCGGCCGACTCCCGGCCGACCTGCCGTCCACTCCGTGGAGCAGGCGCCGGGGATGTTGGTCCGACAGAGGACCATCAACGGTATGAACCATCCGCCGCGCTCTGGCCACCCGGTCGTCGGCATCGGGATCGTCCTGATGCTGGTCCTTGTCGGGTGTGCCGCGCCGCAGTCCCCCGCCGTACCCCCGGGCGGCTCCTCTCCGGCCGCCTCGCGCTCGGCTTCCCCTGCGTCGGGGACGCTCGGAAGCGCCGGGCCCTCGTCCGCGTCGAGCGCCCCCTCGTCGGTACAGACGTCCGCACCGCCGGCGATGCTCATCGGCAGCATCGCGCCTCTCGACGGCACGACGGTCGGTGTGGCGATGCCCATCTCGATCGTCTTCTCCGATCCGGTGAAGGCGAGTGCCCGCGCGGACATCGAGCAGCACATCACGGTGGCCACCTCGTCGCCGGTGCAGGGGGCGTGGCACTGGTTCAGCGACCGGCGGGTCGACTTCCGGCCGAAGACCTTCTGGACCCCCGGCACGACGGTCGCCATGGTGGCGAACTTCGACCACGTGGGCGACGGCTACGGCCGGTACGGCACCCACGCCTACACGCGGACCTTCACGATCGGCGACGACATCGAGACCCACGTCGACATCGACCAGCACCGAACCGTCGTCACAAAGAACGGCCAGGTCATCCGGACCATGCTGAGCGACGCCGGGAACCCCACCTTTCCCACCTGGGACGGCACCATGGCCGTCGTCACCAAGGCGGCGAGCGTCCGGATGACCTCCTGCAGCGTCGGCATCGCCTGCAACCCGAGCGACCCCAACTTCTACGACCTGACGCTGCCCTGGGACGTCGAGATCACCTGGTCGGGCACGTACCTGCACTACTCCACCGGCGACCCCAACCCGGGGCAGGGGTACGGCTCCCACGGGTGCGTCCACCTCTCGCTGACCGACGCCGAGTGGTTCTACAACCTGTCCAAGCCGGGCGACCCGGTGACCATCACGGGATCGCCACGAGGCCTCGCGGCCGGCGACAACGGGTACGCGGACTACAACCTCTCCTGGACCGACTGGCTTGCCGGCAGCGCAACAGGCGAGCTCACCACTCCGGTCTGACGCCAGATCCGCAGCGACGACGCGGAGGCGCTGCCGGCAGCCCGTACGTCCGGGTGGACAGTGGTGAGCATCCGCGACGACTTCGCTCTCGGCCCGAGGACGCTCACTGAGCAAAGCCTGGATGCCACTGCGCCCGACTGGATAGTGTCCGAAGCAATGGCGCGGGAGGCCCGCTGCCAGGCGATCTCGGCCGGCCGACGCCGACCTCAGGGTGCAGAAAGGCCGACATGCAGCAGCGCGACTTCAGCCTCGACACGACGTCGCGCGAGGCGGTGCTTCGGGTCAGCGCACGCGGGCGCCTCGTCCTGGTCCATCCCATGGCGAACCGGGGCACCGCGTTCACCGTGGAAGAGCGCAAGAAGCTCGGCCTGTCGGGTCTGCTGCCCAGCCGTGTCACCACGATCGACGAGCAGCTGAGGCGCTCGTACGCGCAGTACACGCGCTCCCCCTCACCGTTGGCGAAGTTCATCCAGCTCGCCCAGCTCCGCGACCGGAACGAGGTGCTGTTCTACCGGCTGCTGAGCGAGCACCTCGAGGAGATGCTGCCGATCATCTACACCCCGACCATCGGCGAGGCGATCGAGCGGTTCAGCCACGAGTACACGGGTGCGCGCGGCGTGTTCCTGTCCATCGACCACCCTGAGCTGGTCGAGCAGTCGCTGCGTGACTTCGAACTGGACGCCGAGGACGTGGACCTGGTCGTGGTCACCGACTCCGAAGGGATCCTGGGCATCGGCGACCAGGGGATCGGCGGCTTTCAGATCGCCGTCGGCAAGCTCGGCGTGTACACCGCGGCCGCCGGCATCCACCCTCGTCGCGCCATCCCCGTGGTTCTGGACGTGGGCACCGACAACCTCGGCCTGCTCAACAGCGACGTGTACCTCGGGGAGCGCCACGCGCGCGTCCGCGGCCCCCGCTACGACGAGTTCATCGACTCCTTCGTCCAGGCGGTGACGCGGCTGTTCCCCCACGCGATGCTGCACTGGGAGGACTTCGGCGCGAGCAACGCCCACCGCATCCTGGCGCGCTACTCCGAGGAGATCTGCACCTTCAACGACGACATCCAGGGGACGGCGGCCGTCGTGCTCGCCGCCGTGCTGGCGGCGGTCCGGCTCACCGGGCTGCCCCTGACGCAGCACCGCGTCATGGTGTACGGCGCCGGCACCGCGGGTGTCGGCGTGGCGGACCTCATCCAGGAGGCGATGGTCCGCGCCGGGCTGCCGGAGGCCGACGGGCACGTGCCCTTCTACGCGTTCAACCGGCAGGGCCTCATCGTGGAGGACAGCGAGGGCGTGCGTGACTTCCAGCGCCCGTACGCACGGAGCCGGGCCGAGGTGGCCGACTGGAAGGTGACCGATCCGGCGCGGATCACGCTCGAGGAGGCGGTACGGGCGGTGCGGCCGACGATCCTCATCGGCACCTCCGCCCAGCACGGCGCGTTCACCGAGGAGGTCGTTCGCGAGATGGCGGCTCAGTGCGAGCGGCCGATCATCATGCCCCTGTCGAACCCCACCAGCCGTTCCGAGGCCCACCCCGCCGACCTGCTCGAGTGGACCGATGGCAAGGCACTGATCGCCACGGGCAGCCCGTTCGGCACCATCCGCCACGGCGAGACGTACCACACCATCGCCCAGGCCAACAACGCGCTGATCTTCCCGGGTCTCGGCCTTGGCGTGTCCGTCGTGCGGGCCGAACGGGTGACCGAGCAGATGATCTACGCGGCAGCGGACGCCCTGGCCGGCCTCGTGAACGAGTACCGTCCCGGCGCGTCCCTCCTGCCCGCCATGAGCGACCTCCGCGTCGTCGCCGCGACGGTCGCCAAGGCGGTCGCCGAGACCGCCGAGAAGCAGGGCCTCGCCCGGCGGCCCATGACGAACCCCATCAGCGACATCTACCAGCGGATGTGGAAGCCCGAGTACCCGCGGCTCGAGATCGTGGAGTGAGCCGTCCGGCACGCGACAGCGGGGACCCGGCGGTCAGCGCGACACTGCCGAGAGGTCGGCCTGCACCAAGGCCGGCTCGTCAGCGAGGGGCTGGTTGTCGACGCCGTCTCCCGTACGGGCGGGAGGCACATCCGAGCCCGGTACTGGCAGTGCCTCCCAACATCGGGAGGCGTGAACGCGCCTGACTGGGGAGCCACGCCCGAACAGCGTGGCGGTCTTTTGCCAGGACCGGCGCCCGGGGGGTAGAACGGAAACCCGGGATGGTCGACGAGAGGAAGACGTCATGGGTACAGCCGACAGCCGCGAGCCGGTCGCGTTCCTGGGGCTCGGGCGGATGGGCCGGATCCTCGCGGGTCACCTCCTTGAGGCCGGTCATGACGTCGCCGTCTGGAACCGTTCCGCGGGCCCGGAGGCCGACCTCGTCTCCCGTGGCGCGTCCGCAGCCGCCTCCGCGCAGGATGCGGTCGCCGGCGCCAGCATCGTGTTCACCGCCCTGTTCGGGCCGCCCGCCGTGCGCGAGGTCGTACTCGGGGGGCTGGATCTGGCCCCGGGCACGGTGTGGGTCGACATCACGACCGTGGCTCCGGCCGACGCGGACGAGTTCGCGACGTGGGCCGACGAGCACGGGATCGCGTACGTGCACTCACCCGTCATCGGGTCCCTCGGCCCGGCAGCCAAGCACGCCCTCGGCGTCCTGGTCGGTGGACCCAGTGCGGACCGCGTCCTGGAGTACGTGTCGTTGTGGGCCGACCCCCAGCGGCTCCAGGTGCTGCCGACGGCGGCAGCGGCGGCCACCGGAAAGCTTGTGGCCAACCTCGCCCTGGCGGTCTCGTACCAGGGTCTCGTCGAGGCCGTACGGCTCGGCAAGGCTGGCGGCCTCGACGTGGAGCAGGTCCTCTCGACGCTCAAGGGCACCGGGCTGGGCGCCATCGCCGCCATGAAGGGCGACAACCTCCGTACGGGCGACTTCAGCGACACCCAGTTCTCCGCCGATCTCCTGCTCAAGGACACCGGGCTGATGCTCCACACCACCACCCGGCCGCTCCCGGCGCTGACTGCCGCAGCCCAGGCTCTGCTCGTCGCCCAGCAGACCGGCCACGGCGACGACGACTTCTCCGTCGTCGCCCGACTCGACCTCGACTAGGGGGTTTGCCGCCGGGTAGGGGTTTCGCGGGCGCCGGACAACCCCTGATAAGGATCGGGAAAGCCCTTGCCCGAGTCCGCAAGGCCGAGTTAGGGTCCCCTGCCGTGGTCGTGGACGTCTCCGCGAACGGACGTCGCGTCCGTACGCAGGCGGCCGTCTGACCCCGGCCCCGGGACGGTGCCCGATGCCGTCCCGAGGGGTTCTTGGGGTGAAAGGGGCTCAGGTCGGTGGGAGCTCGGCCCGGCTGGGCAGACCCTCCCAGTCGCCCGCTGACGCGACGCAGCGCCCGGCCACCCAGGTCCCGCGCCGCAGGGCGGCCAGCGGGTCGAGGTCGTCGAGCAGGCCGGAGAGCAGGCCTGCACACAGGGCGTCGCCCGCGCCGATGACGTCGATGACGGGCACCGGCTCGGCCGGCACGTCGACTCGTCCCTGGGAGCCGACCAGCGTCGCACCCTCGCTCCCCTGCTTGACGACCACGAGCGGGACGTCCGGGGCGTCGACCAGGTCCACCTCGTCCTCCGATGCCACGAGGAGGTCGACCAGCCCCCGCACCGGAGCGAGCGCACGTGCGGCCTCGGCGCGGGACCAGAGGGCGGGACGGAAGTTCACGTCGAGGCAGACCCGCACCGAGCGTGCCTTCGCCTCGCGGGCGAGCGCCACCCACGCGTCGCGCGCAGACTCCGACAGGGCGGGTGTGATGCCGGTCAGGTGCACCCACCTGACGCCCTCGTCGAGAGCGCCGAG
This sequence comes from Actinomycetes bacterium, assembly GCA_021803025.1. Taxonomy (GTDB): domain Bacteria; phylum Actinomycetota; class Actinomycetes; order Propionibacteriales; family Propionibacteriaceae; genus Fen-668. The sequence goes on along the minus strand of JAJZQV010000004.1, from coordinate 42,086 downwards.
CGCGTCGGACGGCGTCAGGCGCGAGCCCGCCGACCCGCGCCGCAGGTACGTGACCCGCCGCGCATGGTCCCTCGGGTCGACGAGCACCATCGCGCCGGCGGAGGCGTCCGGCACCCTGCGTACGAACCGGGTGTCCACCCCTTCGGCAGCCAGCGTGCCGGTGACCCACGTGCCCAGGTCGTCGTCGCTCACGCAGCCGACCCAGGCCGACCGGTGGCCGAGCCGGGCCAGCCCGATGGCGACGTTCGACTCGGCGCCGGCCACGTGAGCCTCCGCGCCCCAGGTGCCGACGAGAGGTCCTGCGGTACGAAACGAGACGAGCGCCTCACCGAGCGTGAGGACGTCGATCACGCGAACTCCCGAGCGACGGCAGCGAAGTCGGCCGCGCGCCGCCGCAGGGCCGAGAGGTCCCCGCCCGATGCGGCGTCACCGACCAGGGGCGAGCCGACGCCCACAGCCACGGCGCCGCCCGCGAGGTAGGCCCGGGCCTCCTCGAGACCCACGCCGCCGACGGGGACGAACGGCACAGTCGGCATCGGCTGAAGGAGGGCCTTGAGGTACGCCGGGCCACCCGCCGAGGCTGGGAAGAGCTTCACGGCCTCAGCGCCGAGGTCGAGGGCCGCGTACACCTCCGAGGGGGTGTACGCCCCCGGCGCCACCGGCAGGCCCAGCGCAGCGGCACGCCTGATCCCCGACGTGATCCCGGGGCTCACAGCGAAGACCGCGCCGGCCTCGGCGACGGCCTCCGCCTCCGCGTCCGTGACGACCGTCCCCGCTCCGACAAGGCAGCCCGCGGGCGCAGCGGCCACCAGGCGCGCGATCACCCGTACGGCCTCAGGCGTCGTGAGCGACACCTCGACGAGACCGACTCCCTCCTCGAGGAGCGCCAGCGCCGCCGTCTCGGCGGCCTCCGGCGAGGAGCCGCGCACGATGCCCAGGATCCTGTGGGCACGCAGGGCGTCGAGGAGGCTCACCATTCCGCGAAGCCTCCGTCGTCGTGACGCCACACGGGGTTGCGCCAGGCGTGTCCTCGGCGGTCCGCCTCGCGGACCCTCGCCTCGTCCACCTCGATGCCGAGGCCGGGACCGGTGAAACGCTCGACGTGGCCGTCGACGAACCGGAAGGGCTCGGGGTCGACCATGTAGTCGAGGACCTCGGCGTCCTCGTTGTAGTGGATGCCGATGCTCTGCTCCTGGATGAGGTGGTTCGGCGTCGCGAACGCCACCTGGAGGCAGGAGGCGAGGGCCATCGGGCCCAGCGGGCAGTGGGGGGCGAGGGACACGTCGAACGTCTCGCACAGCGACGCGATGCGCCGCACCTCGCTGATGCCGCCCGCATGGGACAGGTCCGGCTGGGCGACCGCGATCCCCGCCTGCAGCACGGGCAGGAACTCCTGCCGCGTGTACAGGCGCTCGCCGGTCGACACGGGGATAGTGGTGGAGGACACCACCTGACCGATGAGATGGCTGTTCTCGGGCGTGACCGGCTCCTCGAGGAAGAACGGCGAGAGCGGCTCCAGCAGGTGGGCAAGCCGACGGGCCGTGCCGAGGGTGAAGCGGCCATGGAGGTCCACGGCCACGTCCCGCTCCGGCCCGAGCACCTCGCGGGCCGCCGCCACGCGGTCGTACACGCCCTGCAGCGAACCGGGGGTGCCCAGGGGCTTCATCCGTCCCGACGCGTTCATCTTGACCGCGGTCATGCCCTCCTCGACAACCTGGGAGATCTGGTCCGCGACCTCGGCCGGCTCGTCACCACCCACCCAGCAGTACACGCGTACCCGGTCCCGTACGTGCCCGCCCAGCAGCGCGTGGACCGGCAGGCCTACCGACTTGCCGAGCAGGTCCCACAGCGCCTGGTCGAGCCCGGCGACCGCGCTGGACAGGATGACGCCGTGCCGGTAGAACGACCCCTTCGACATCACCTGCCAGTGGTCCTCGATCCGGAACGGGTCCTGGCCGATGAGGTACTCGGCGAGCTGGTGAACGGCCGTACGGACGGTCTCGGAGCGCCCCTCGCACGAGGCCTCGCCCCACCCGACAAGGCCGCCCGACGTCTCGACCCGTACGAACAGCCAGCGCGGCGGGACGAGGAAGGTCTCGACCCGCGTGATCGTCTCCATGCCTATCCCTTCGTCGCACCTGCGGTCAGACCCGCGACGATGTATCGCTGGGTGAACAGGGCGATCGCCATGATCGGCACCGTCACGACGGTGGACGCCGCCATGAGGGCGCCCCAGTCGATCGCGGCGTAGCCGATGAAGTCGTAGATCGCCACCGGCAGCGTCTTCGTGCTCGATCCTGACAGGACGAGGGCGAACATGAAGTTGTTCCAGCTGAAGATGAAGCTCAGGACGCCGGCGGTGGCCATGCCTGAGCGGCTGAGCGGCAGCATGAGGTGCCAGAACGCGCCGATGTGGGTGAGCCCGTCGACGAGGCCGGACTCCTCGATCTCCAACGGAAGGCCGTCGAAGAAACCCATCATGATGTAGACGATGAGCGGCAGCGACACGAACATGTGCGACAGGACCAGGACCCACAGCGAGCCCACGAGCCGCAGGTTGCTGAAGATGTAGTACCAGGGGACCAGCAGCGAGATGCCCGGGATCACGCGGGCCATGAGCACGACCAGGGCCGACTTGTTCATGACGAACCGGCTCATTGCGAAGGCCGCCGGAACGCCGAGTACGAGGGAGGCCCCGGTGGCGGCGACCGCCACCTCGGCGGAGTTGATGATGTAGGCGCCGAAGTTGCCCTGCGCGAAGACCTTGGTGAAGTTCTGCAGAGTCGGGGTGAACACGATCGTCTTCGCCGCGTCGTAGATGTCCACGTTCGTCTTGAACGCGGCCAGCAGCATCCAGACGATCGGGAGGAGGAGGAACAGGACGACGAGAACCAGCATCGCGACCCGGAAGACCTTGTACCGCGGTGACTGGATCATGCGCCGGACTCCCCCCGCTTGCGGGTCAGCAGGAAGATGCAGACGACGATGATCACGAAGAACAGGATCAGGACGGTCGAGCTGCGAGCGAACTCGTTGTAGTCGAACGAGAGTCCGTACGCGTAGAGGTTCAGCGTCTCGACCTCGTTGAACGAGCCACCGCCCTTGCCCTTGGCGGCGATGAGGATGTCGAACGTCTTGAGGGCGTCGATGCCGCGCAGTAGCAGGGCCACGACGAGCGTGGGCCGCAGCATGGGCAGTGTGATGAACCGCAGGGTCTGCCACCCGGTGGCGCCGTCGACCCGAGCTGCCTCCTGAGGCTCCTCGGACAGGGACGTCAGCCCCGCCAGCAGGATCAGGGCGACCATCGGCGTCCACTGCCAGATGTCCATGAACATCGTCGTCGGCAGAGCGGTGTACTCACCGGCGAGCCAGGGCTGGGCTGGGATGCCCACCGCGACGAGCAGCCGGTTGACGGGGCCGATCGACGGGTCGAAGATCAGCCGCCACATCATGCCGACGGCCACGGGAGTGGCGACGAGCGGCATGAGGATGGCCGTCCGGACCCAGCGCTCTCCGCGGAACGGCCGCCACAGGAGCAACGCGATGCCCAGGCCGAGCAGCATCTCGAAGAACAGGACCACCACGGTGAACGACAGCGTCCGGCCGACAGCGGGCCAGAAGCGTTTGGTGTCGGTGAGGATGTCGCCGTAGTTCTTCAGGCCGATGAACGACGAGTCCGCGCGGACCGAGCCGGAGGCGTTCGTCAAGGAGAGCCAGGCCGTCCAGACGACGGGAAACGCCATGAGGCAGACGATGAAGATCATCGCGGGCAGCGCGAAAAGCCAGCGACGGTGCCTGTCCGCCCAGTGGGAGAGTGCGTCGCGCCGGGCGGCGCGCGCGGTCACGGCAGAAGTCATGGCGGCTCCTTCCGGGGGTGAGGACGCGTACGGCCTCACCCTCGGGGGGGTGGACGGACTACTTCTTGTCGGAGTCCAGGACGGCCTGGAACGCCTTGGCGGCGGCCTCGACCGACGCATTGAGGTCGTTGCCCTTGACTGCGTCGACGATCGGCTGCCCGACGGCCTCGCGCGCCTTCACGACCTGGGCGACGACGGGACGGTCGTGGTTGACGCCGCCCTTCGTGCTGGCCGCGATCGCCGCTGCGAGGTCCTTCGGGTACGTGGACGTACCTTCAGGCGCCGCCCAGACCGAGGCGCGGGCGCCGGGGACGCCGCCCTTCTGCTGGGCCATCGTCTGGTCCTTGCTGGTCGCCCACTGGATGAACTTCCACGCGTTGGCCTGGTTCTTGCTGGCGTCGTTCACGCCGAGGGCCCACGAGGGGATGTTGTACGGCTTGCTGCCGGCCGGACCGGCGGGGAAGACCGCGAACCCGACGGTGTCGGCAACCTTGGACTTGGCGGTGTCGGTGGCGTTCTTGTAGAGCGAGTCGGCCTCGGTGTAGAAGGCTGCCTTGCCCTGCGTGAAGATCGCCATCGCCTCGGGCCAGCTCATGTCGGTGGACACGTTGGCAGGCCCGAAGTTCTTGATGAGGCCGCCGTACAGGGCGTACGCCTTCTTGGCGGCGTCGGAGTTCACCGCGGCCTTGCCGGCGGAGTCGACCCAGTCGCCCCCCATGGAGTACAGGAAGCTCGAGAACTGCGTGACGGCCGGCGACTTGCCGGTGCGCGCTACGAAGCCGGCGATATCGGGGTTGGCCGCCTTGATCTTCTGGGCCGCGGCCTGCAGCTCGTCCAGAGTCGTGGGGACGGAGAGGCCGGCCTTCTGGAGGAGGTCCTTGCGGTAGTAGAGGACCTCTCGCTCGGTGATGATCGGGACGCCGACCACCTTGTTCTGGTAGGTCGTCGCCGCGATCGGGGCCGGCTGGAAGTCGGACAGGTCCCACGTCGAGTCACCCTTGGCCTTCGAGGTCAGGTCGGCCAGGTACTTGTTCTGGGCGAACAGGAGGCCTTCCTGCAGGGGGCGGTACATCATCACGTCGATCTCCGACGTACCCGCGTTGAGCTTGACGTTGTACTGGTCGCTCAGCTGGTCCTCAGCGAGCTGCGTGATCTCGATCTTCAGGCCGCTGGCCTTCTCGAAGTCAGGGATCGCCTTCTTCACGTTCTCGGTCCAGACATGATTGGCCATCGTGACCTTGACCGTGGTGGACCCTCCGGAGTCGCCACCTCCCGTACCGCTCCCGTTCGCGCTGCAGCCCGCTGCGGCCGCAGCCACCAGGCCTCCCGCTGCCACCAGGACAGTCCGTCGGCTCACTGTCGCCATCGATTTCCTCCGCTCGTCGTCGGCCTTCCTTGGCCGATCCAGGCACCGAACACCCTCGTTCGTCCGCCTTGTGTACACACAGTAAACCTACAAACCGGATGAATTGAACTGAACGACGCATAGGATGTATGACGTGTTGATAACGAATCCCGAGCCGCAGGCTGGTACAGCGCGGAACCTGCACCGAGGGCTTCTGGATGCGCTGGGGATCGAGATCGTCGGGGGCCAGTCACCGACCGGGCAGGTCATGTCCATCGACGAGATCGCCGAGGCGCACCGTGTCTCGCGGTCCGTCGTCCGCGAGGTGCTGCGCGTTCTCGCGTCGATGGGCCTGGTGTCGTCGACACGCGGGGTCGGGACGGTCGTCCTGCCCTCGCGCTCGTGGAACGTCTTCGACCCGCAGGTCGTCCGGTGGCGTCTCGCCTCGCCGAACCGGATGGCCCAGCTGAGGTCCCTCGCCGAGCTCCGGGCGGCGTTCGAACCCGAGGCGGCCGCGCTCGCGGCGACGCGGGGGGACGACGCCACGGTGGGTGCCCTCGTCGGCATGGCGGCATCGCTGTGGGTCGCCGGACACACGGACGGCTCGGACTTCATCGAGCTCGACGTGAGCTTCCACACGATGGTGCTCGAGGCGTCAGGCAATGAGATGTTCGCGAGCCTCGCCCCCGCGGTGGGCGAGATCCTCCGAGGCCGGGTACGTCATCACCTCACCCCGCCCCTACCGGTGGACGAGGCGCTCGAGCGGCACATGGCGCTGGCGCGGGCGATCCAGAAGCGCGAGCCGGACGCCGCCCGCGCGGCGGCTCGCCAGATCGTCGACCAGAGCATCCTGGAGTCCAAGCACCTGTGGGAGGACCCCGCCTGACAGGGCGCTGGCTCAGCTCCCCAGGTGGCTGCGGATCTCGGCCAGAAGGTCGCTGGGCATGAGGCACATGGACGGGTACTCCCCCTGCGCCTCGGCGATGGCCCGCCCTGAGGGCGGCTCATCGCGTTCAAGCGACGGTCCGGGCCAGGGGCCCTCCTCACACTGTGGCTGCCGCGAGCCTCCGATCGCCATCACGGTGTCCCGGTCGAAGGTCGAGCCGGCGGAGCAGCTGAGCGTTGAGCGCCACGATCCCGATCGGGGCGAGCAGCCCCGCCGCGAGCGGGACCGAGACCAGGTTGTACCCGGCGGTCCACCATAGGTTCTGGACCATCTTGCGGTACGTGGCCTTCGACAGCTCGATGACGGACACGACTGTCCGAGGGTCGTCTCCGGCGAGGATGACGCCCGCCGAGGCGATCGCCACGTCCGTACCCGCTCCGATCGCCAGCCCCACGTCCGCCTGAGCCAGCGCGGGAGCGTCGTTGACACCGTCGCCGACCATCGCGACCCGTTCACCCCTGGACTGCAGCTCGGAGACCTTCGCAGCCTTGTCCTCGGGCCGGACCTCCGCGAGCACGGTGTCGATGCCGATCTCCACCGCGACCCGTTCGGCGATCCCCCGGGCGTCACACGTGCGCCGAGACGCCCAGTCCCGGGTGCGAGGCAAAGCCCGTGGTGGACGGGACGCGAAGGTGCCGCTCCCCGGCGGCCCTCACGACGGTCCGCGCCAAGGGGTGCTCGCTCTCCGACTCCGCGGCCGCAGCCCAGCCGATCACGTCCTCCTCGGACGCGCCGGCGGCCGTCTCCACACCCGCGACCGCGGGCTGGCCCTTGGTCAGGGTGCCGGTCTTGTCGAACACCACCGTCGCCACCGTCCGCATCCGCTCGAGGGCGAGCCGGTCCTTGACGAGCACTCCTGCACGTGCCGACCGCTCGGTGGCGATCGCGACGACGAGCGGGATGGCCAGGCCGAGCGCGTGGGGGCACGCGATGACGAGGACCGTGATGACGCGGGTCACCGCCTGGTCGGGCTGGCCCAGAGCCGTCCACACGAACCCTGTGATGGCGGCGGCCGAGAGGGCGAACCAGAAGAGCCAGGCGGCGGCACGGTCCGCGAGCCGCTGCGCTCTCGACGTGGAGCTCTGCGCCTGCTCGACGAGACGCCGAATCCCGGCGAGCGTGGTGTCCTCACCGGCCTCCTCCTGCTCGCAGGCTCGGCCGACTCGCAGTCTCGGTTGACACCCTCACAGACGGCTGGGACAGTGCATTCGAAACGTTTCGCCGAAGGGGGGTCGACGTGCCGGCGACGTACAAGGACATCCGTCGACTCACCGGCCTGTCCCTGGCGACGATCTCCAAGTACTACAACGGAGGCAACGTTCTCGGCCCCAACCGGGAGCTCATCGAGAAGGCCGCCGCACAGCTCGACTACCAGGTGAACAACGTGGCGCGCGGGCTGCGCAGTCGCCGCTCGATGACCGTCGGGGTGATCCTCGACGAGCTCGCGTCGACGTTCAACACGACGATCGTGTCGCGGATCGAGGAGAGGCTCCGCGAGGCGGGGTACGGGACGATCATCTGCGACTCGCGCCAGGACGCGGCCTCGCAGACGGACGTCATGCGGTTCCTGGTGGGCAAGATGGTCGACGGTATCGTCGTCGTCCCCGTCGACGACGACGACACGTTCCTGGCCCCGGCCCGCGCCCGCGGGGTGCCGGTGGTGGCCGTGGACCGTCTCGTGCGCGGCACGGACTCGGTCGTCATCGACAACCGTACGGCGATCGCGTCCGCCGTCAGCCTGCTCGGCACGGTGGGCCATCGGACGATCGGGCTGCTGGCGGGACCCGACACCACGTACACGATGCGGGAGCGCCGCGCGGGCTTTCGCGACGCGGTGCAGCGCCGTACGGGCGTGGCTCCTCGCAGCGAGCTCACGGCACCGGAGCACATCAGCATCGAGGGCGGCTACGCGGGCCTGCGGCGGCTCATGCGTCTCAGCGCCCCGCCCACGGCGGTCGTATGCGCCAACTACGACCTGACGCTCGGCGCCACGGTCGCTCTCAACGAGCTGGAGCCCGGCTCGCGGCCCGCGCTGGTCGGCTTCGACAACCTCGAGCTCGCGCGGCTGATCCGACCCCGGCCCACGCTCGTCACGCAACCCGTCGAGGACCTCGCCATGGAGGCTGCCGAGCTTCTCCTCCAGCGTCTTGCCGGCGAAGGTCCGGACGCCCCGGTGACGGTCATGCTCGACACCACGCTCCTCGTCGGCCACGAGAGCACCTACGAGCTCCGGTCGACTCCATCGACATGAGGGCTTGAAACCGGTCGCATGCCTTGGCGACGCCTCCGCAACCTCCGGTCATGACGTGCACATCGACGGAATGACGGGCGCTCCTCGCCTGCGCCCAGTCAGGGCAGAGGGGGCGTGGTCATCCGAAGTAGGACGGCGGCCGCGACACGTAGGCGCCCTCGAGAATGGCGACCTCCTCGTCGCTGAGCCGGATGTCGAGCGCAGCGACCGCGTCGGTGAGATGGTGCGGCTTGGTGGCACCCACGATGGGCGCGGTGACCACGGGGTTGCGCAGCACCCAGGCGAGCGCGACCTGCGCCATGGGCACGCCCCGCTCACGGGCGACCTTCTCGACGGCCGCGACCACCGCCGCGTCCGCCTCGCCGTAGTGACGCATCATCTGGTCGGACCCGTCGCGCGTGGTGTCGGTCCCCCACGGCCGCGTGAGCCGGCCGCGCGCCAGGGGACTCCAGGGCAGGACACCGACGCCCTGGTCGGCGCACAGCCCGTACATCTCGCGCTCCTCCTCGCGCTGCATGAGGTTGTACTGGTCCTGCATCGACACGAACTCGGTCCACCCATGAAGGCGGGCCACGTACTGCATCTTCGAGAACTGCCAGGCCCACATGCTCGACGCGCCGATGTAGCGGGCCTTGCCGGCGCGGACGACGTCGTGCAGCGCCTCCATCGTCTCCTCGACAGGTGTCGCCGGGTCGAAGCGGTGGATCTGGTAGAGGTCGACGTAGTCGGTGCCGAGCCTGTTGAGGGACGCGTCGATGTTCTCGAGGATCGCCTTACGCGACAGGCCGGAGCCGCCCGGCCCGTCGTGCATCTTCCCGTGCACCTTGGTGGCGAGCACGATCTCCTCGCGCGAGGCGTAGCGGCGCATCGCGCGGCCTGTGAACTCCTCCGAGCTGCCGCCCGAGTACACGTTCGCCGTGTCCCAGAACGTGATGCCCAGCTCGACGGCCTGGCGGAAGAAGTCCTGCGACTCCTCCTCGGGGAGCACCCACGGGTGCCCGCCCCTGCTGGCGTCCCCGTAGCTCATGCAGCCGAGAGCCAGCCGGGAGACGCGAAGACCTGACGTTCCTAGACGACGCTGTTCCATGCCGCTCAGACTAACGAGCGCGCCTCACCCGTGCCGGAGGCCCTGCAGGACCGAGACGAGTCCGGCACGGTCACGCCCCGTGGTGCCGCTGGCGGGCGCCGTGACGGCGACGACCTGTACGACGTGGCCGGCGACCGGCGACTCCCCAGACGGTGGGGGCTGCATGGGCGCATCCCGACAGGGCAAGAGCCGCCAGGACGAGCGGTCCGGTTCATACGACGATGCTAGGCGCGACCCTATGCTCCGAGAAGGGCTCGCGCGCCCGCTCAGGCCGCGTTGATGAGGTCGATGACCCGAGGCACGTACGGAGTGCAGTGCAGCCGCTTCATGCCCGCACCGTGAGGGGTGCGGTTCGCCTTGCGCCCGTTGCACGCCTTGCACGCGGCGACGCAGTTGAGCCACGAGTTCGCACCGCCCTGCGACTTCGGGCGGAGGTGGTCGACCGTGGTCGCGTACCCGCCGCAGAAGGCGCACGTCCGCCGGTCACGGGCGAGGACGCCGGGCTTGGAGAAGCCCGCGGGCTTGTACAGCCAGGTCGTCGCGACGAAGCGTACGAGCCGGATGACGCGCGGTCGCGGAAAAGGGCCGAACGTCAGGACCCCGTCCTGTTCCTCGACGATGGCCACACCCCGCACGAGCATCCCGATGGCGTGACGGAAGGTGACGCCACCCAGTGGCTCGTACGTCGCGTTGAGCAGCACGACCTGGCTCATCACGGTTCCTCCTTTCCGCTGGCTGCGGAATCGGGCGTCCTTGGGCAGAGTCTGACGGCTGTACGGCCCTAGCGCCAGCATCGTGGCCGCACGGCCTGGTGTCGAGACCGTGACTGATCGGTGCAGGCGTCGGCCACGGCCTGTGCAGGCGTCGACGGACCGGCTTCCCAGGCCATTGTGTCCCGGGCCTCAACGAGGGTAGGGAACCGCTGGCGCCCGACGCCACTGCTTTACGCGGTTCTGTCAGAGGCAGCGTCAAGCGTCGGAGGTGGACGAGGAGGGGCGTGAACAGCGAGAGACCGGCGATCCGGTGCTGCCGCCGTGGCGCTCCGCACCGGCCTCTGAGAAGCACGCGCGACCAGGTGAAACCTTTGACGCCCGGGTCTAGGCTGCCGAGAGGCCCCTGAAGAGGGTCCACTCCCCCAATCACACGAAGGAAAACCTCATGCGTGCCGGACCCATGAGCGCGAGCGAGCGCGTACGGGTTCTGTACGGCGACTCGCTGACGCGGCCGCCGTCCCTGCGCCACGCACCGGAGCGGCAGGTGCCGTTGACGTCGCTGCTGCGGTTCGGGCCGTACATCCGGCCGTACCGCGTCCGCTTCGTCGTGATGTTCCTCGCCGCGCTGGGCGGTACGGGCATCTCGATCGTCATCCCGCTCGTGACCCGCCAGCTCATCGACGGTCCGATCGCCGCCGGGAACCGGCAGGGTGTCTTTGCGCTCGGGGCTGTCGCCCTGGGGCTCGGACTCGTCGAGGGCGGCCTCGCGTTCCTCCGGCGCTGGGTCATGGCCATCGCGACGCTTGGCTCCGAGACCGGCGTCAGGCTCGACATGTACGCGAAGCTGCAGCGCCTCCCGTGGGGGTTCCACGCGAGGTGGGAGTCAGGCCAGCTGCTGAGCCGCATCATGAACGACCTGTCGACGATGCGGCGCTTCATCGGCTTCGGCCTGCTCATGATCGTCATGAACCTGCTCCAGATCGTCGTGGTCACGTCGTTGCTGCTTCATCTGTACTGGCCGATGGGGCTTGTCGTCGCGGTCGCGGCCGTGCCCGTCGTGCTGGTCTGCCTCGTGAACGAGCGGACCTACACGCGCCTGTCTCGCGGCATCCAGGACCAGACCGGGGACGTCGCGAGCACCGTCGAGGAGTCCATGCAGTCCGTACGGGTCATCAAGGCGTTCGGCCGCTCCCAGCTCGTCTACGACATGTTCGACCGGCGGGCGAAGGTCCTGTACGCGACCAGCCTGGCCCGCGTCCGCAACACGAGCAGGTTCTGGACGTTCCTCGAGGTGATCCCCGGCCTGGCGCTGGTCGCAGTCCTCACGATCGGTGCGTTCGCCGCCGCGCAGCACCACCTGACCCTCGGCACGCTCGTCGCGTTCATCACGATGATGCTGTCGCTGATCTGGCCGGTCGCGGCGCTCGGCTTCCTGCTGTCGATGACCCAGGACGCGATGACGGCGGCTGACAGGGTGACCGAGATCTTCGACGAGCCGGAGGCGATCGCAGACGGTCCGCTGCACCTCGAGGACCCGCGCGGCGAGATCGTGTTCGACCACGTCTCGTACCGCTTCCCCGACGCGTCGGAAGACGTCCTGCACGACCTCACCCTGCACGTTCGGGCGGGCGAGACGATCGGCATCGTCGGCGGCACGGGCTCGGGCAAGACGGTGCTGACATCGCTCGTCGCCCGCCTCGTCGACGTCACCGGCGGTTGCATCACCATCGACGACGTCGACATCAGAGAGCTCAAGCTCGCCAACCTGCGGAGCATCGTCGCGACGGCGTTCGAGGATCCCACCCTCTTCTCCATGTCGGTCCGCGAGAACCTGACCCTGGGTCGCCCGGAGGCGACCGAGGAGGAGATCGAGGAGGCTCTCGAGACCGCCCAGGCGGGCTTCGTGCACGACCTGCCCTGGGGCCTCGACACGCGGATCGGCGAGCAGGGAATGAGTCTGTCGGGCGGCCAGCGGCAGCGGCTCGCACTCGCCCGGGCGATCCTCGTGAAGCCCCGGGTGCTGGTGCTCGACGACACGCTCTCCGCGCTCGACATCCACACCGAGGCGCTCGTCGAGGAGGCCCTCAAGCGCGTGCTCGTCGGCGTGACCGGCCTTGTCGTCGCCCACAGGGCGTCGACCGTGATGCTCGCGGACAGGGTCGCGCTGCTCCAGAACGGGACGATCACCCATGTCGGGACCCACCGTGAGCTTCTGGCGTCGGTGCCCGAGTACCGCGACCTGCTCAGCGCCTCGTTCGACGCCGAGTCCGAGCTGGACGAGCTGGAGCGGGAGGTGGCGCAGTGACCGTGGAGGACACCTCCACAGAGGAGAACCCCTCGGTGGAGGAGGCGCCCGAGTCGGTCGACCGCAGCGACGAGACCGCGAGGGACCTCGAGTGGCGCGGTGTCGCGGCCGAGCAGCGCGAGGCGCTCAGCGAGCGCGCCGGGATCAAGCTCGTGGCTCGCAGCAGGGCTCTGCTGCGAGACCTGCTCCATCCGTACCGCTTCTCCATCGGCCTGCTCGTCGTGGCTGTCGTGGTGGAGAACCTCGCGCGGCTGGCCACCCCCTGGCTCGTACAGCGTGGCATCGACTTCGGCGTCCCGCCGCTGCTGGCCGGCGGCTCGGCGGCGACGCTCGTCGTGGTCGTGGCTTCCATGGTCGTCGCAGTGGCCGTCCAGACCGTCACGCGCATCTTCTTCCTCCGCCTCTCGGGACAGATCGGGCAGGACGTCCTGCTCGAGCTGCGGCGCCGGGTCTTCCGGAAGTTCCTCCGGCTCGACGTGGCCTTCCACGACTCGTACACGTCTGGCCGGGCCGTCTCGCGGCTCACCTCGGACATGGATGCGATCGCGGAGCTCCTGCAGGGCGGCTTCGACGGACTCGTCAACGCGGTGCTGTCCATCGTCGGCGTGTCGGTCATGCTGCTGCTGCTCGACTGGCGCCTCGGGCTCCTGTGCCTCGGCTCGATGGCGTTCGTCGTGCTCCTGCTGCGGTGGTTCAGGCGCGAGTCGGCGACGAACTACCGCTCGGTCCGCGAGGCGTCGGCGATGGTCATCGTGCAGTTCGTCGAGACGATGACCGGGATCAAGGCGGTCCAGGCGTACCGCAGGGAGCCGCGCAACCAGGACCTGTTCATGGACCTCGCGGACCGGTTCCGGGCCATCAACGTACGGACGTTCCGGCTCTTCGCCGTCTTCCAGCCCGGCATCCGCATCATCGGCAACACGGCGACCGGCATCGTCCTGCTCATCGGCGGCCTGTTCGTGCTGAACGGCTCCATGACGGTCGGCGTCCTCGCGGCGTTCCTGCTGTACCTGCGTCAGTTCTTCGAGCCGATGCAGGACATCTCGCAGTTCTACAGCTCCTTCCAGTCGGCGATCTCCGCGCTGGAGAAGCTTTCTGGCGTCCTCGAGCAGGAGGACGGCGTGCCGGAGCCCAGCGACCCGACGCCCCTGCCGCAGGCCCATGGCGCCTTGGACTTCGACGACGTCGAGTTCTCGTACGTGCCCGGCGTTCCGGTGCTTCCGGGCCTGGAGCTCCACGTCCCCGCCGGCCAGACCGTCGCGCTGGTCGGCACGACGGGAGCCGGCAAGACGACGATCGCCAAGCTCATCTCCCGGTTCTACGACCCGACCAGCGGGACAGTTCGCTTGGACGGGGTGGACCTGCGGGACCTCGCCGACGGCGACCTGCGGCGGGCGGTGACGATGGTGACGCAGGAGAACGTGGTCTTCGCGGGCACGATCGCCGACAACATCGCCTTCGGCAAGCCCGGTGCGTCCCGCGAGGAGATCGAGGCGGCCGCACGCGTCGTCGGGGCGCACACCTTCATCGAGGCACTGCCCGACACGTACGACACCGACGTCGCCAAGCGTGGCGGACGCCTGTCCGCCGGGCAGAGGCAGCTGCTCGTCTTCGCCCGGGCCGTCCTGGCGGACCCGCGCGTCCTGATCCTCGACGAGGCGACCTCGTCGCTCGACATCCCGTCAGAGCGAGCGGTGCAGAGGGCCTTGCAGACGCTGCTCGCGGACCGCACGGCCGTGATCATCGCGCACCGGCTGTCGACCGTGGAGATCGCCGACCGCATCCTCGTGCTCGAGCACGGCAGGATCATCGAGGACGGCCATCCTGCCGACCTCCTGGCCACCGGAGGTCACTACGCCAGCCTGCACGAGTCCTGGCTCAGCTCGCTGGCGTGACTGTCCTCCGGAGCGCCACGACGCGACGTGACGTCAGGATCGGGCTGGTGGATGCCGAAGACGTTGTTCTCGGCGTCGAGCTCGCCAGGTCGAGCAGCCCGAACCGGGAATCCCGGATCTCCGAGTCGCGCCACGACGAGTGCGGACAGGCGAGGTTGCTCGCCGCCACCCGTACCCACGTGGAGTCGACGACGTGCAGGCCCGTCAGCTTCGCCTCATCCATGCGGCAGTCCACGAGACGGCACTCCAGCATGCGGACGTCGCCCGCCCGTACGCCGCTCAGGTCGACACCCGAGACCTCCTCGCCGTCGAGGTCCGAGCCTGTACGAAGAGTCGTCGCTGCCACGCTCGAACGCTAGCCCGCGCGCCCCCTGTCGATGCGACAGCCCAACACCAGGTCTGCTAGCCTTCTGCAGCGCCGCAAGCGGTCCCCCGTAGCTCAATTGGCAGAGCATTCGACTGTTAATCGAAGGGTTACTGGTTCGAGTCCAGTCGGGGGAGCCAGAGTTCAAAGCCGTTCCGACTAGGGGAAATACTCTGGTTGGAACGGCTTTGCTGTTGGGCTTGCACCCCCCACGCGCCCCAGCTGTGCCTACAGGGAACCCCTTGAGCTGCGTTCAAGACCGGCCCGGGATCCGGCTGGGAAGTTGCCACCGGACGCGACGGACGCGTCATGCCGGGTCACCACCGCGTCTTGCCGATGTCGGAGAAACGTCTGTTCTACGCCCACGGCAGCTCGACGGGCCACGGAGACGCCGCGACCTCACCTTCCACGTTCTACGCCAAGGCGCCGCGTCCCTAGCCAACTGAGGCACTACGAAGGCGCTGTTCGATGCTCACCGGGTCCAGAGTTCGGGTACCGGTTCCTGGCCGACGAGGCCCGCCAGTGCTAGCCCCTTTGGAGACCAGGCGTATGAACAGACACGGGCTAGACCTTGACACAGACGATCTGATGGTGAGCCGGAAGGTCTCGTTGTGGAATGTCGGGCGGCCGCCCCATAGATGACTAGGCGCGGCATCCAAGCGGCACCCGGACCCCACAGTTTCATTGCTCCCGCTGGGAACCGCAGCGGATGCTTCGAGATCGCCGAGTAGTTGTCATTCAGCCGGCACATTGTCGCGCCGCGTCACGTCGTGCATGTTGACAACCTCGTCGCAGCGCGGGGTACCGAGGACAAGCAGTTCCGGGCTCTGGGGACCGAACTCCAGCCACGTGCGGCGATGTTGCTCAGCACGATGTTGGCCGTCATCGAAGAATTGGTCACACCAGCGTGGTACACCTGCGACTTGAGTCTCAGCGGCATCCAACAGCCACCATCGCCAACCCGCGCGACGGTCTTCATCAGCCACGCCACCAAGGACGAAACGCTCGCACGATGGCTCAAGGAGCAGGTGGAAGCCAGCGGGCACGAGGCATGGGTGGCCGAGTGGGACTACCAGCCAGGAGCGCGTCTCACGGACAAGGTTGCCCAGAAGTTGCGGGATTCCAGCGGCTATGTCGTCTTGTTGACTGACGACGGGTATGCCTCTCCCTACGTACAGCAGGAGGCCGGCTACGTGGCGATGAGCGGGAAGCTCGCCATCGCTCTCGTTGAGAAGAGCCTCGGCAATCTGCCGATGGGCATGCTCACCGATGTGGAGCAGGTCCGATTCGACCGCAACGACCTTGCCGCATCGACGGCCGCGATCACGACAGGCCTACGCAACATCGGACTCAGACTGAGCGAGCCCGGAATGGCACCCGCCGCGCTCCCGGCGCCGGTGTTCAGCTTGAACCTGCGCATGGACGCGCAGCTACACCTCACGCCCGAGCAGTTCCTCATTGGCGCTGTAGTGCTGCTCGCAGCTGGTGGGTTGATCTACTACGCAGCCAAGCAGGGCGGCACGAGCGGGCTTACTCCCCCAGTGTGATCGGCACCATTGGCAGTCACCCTCGAGGGGAGGCCCCTCGCAAGGGGAGGTCCCGTTCGGGAATCCCCTCGGACCCGGCGAGTCGGGACCTGAGGCTCAGCGATGAGTTGGCCCGGAAGATGCCGCCTGGGTCACAGAGACAACGACTTGTTGCGGCGACGGGGCAACCGGGGATAGAAGGGCTGCTGCCTGCAAACCCACCGCAGTGACCAGGAGCGCCGCTGCTCCAATCTTGTAGAACCACGCCAGCTTATCATCAGAGTGCATTTCTCCCCCCTTTGGCGTCCGGCTCAGAAACCTCACTAGGCGATTCGGCTTGTACGCGCTCCCAGCTGTGATCTTCCTCGTCATACCGCCCTGCGGAAGATTCCTCTTGATCTCATCCTCGATAAGTGATCCATGGTCGACAGTTGCTTTGAGGAGCGGATGATACCAGTACCGATCCACGAAGTAGAAGGCGTACCAAAGCACGAGCCCGGCCACCGAGACGACCGCACCGAAGCTGATCTTCCCGATAGAGATTCCGTCTTTAGCCACCAAACCAGAGGCGCCCAGGGCGAATGTAGCCACAGTCAGGGCAAGCCCGCGGATCTGCCACTCAATTGTATTGAAGTGCTGCTGAGTCTCGACGGACTGCTTCCACATTTCCATGTAGAAGCTCACCCGTTCGCTCTCTGTCAATATCGAGGAGCTCTCAACTACCTCATTGTTCGCGTCTTCTGTCATAGATACCCTTTAGGTCGAACACGGATAGGATTTGGTGGAAACCACTTTCGCAAACGACCGACGGGGTGATCGTCTCACGATGCTCGAAGAGCGTCCTCTCGCGCTGGATTTCGCTATCAGACCAGTGTGACACGCGCCTCAACAGATCGTATCCCTCGGCGGCCTGGGCTTCTCCGTACGCCGCATGTACATCGAGCACTCCTGCCGCCTGGGCCATCGCGACGTCCTTCATGAGGCTGTCGCCGATGTAGACTGCCTGCTCCGGCTCAATCCCCGCATCTGCCAAGATCGATCTGAGGACTGCTACGTTCGGTTTCGTGGCTTCTCTTGGGATATGGCGATGCTCAGTCATTCGGAGCCCATAAGAATCGGCCGAGAGATGGCGAAGATTATCCCGGGTCATTCCCGTGGGGAGGTCATGATCTGGCGCTGAGTATAAGACATCCAACATCCCGTCCAAGCCCGTGTACTTGATTCGCCATTCAGTCCAATATGCTACCGATTCAGTATAGGCGATTACGCGAATTCCCCTCTCGCGGAGCATTCGCAAGGTCTCCAACACAGCTGGATAGAGCCTAGTCTCCGCGCGACGGGTAGACCGGAGGACGTGTAATGCTTCGTGGAAGAATCTGCTCGGATCCTCTCCCCTGGCGGCCGAAACAAGGGCAGGGATCTCGTTCACGAGGTTTGAATATTCAGTCGTGTGACGCAGCCGATGAATATCGCGAATCTCTGCCTCGAGCTCACTTCGAGGAACTCCGGACAAGGCTGTCAAACGCTCTAGCATGGCGTCGAAAGACTTGAACCAGGCCCCGAACCAATCCCAGAGCGTGTTATCCAGGTCGGTGATCAGCACCCGGTACTGGGGTCTGGCTGCGTCGGTCACGGGACGAACCTACCCTGCTGCGCCGTCTGATCTAGGGGCGTCAACTGGTACCCCAAGGCAAGATCGTGGGCGCATCTGGTGCATCACTGGTTCATGCGCCCCTCCCTGGCGAGCGCCACACCCGGGATCGGGCCTGCCAGCCCGAAGCGGTTCGATTCGACTCACTGCTGAGAGGAGGCCTCGCCCTGTGACCCTGCGCGCCCGTCCCCAAGAGGGCGTGCCGTGCGGGACGACCTGGGTTCGACACACGCAAGATGAACCGGGTGATCAGGGCGGCTGTGCGGCAGGATGGGGTGATGAGTCCTGTGCCTTCGCCCGTCGTGGACAGCCCGACGCTAAGGAAGGCCCGCGGAGCTTTCTTCACCCCGGAGGAGATCACCAGGTTCGTCGCCGCATGGGCGCTGCGGGACCAGGATGATCGAGTCCTCGAACCCTCAGCTGGCGATGCTGCATTCCTCGTGGCGGCGGTCGATCGCCTCCGAGGTCTGGCGGGCGCCGCGTCTGCCGTACCGCAAGTTGATGCGGTCGAGATCCACGGCGAGAGCGTACGTGCGGCTTCAGCGCGAGTGGCCGCGACTGGTGGCCGGGCGGATATCCGTGAGGCGGACTTCTTCACTGTCGATCCCCAACCCGTGTACGACGCGGTCATCGGCAACCCCCCCTACATCCGCTACCAGGGCTTCACTGGGGAGCAGCGGGCGCGAGCGCAGCGGGCGGCGCTGCGAGGTGGCGTCTCCTTGAACGGGCTGGCATCAAGCTGGGCTGCTTTCACGATCCACTCATCGCTGTTCTTGAAGCCGGGTGGTCGGCTCGGGTTGGTGCTTCCGGCGGAGCTGCTGACGGTGAACTACGCGGCACCGGTGCGGCGATACCTGTTCGATCACTTCCGAAGTGTCGATCTGGTGATGTTCGACGAGCAAGTCTTTCCGAACGCGGAGGCCGACGCCCTACTCCTGTTGGCTGACGGTTACCGGCAGGGTCCCACGGATCAGGCTGTGATCAGGTCAGCCAGGAACGCTGCCGCGCTGACAACTCTTTCCCCGGGGCAGTCCTGGACGCCGTCCGACCCGTCGGCCAAGTGGACGGTTGCCCTAGTTGACCCGGATGCATCCCGCGCTCTTGCAATGCTGCGCGATGAAGGGAACTTCACCACCTTGAAGGCTTGGGGAGATACCTCCCTTGGCATGGTGACGGGCAACAACACTTACTTCACAATGTCGCCGCAGCGGGCAAGAGACCTGGGTCTAGGGCGCAGTGAGTTGCTTCGGATCTCCCCGCCTGGAAGTGCTCACCTTCGGGGCCTGGCGATGACTCGACAGAAGCTGGATGCTTTGGGCCAGGCTGGCCGAGCCACGTGGATGTTCTATCCCACCGACCATCCTTCTCCCGCGGCAGCCGAATACATAAAGGATGGCCTGCGCACGGGGGTGAACGAGGCCTACAAGTGCCGAGTCCGCCAGACCTGGTACAAGGTCCCACTGTTGCCGCCGGCGGATCTCCTCCTGACGTGTATGAATGCCGACACGCCGAGGCTCGTGACTAACTCAGCCCAAGCACGCCACCTCAATTCAGTTCACGGGGTCCGTCTGAACACTGAGGTGAGGGACATCGGAAACGAGCTCTTGTCTCTGGCTAGCCTCAACTCAGCGACCCTTCTCAGCGCCGAGCTGGTCGGCAGGGCTTACGGGGGCGGCGTTCTCAAGATCGAACCCAGGGAGGCCGACGTGTGGGCCATGCCGTCCCTTACGACTGTCCGCGAACACGCAGCCCCCTTGAGGGAAGCCAAGCCCCGGGTCAGCAAGCTTCTGGAGAGCGGTGACCTGGCGGGGGCCGTTGACACCATCGACAACATCGTCCTGGCAGACCTTGAGAAGCCAGCCCGCGAGGCACTCCGCGAGGCTCGGGCCGTGCTCAGTGGACGACGCACTTCGAGGAGTGGCAATGGCCGGTAGCCCGAACTCGAAGCAACAAGCATGGGGCCTGTTCGACAAGATCGTGGCCGACGCCGCACCGGCGGGAATCCATACCAATCCTTGGATCCGCGACGGAGAGGGACACGTCAAGTACCAGCCCGACTTCTCGGCCCTGGAACGGCTGCTTGCCGTGCCCCTCCAGTTGGGCGCCGAAACGCAGAGCGGAGTTCCGGCCCTCGCACTAGACGTCTGGCTGAGCTACGAACTGCGGCGTGCCGGGTTCGACGCAGACGCGACGTGGCCCAGGGCACAGCATCCGAGGATCCTTCCCATGCCCATCGTGCAACTCCTGCGAGCTGTTACCGCCAAGGAACGAGAAGCCCTCCAACTCAGGCTGCAGAAGGCGTCGAGCATCCAAGGTGTGACCTCAGCGAGCGCGAGCATCCTCGGCAAGAACTACTTCAAACAGGTCGACGTCATCATGACGGACTGGATGACCGGCCCTCAGCTCCTCATCTCGACCAAACGCATGGACTCGTCCTATGGCAACAACGCCGCGAACCGAGTCGAGGAGTCCTACGGGGACGCCAAGAACCTGAGGCTACGTCACCCTCTTGCAGCACTCGGGTTCGTCTTCGGTCTCAGGTCAGACATCCTGGACACCCAACCCGATACTGCCGCTTGGCTGATCGACCTCCTGGGGAAGCTTGGCCGCGAAGATGACGCCTATCACGCCACATGCCTGGTCATGATCGAGTACGGCGGAAACGCCCCCGAAGGACCGCCCGAAGCGATCGACGAACCGCTGGTAGCCGCCGGCGTCGAAACCGATCCCACTGCCGAGGATCCACCGCCTGACCTAACGGACCTTGACGTTGAGCGGAGTCTGACCACCCTCCCCGCAGTTAGCATCCGGCACGACGCCATCCCCGAGTCAGTCTCCCCGGCGAGGTTCATGGAAACGATGGTCCGACGTGTACTGGACGTCACGCCGATCAATCTTCACAAAGAGAGTCGGCGGCGGATGGCCGAACCGGTCGAACGCCCAGGCTGACCAAACAGGAGGCGAACCCCGGACCAGAGCACGCCCGGCCGCTGCCCGCCCCCGCGAACTTTCTTGATCTCCAACTGTCCCGGCGCTGAAGAGCGAAACGCTCGCGTCGCGAAGACCACCATCCCAATGGAACACAGCTCACCCGCCGTTGGGCTCGCGACCGACCGAGCGAGCGATGAGTGGGAGCGGCCTAAGCCTCGTAGCTGGCAGCGGGCCAACGTGTAGAACCCCACTCTCGTCACCGTAAGCGACAAGGGCCACCCAGCCAGATGAAGTGCTCCTCCAGGACAAGACGATCCCTGGATGCACTTCATCGACCAGGCAGTGGGTCGGTCGCCGTCGGATGCGCTCGCCCAGCCCTCCGAAGTCAGATCGGATCCGCGACGACATGTCAGCCCTCTCGCACAATCACGTCACGTGGCCGGCCCGACACCGGACGCCCTGACGGTCGTCTCACAGCCCTTGGTAACAGAGTCGCAGACTGCGGATCATTCGTACAACTGTTCGACTCGTCTTGCTGTGGTCCCGCCGAGTGAACGAGTTGCGGCTACGGCCGCCGGGCCATACCGACTCGGGGCCGCTCGCGGGTCATCGGTGGCTTCGTCTCCCGACGTGGCTGAGCCCTGCGGGCAGCACGTTCAATGAGGCCGTGGCTGGCAGAGGCTGCCAGGGCGGAGGCTTCAAGGGTTCCGATGGCTTGGTGCATCATCTCGGCTCGCACCTGGGCCGGGATCGAGATCGGTGTCGGCCCGTCCAGCCTTTCAAGTTGGGTCCAGAGTGTCAGCGAGCGGGCCTCCGGGATCTGGTCGAAGACTGCTTGTGTGAGTTTCGATACTCCCGATGCCATGCCCTTGAGGTCGGCTCGTCTGGTGGCCCCGACCTGGAGTTGGGCCGCCTCCACCGTTCCGATGATCGCGAGCCGCAGGGCGACGGAGCTCTCAGGCCGAGGGTCCGGAGGCAGGGCGTAGAGCGCTCGATGCAGCGCTTGGGCGGCTGTGGCCACCGGATACGGGATCCCCGTAGTTGCGGGGGCGAGGGCTCGCCATGTGGCACGTATTGCTTCCCAACTCTCAGTGGCAGGCGCCAGGGTCGGCAGGAGTCTGGCGTGAACGGTGAAGTCATCGAGGTGTCCGTCCGCGGCTGCCGCGGTGACTATGTCCGCCGTGCGCCGCAGGAGGCCGATCGAGACGTTGGCGTTGACGAGGAGCACGCGTGGGTCCGGGGTCTTGTCGACGAGCGCCTCATGAAGTGCGGCGTCCCAGGCACCGATCGCCGTGGCAAGAGCCTGAGTGGGATCGCCGCTAAGGCTCGCACTCGGCCGGGCACTGAGGTGCGCATCGAGGATGTGCTCAGCGCTTCGGATCCGCGTGCTCAAGGCGACGACGAGTTGGCCGTGGGCTCTGGTCGGCTCGTCCTTCTTCAAGGTCGCGCCGTACCGCGCTACGGCGCCTGCTACGGCGTGGGTTGCGATGTAGAGCGTCTGCAGGACAGCGTGCTGTCGCTGCGGTCGGCGGCGGATCTCTTCCGACGCGGCGGCGCCGTCCTTGAGTAGCTCCCTGATTCGGCTGAGTCGCGGCTCGGTCCCGCCGTCGCCGATCCACTCCGACGCGTCGCGGCGCAACCCACGGGCGATCTCCAGGATCTGGCTGCAAGGGGTGACGGCTTGGGGTGAGAAGTAGTCCGATGCGGCCTGGATGGCTGGCGCCCAACTATTGACCAGTGCCGCGACGGCGGCTTTCGTGTCGTCCACGTTGAGGAGGAGGTCTCTGGCCAGGTGCTCGGCCTCGCGGAGCAGCAGATCGTCTGCGGTGTCGCTCATGGCCGGCTGTCCCGGATCAGGTCACACAGGCCGATGACGACCTCGGTCGTGCCCGCTGGGTAGTCCCCGAGGGGGAATCGCCGCAGCTCTGTCTCGGCCTGTCGGAGCAACGCATGGACCGACCGATTTGTTGGACGGGTGCTGCGAAGGTCTCTCCCCTCCCCGAGCAGCGAGGCACACAACCACAGCAAGATCTTGATGTCGGTCTCCCTGACGTGGGTTGCTCGTCCCGTGCGGGTGTCGTCTTCTGCTTGGTCAGCAGCCGTGTGCAGTGCTCGCGCAGCGAGCAGCAGGCTCCCCTCCGGTGTGCTTGGTACGGGCACCATGACCTCCAATCGCTAAGGGCTCCCAGCTCCGTAGGGCTGAGACTGTCTTCGTTCGCAAGGGCCCGGCCGCCCACAGAGGCGGCTCGACTCCAGCACCGCTCTGAAGAGGCTCAGCGCCCGGCCGTTCCGGCTCACACCTTGACGGGCCGGGGTGTGCGATGTTCTCGAGGTCCAATGCAGCCCTGCAAAAGCCTGCGAACTGACTCCGCCGTGTTGGCGTTCCCGCGTGTTGATCGGCTCATGCCCGTAGGGTCTGCTGCATGGTCGTGACTCCACCGTCGGCGCGTGCTGATCTGGTGCGATCCCTTAGGGCGGCGGCCGACATGCTTGAGCAACGGCTGGCGGTGGCTTCGGGCTTGACTCCGAACGGCATCGCGATCGTTCTGTGTCTGGTGGAGCATCAACCGGCGTCCATCCCGGACGTGGCTGCCGGCGCGGGCCGGCAATACAGCTGGGCCAAGTCGGGCCTCGCCGCCCTTCGCGAGTCCGGATGGGTCATCCGATGCTCCGCGGCTCCGAACCGCTATGCCCTCAGTGATGCTGGTCTTGAGCTCGCTGACGGCCTGGGAGTCGCGGCACAACAAGCGATCGCCAGCGTGCTCGGTTGGCCAGCCGGCGTCGTCACCGAGCGGGCCTTGGACGTTCTGGCGACCCGGGCGACTGACGTAGAAAGGCTGGTGGTCCGAGCCGAGTCGGCCGCACTGAGCGATGTCGCTGTGGTGGCGGAGTGCCTTGGTGTCGAGCAGCGGGTCGTTGGGGCTTGGGTTCGCAGTGGCAGCGTCTCTGCCCCGCCGTGGACAGAGGACAACCTCGAGGCGATGCGTGGCCTGCGTGGCTCGGTGATTGCGGTCTGGCCCGAGCTCCTTGCCGGTGCCAGGGCCGGCGGCAAGTTCTCACTTGTCACGGCAGGGCTGGGAATCACCACCCAGAGGGTGGCTTCCGCGATCGGGCGGGATCCAGTCCTTCGGACGCAGCTCGATGACGCCTTGATGCTGGGCAGAGATCCGGCGATTCAGCACGGTCGCCGGCTCGCCTACCGCGACGGGTGCTGGTGCCCGGAATGTCGCCGGGCTCAACTCGGCCACTAGCCCGTCCGCCCGCCGTTGCACCACTCACTGTTCGGGTGAGCGGGTGGCGAGGCCACGCAACCGCGCGATTTCTCGCGCCGTGAGACTTGAGTCGCCCACCCAGTCGATCACCTCGGTCACGGACAGACCCTCTCCCGTGAACATGAGGCTCAGGGCCAGCCCTGCCCGCCGTTCCGCCGCCTCGACAGCGCGTCGTCCCTCGTGAAGCGCCACGCTCACCTCCAGCGCGAGTTTCGCGATCCGTTCGTCTTGCTGCTCACGCTCCCGCCGCCTGGCGATCGCCCGCTCCTGGATCGCCCTTCGCGCCTCCACTCGGTCCTGAGACTTCGACATCCCTGGCTCCTTCCCAAACCTGTCACTGATACGAAGCGTTCTCGGGAGTCGTTCCGGCTCAGATGTCGGGAGGCCTGTTCCGGACAAACGTTCCCCGTCCATGTCCCACACACCTCCTGCACGTCGGGCAGGACTGTCCCGAAATCAGTGCCTGCCCATGGGCCGGAGCCTGGTCGGTGGGGGCCTCTTGGGGTGTGATGTCGCTGCACAAGCTGACGGCGGGGTCGGGGTATGACTACCTGACCCGGCAGGTCGCTGCCATGGACTCGACGGAGAAGGGCTACACCGGTCTCGCGTCGTACTACACCGAGCGCGGGGAGACCCCCGGGGTGTGGATCGGGACCGGTTGTGACGCGATCCGACCCGGGTTCGCCGGGTCGGTGGTGACCGCGGAGCAGATGCAGGCCCTGTTCGGCGCCGGCACCAACCCGATCGGAGCAGAGCTCGAGAGAGCCCTCGGGGACGACGCCTCGTCGACTGCGCTGGCGGCGGCGATCCGGCTGGGTTCACCTTTCCGGCCCACCGGAGGACCCACCGCGTTTCGGGTCGAGGTCGCGCGGCAGATAGACGCGTTGAACCGGTCCCGGGGCCTTCCTGGTGGGGCTGCTGTGTCGGTGGATGATCGGGCGGCGATCCGCACGCGGGTGGCCCGGGGAATGTTCATGGCGGAGTTCGGCCGGGCGCCCTTGGATGCCCGCGAGCTGTCCGGGTTCATTGCGCGGGCGTCGCGGCCGGCGGCGACGACGGTGGCCGGTTTCGACCTGACGTTCTCGCCGCCGAAGAGCGTCTCGACGTTGTGGGCGGTCGCCAGCCCGGGGATCGCGGCTCGCATCGAGACCGCGCATCGGGAGGCTGTGAAGATCGCGCTGCGGTATGTGGAGACGTCGTTGTTGTTCACCCGGGAAGGGACCGGCGGAGCCCGTCAGGTCAACGTCACCGGGCTGATCGGGGCCGCGTTCACCCACCGAGACACCCGCGCCGGGGACCCGGATCTGCACACCCATGTCGCGGTCGCGAACAAGGTGAAAGCGACCGGGAGCGGGAAGTGGTTGGCGATCGATGGGCGGGTGTTGTTCAAGGGCATCGTGGCCGCCTCCGAGACCTACAACACGGCGTTGGTGAAGCTGCTGGAGCGCGAAGGGCTCCAGTTCGAGGACCGCTATGTCAGCCGCGACCGGGGCCGGCC
This sequence comes from Actinomycetes bacterium, assembly GCA_021803025.1. Classification (GTDB taxonomy): domain Bacteria; phylum Actinomycetota; class Actinomycetes; order Propionibacteriales; family Propionibacteriaceae; genus Fen-668. The sequence goes on along the minus strand of JAJZQV010000004.1, from coordinate 16,445 downwards.
GGTCCGTGAGATCTCGGGTGTGTCGCCTGCGTTGAATGAGCGGTGGTCGACGCGGCGGGCCGAGATCGAGGCCTACCGGGAAGGCTTGGTGGCGGCCTTTCAGCGGGATCATGGTCGTCCGCCGACGGTGGTGGAGTCGGTGAAGCTGGCGCAGCAGGCGACGTTGGCGACCCGTGATGTGAAGCACGAACCCCGCACGATCGGGGAGCAGCGGGCGGTGTGGCACCGGCAGGCGGTCGAGGTGTTGGGCGGCGAGGATCAGCTGCGGCACATGCTCGCCCGGGCGTTGACCCGGCCGCAACGGCCGGGTCCGGTGGCGGATGCGGCGTGGTTCGAGCAGGCGACCCGGAAGATCCTGGCAGCCGCCGAGGCACGCGGGGCGACCTGGCAAGACGTCCATCTGCGGGCCGAAGCACAGCGCCAGATCCGCTACGCCCACATTCGGATCGACCAGATCCCCGCCGCCGTCGAGCTGCTCGTGGCCATGGCGAAGGACCGCTGCGTCAGCCTCGCCCGCCCCGACCACGACATCCACGAGCCCCCCGCACTCCGCCGCGCGGACGGGGCCAGCGTCTACACCGTCGCCGGCTCCGAACTCTTCACCACACACGCCGTGCTCGCGGCGGAACGGCGCTTGGTCGACCTCGCTGGTGCACGCGGTGCCCGCGTCGTCGGTGCCGAGATCGTCGCTCAAGCGATCGCTCAGAGTGCTGAGGGAGGGCAGGAACTGACCGCGGGGCAGGCGCATCTGGTGACGCAGATGGCGACCTCGGGTGCCCGTTTGCAGCTGGCGATCGCCCCTGCCGGATCCGGCAAGACGACTGCGATGCAGGTCCTCGGCCGGGCCTGGACCGCCGCTGGTGGGACCCTGATCGGGCTCGCACCGTCAGCCGCAGCGGCCGCCCTGTTGCGAGCGCAGACCCGGTCGGTCACCGACACGATGGCGAAACTGGTCCACGGCATCGACCACCACGACCTCCCCGACTGGGCCTCCGGGATCGGTCCGGGGACGTTGGTGATCGTCGATGAGGCCGGGATGGCTGACACCATCAGCCTCGACAAGGTCACCACCTGGCTCGCCGGCCGGGGGGCCACTATTCGGCTGATCGGGGACGACCAGCAGCTGGCCGCGATCGGCGCCGGCGGCGTCCTGCGCGACATCCGGACCGTCCACGGCGCCATCACCCTGATCGAGCTGATGCGGTTCGCCGACCCCGCCGAAGCCGCCGCCTCCCTCGCCCTCCGCGACGGCGACCCCGCCGCGCTCGGGTTCTACCTCGACAACCACCGGGTCCATGTCGGAGACCTCGCCACCGTCACCGACCACGCCTACAGCGCCTGGCGTGCTGACCTAGACAAGGGTCTGGACGCTGTTCTGCTCGCCCCTACGGTCGCCCTGGTCTCCGACCTGAATGCCCGTGCCCGCACTGACCGACTCGCCCACACCGGCGCTGAGGGTGTTCCGGGGTGGGAGGCGGTGCTGGCGGATGGGAACAAGGCCTCGGCCGGTGATGTGGTGATCACCCGGACGAACGACCGTCGGCTGCGCTGGTCCCGGACGGACTGGGTCAAGAACGGGGACCGGTGGACCGTCCGCCAGGTCAGCCCCGGCGGCGACCTGCAGGTGCAGCACCGGCCCACCGGGCGGCTGATGACACTCCCCCACCAGTACGTGGCCGCATCGGTCGAGCTCGGCTATGCCTGCACCATCCATGCCGCCCAAGGCATCTCCAGCGACACCACCCACACCGTTGCCACCCCCGACCTGACCCGTCAGCAGCTCTACACGATGGCCACCCGCGGCCGGTACGAGAACCACATCTGGCTCCAGACCGTCACCGACGGCGACGACACCACCCTCATCCGGCCCGAAGCGATCACCCCACCGACCCCCACCGACCTGCTCGAGCAGATCCTCGCCCGGGACGCCTCCCCCGAGTCGGCGACCTCCCTACTGCGTGCCCAGATCGACCCGCGGCTCCAGCTCGGCGACGCCGTCCGCGCCTACACCGACGGCATCACCGCCGCCGCCGAACACCACCTCGGCACAGCCACCGTGACCAGCATCGAGGAGCACGCCCAGCACGTACTGCCCGGAATCATCGACGAAGCCGCCTGGCCGACACTTCGGACGCACCTGATCCTGCTCGCCGCCCACGGCCACGACCCGATGCTTCAACTGGACCAGGCCCTAGCGAACCGCGACCTCACGGGAGCCCGCGACCGGGCCGCCATCCTGGCCTGGAGGCTCGACCCCACCACCCTCCCAGGTACTCGGTCGGGTCCTCTCCCCTGGCTCAGCCCGGCCCCGGACCCGCTCCGCCAGGACCCCGAGTACGGGCCCTGGCTGACACGTCGCGCGCGCCTCGTATCCGACCTCGTGACCATCGTGAGGGATCAAGCCGTCTCCCAGGCGGCCACACCCATCTGGGTCAACGCAGGTGCCCGGATGCCCGACACCGCCACCCTGAACGACGTCGAGGTCTGGCGCGCCGCGATGAGCATCGACCCCACCGACCGACGCCCCACCGGCCCCACGCAGATCTCACGACTCGCGTTCGACCACCAGACCCGGCTCCTCGCACGGGTACGGGACGGCCAGGCACCAGCGCTCATCGAATGGCGCGACACCCTCCACGACATCGACCCGACCCTCGACCGAGACCCGTACATCGGGCACCTCGCCGAACACCTCGCGGCCCTCTCTCGAGCCAACGTGGACACCCGCGGGGTCCTGGCCACAGCCGTCGGCGCCGGTCCGCTACCCGACGACCACCCCGCGTCCGCACTGTGGTGGAGGATCACCCGCATCCTCACCCGAGACGCACTCACCGCCGCCCACCAGCGACCCACACCCGGCCAATGGGCCACCCAAATAGCCAGCGTGGTCGGTGCCGGCACCGCCGTCGACCTGAAACAGAGCCCGTTCTGGCCCACCCTGAGCGACCTGGTCGACACGGCCCTCGAACGCGGGTTCAGCCTCCACAGCCTCCTCAGCCCTGCCCCCGTCTCCCCCGACATGGATCACTGCCTCGCACTCGTCTGCCAGATCGCCACCCTCACCCAAGGACCACCAGACCCCATCGAGGCGCAGCCCGAGGACCTGCCACCTGCAGATCTCGACCTCCCCCGGCCCGTCACACGCCATCCGTCGCCCACCGAGCCTGCAATCGCGGTCCGCGTCGACGCGGACCTCGCCCTCACGGCCCTGGTCCATCAGAACCTGGGTCGACCAGAGCCCACCGATGCCGACATCCGCCGCATGTTCGCCCGCGCGGACGCCTGGCGCGACTGCCCCATCCCCCGCGACCGACTCATTCAGATCAACCGACTCACCCAGGATTACTACGCCGCCCAGCTACCCGGATCCTGGGCCCAGGCCTACCTCGCCGAACGCTTCCACACCGACCTCACCGCCCACCCACGAGTCATGCCCGGCTACGCCCCCAACGGCTGGACCAGCCTGGTCCGCCACCTCCGCACCCACGGCGTGTCGGACCAGGAGATGACGCTCGCTGGCGTTGCCATCAGAACTCGCCGCACCAACAGCCTGATCGACCAGTTCCGCGACCGCGTCGTCTTCCCGATCACCGACCCCACCGGAGCGATCCTCGGCTTCGTCGGCCGCCGCCACCCCGACGCAAGCGACGACACCCCGAAGTACCTGAACACCAGCGAGACGGCCCTGTTCCACAAGGGCGACCAGTTCTATGGCACCTGGCACCCCGGCACCATCCCGGTCATCGTCGAAGGACCCATGGACGCCATCGCCATCACCCTCAGCAACCCCCGCCGCTACAGCGGCCTCGCGCCCCTCGGCACCGCACTCACAGACCAGCAAGCCGCACTCCTATGTGGACAGGGCCAGGTTGTCATCGCCACCGACGCCGACACGGCAGGCAGAGAGGCTGCAGTCCGCGACTACTGGCAGCTCTCCGCCTGGGGCGCCAACCCCGCCCGCGCCCTGCTCCCCACCGGCAGCGACCCTGCATCGATCCTCACCAGCGACGGGCCCTCAACCCTCAACATGATCCTCGACCACTCCACCCCGATGGCGACCCAGATGATCCACGACCTAACCTCCACCGGGTCGCCCGCCGCCGCCATCAACGCGGCGGCCGCAGCCCTTGCCGCGAGCCCGACCTCGAACTGGCCAGACGGCATCAACCTCATCTCACGAGCCCTCGATGCACCACCGGAGACCGTGCGAACGGCCCTCGCTGACCAAGCCCGCAACTGGAACGCCGACCCGCGCAAGGCCGCCGAGCAAGGCATCGCCCGCGAGACTGAGGCCCGCCGGACCAGCAAGCCTGCAGATCCACGACCCGCTCAGCCAACGGCTGCGGCACCGCGAGAGCGGCTCGACCACTCAAGACGCCCGGGGCACATCCAGGACGTACCCGCGCGCAGGCCGTGACGAGTACCCTCCCCACCTTCACGCCTATATCCGGATGCCACCCACCCCTCAGCAGCAAACCCCCATAACCAACTCAACGGTGGAGCAGTTGGGGCAGTGCGGAGGTTGGCGCGCGGTCCCGGCGAATGGTGGGCCGACACCAGTCCGACGACCGACAGCACCGGGCCCATGTCATTGCTGTCCGGGATACTGAGTCGTGACCACCCCGACCCCTGCCTCAGCGAACAGTTCAGTCGAACTCGACTGGACGGCAATCCGGCAGCTCGCCCTCGCCTGGCGAGAAGATCCTGGGGGAAGTTACCAAAGCTGGTTCCTATGGCCCGAGCGGCTTAAGAACTTCAGATCGCTGCGGCGCGGGATCGAGCAGGTGAGTGCCGAGATCGAAGCCGACAAGTTCGGGCGAGCTTTCAAGGGCTCCTCGTTGGAGACGGTGGTGCGTGGCGTCGCCGAGCAACGACCGATGTTCAAGGGGGCCGACCATGCTTTCCAATGGAAGCCGAAGCTCCGTATCCCCGACATCTACGAGGACCGCGGCAACCAGCTTGCTTTCGGTCGAATGCTCGAAACATGTCGGTGCTGCACCACCGAGGCTCAAGTCCTTCAGGCCGTCACATCGTTCGCGAGTCGAGGAGTGCGGGGGCTGGGGCCGGCGGCCGCCAACCTCCTCTACTTCCTGCACCCGACGATCGCACCGCCGTTCAACACGGCGATCGTGCGCGGCTACAACGACCTCACCGGAGCACGCGTCAAGCTCGGCCGCTGGGATGAGTATCTGGCGATGCGAGCGGGAGTCTTGAGGATCAATCGCGAGCTGAAGGACATCCTCTCCACCGATCTGGGTGCTATCGCTGGGCTTCTCTTTGACATCGGAAACGGTCGCTACGTGTCCCCGCCACTCCCAGGCCAACAGCCGGAGGCGGCAGTGGCAGCCTGGCGAGCGGAGTTGGATGACATAAGGAAGAAGCAAGACGCCGACGCCAGTCTGGGGACTCCGAATCGGGAAGACGCCACCCACACCGAAGTTCAGGGCTGGCTGCGAGACCTCGGCTTGGCGCTCGGATTCCAGACCTGGATCGCCAGCAACGACCGGAGCCGACCCTTCGAGAATGGCCGCCTCGGTGACGGGTGCCTTCGGTCATTGCCTGTATCCGTCTCTTCGAGCCCGGCCGCCGAGATGATAGGGCTCATCGACGTGCTCTGGCTTAAGGATGACCACGTCGCGGCCGCGTTCGAGGTGGAGCACACCACATCCATCTATTCCGGCATCGTCCGGATGCTCGACCTTGCCCTCTCAGGCGAGCCAGGGGCCGCGCGAGGCCTCTACCTGGTCGCGCCGGATGCTCGCGAGGAGGAGGTTCGGGCGCAGCTGATGCGCCCAGCCTTCAGCCGAGTCGCCGATCTCCATGTCCGCTACCTTCCGTACAGCGAGCTGAGCGCCAACCGTGAAGTGATTTCGCGCTTCGGGTCCGGCCTTCACCCCATCGAGCAACTGGCTCGGGATCTCTCCTAGACGTCGACTGGGTTGAGGCCCTTGCCTCTTGGTGCAGAGGCTCGGCGCGGCAAGACCGGCTGGAACCCCTACATTCGATGGGCCATGGGCAGCATGAAGAGGTAGACGTTGATGGCGGCGAGGATCCCGAGCAGCACCATGACGGGGATGCTGGTTGAGCGACGGCGGGCGACGCTGCCGTAGCGTCGGTTCGTGATTCGGCGGACCGTGTACGCCGAACCCGCGACGCCCAGGGCCAAGATCACCAACTGCAGGACGAGGATCGCCGAGGAGCTGACGAGCTGGGGCGAGACCTGAACGTCCAGGCCGAAGAGGGATCCTACGGTCGAGAACACCAAGCCCCCTTCGGCGAGAAGGTGGAACAGGTTGTGGGCCAGATGGGCCGCGATGTCCAGCGGGATCAGTGCGTAGCCGAACCTGGCGAAGTTGGTCAGGGTGTTCTCGAGGTTCCCCCCGCTGGCGAAACGGGAGGCAAGTGCCAACAGCCCCACCGGGAGCGTCACGGCGATGATGAAGGCCACGGTGAAGATGAGCGGATAGCTCGTGATGCCGGTGGTTGCCTCGATCCACGACAGCAGGTCTTTCCATACCGACAACATGGTGAGGTTCTGGATCAGGACGATGCCCATGATCGCCATGGCCAGGAAGGACTCCTCGACCTTCGGCTTGTCGAGGAACCAGAGTTCGCTCAACGGCTTGCGGGTCCTCACCTGGATGGCGTCGTTGGGGCAGGCCTTGATGCAGTTGGCGCACAGGGTGCAATTGGCGCTGGAGTCCATGGTCCGGGGGAAGTTGAACAGCGGGCAGCCAGCCTGGGTGGCGGTGCCGTTGTAGCAGGCGGCCTTCGCCTTGCACGTGCTGCAGATCGCCTGGTCAGCGCGCAGCTCCACGACACTGCTGCGCGAGTAGTTGCTGCACAGCCCGCCGAGGAAGCACAGGTAGCGACAGAAGGTGCGTCGCTGGAAGAACGCTCCGGAAATGATGACCCCGGTGGTCAGGAGGAGCAGGAGCACTCCAGAGCCCCAGGGGGACTCCACGATTCCCCAGACGTGGTCGCTCCAAGTGATCGCAAGGAACTGGGCATCGATAATCCACAACCCGTAGAGCTTCAGGAACCGCGGCACCGGTCGGTTCACGCCCACGAGCTTCTGGACGAGGTCTGAGATGGCGCCGAAGGGGCAGACCGCACACCAGAGGCGTCCGACGACGACGAAAGTGATCGGCAGGACCGGCCACCACAGCACCCACATCAACGCGGTGCCGGCATTCTTCTGCGCCGCTTCGGGCCCGGCCAGAAGCTGGTATGCCACCAGACCGAAGATGGCGGCGACTGGTACTTGAAGGACGCCCGGGTACCACCTGCTGCGCAGGATCCGCGCCACGAGCGGGAACCGCATCAGGTCCCGGCCCGCCGGTGCTGCCGGACGTGGCGGGTTCCCGTCGAGGTCGGACTCGTCGTCCCTGGGGCGCAGCGGAATGAGTGTGGGCATCGTTTCCCCTTGGTCTGTTCGGTGCGCTACTTGGCCGGCCGTGCAGGCCGCGAGGAAGGAACGGAGCCCCGCTTGTCGCGTCTCCGGGTTGCGGCTGCGAGGAGCAGGACTCCCCCGTTGATGGCTGCGAAACCAGACACCAGCGCCACCACCGGCCGGGCCCCTGTGGTGGCCTCCTCACCACTGTGCGCGTGACTCGACGACTGCTGGGACGCCGTGGTCGCCTTCGCATGGTTCATGCCGGGCATCCCTTCCATCCCCGCCATGTCTCCGTCTGGTGACGGGCTCGCAGAGGAATCTGGACTTGACGTCGCTTGCGGCTTCGCGACCGGAGCGCTCCACCCACCGGGGGTGTCCGCAGCTACTGCCAATTGCGCTCCGATGAGAGGCACGAAGAGTGCAGACAGCGCGGCAACAACGACGACGTACGGCTTCAGCACCAGGGCTCCTCGATGTGTGGACATCCGAACCATGTCGGTCATCACGTGGTCGGCGCGACTCAGATCCGGCATGTACACAAGACCTTCAAGGAACCTTGACCAAACCTCAATCGGGTCGCTCGATGACCCGTCGCCGTGCCCGCCGCAAGCGCAACTCCGCATGCTCGCGCTCCCCCGAGTGAGGGAGCCGAGCCGGGAAGCCGTCCACTCCTGCGACCTTCGCCGATAGATGGCGGGGTTCTGCAGTTGTTGAGGGGCGGCGTGGTGGGGTTTAGGTGGTGCCGAGGAGAGTCTGAAAGACGGTGTAGACGCCCAGGGCCATGACGAGTCCAGAGAGAATGTAGGTGGTCAGCCGCCAGGCGCCCTGCATCCGCATTTCGGGTGGTAGCGCCTTGCGTTCCAGCGCGAGTAGGAAGCCCAGCACGATGGGCAGCAGCATGGAATTCATGACTTCGACATCGACTGAGAGGCCGATCAGGTCTGGCCAAAGCAGCACGGGCAGTGCTCCCGCTAGGAGGCCGGCCACGGCGAGTCCGTAGAAGCCCATGGCGCGGCGTGGGGAGTCGTTCAGGCTGTGGCGCCAGCCCAGGACCTCCGACATTCCCCAGGCGCCGGCTAGCGCCACGACAAGTGCGGCGACTACCGCGGCGCCGACCATGCCCAGGCCGAACAGCAGGACCGCGTTGGTGCGTCCCAGGAACGGGGTGAGGCCCGCCGCGATGTCCCCGATGCTGTTCAAGCTGGCTCCGGGATCGCGGGCACCGATCGTGGCCGCGGTGACCACCACGATCGCGACCATGACCAGTTGGGTGACAACAGCGCCGATCGCGGTGTTCACCCGTGATGCGCGCAGGGCCTGCCGCAGACCCAGCCCTTGCCTGCCTTTGTCGATCACCGCGCCCTGCTGATAGAAGACCATCCACGGCATGATGACTGCACCAACATTGGCGGCGAGCAGCGTGAGGTAGCCGGTGTCGAGCTGCATCGGGTGGCTGAGTCCCTGGAGCATCTGTTGCGCGTTGGGGCGGGCGATGATGGCGGCCGGGATGAACAGCAGTTCCAGTGCGCCGATGGCGATTCCGACGACCTCTACCCGCCGGTAGCGACCCAGCAGGACCAGCACAATGATGACCATCGCGGGCACGCCGATCGAGACCGCCCTGGGCAGCCCGACCAGGGCGCCGACCCCGGCAAGCCCGGCGAACTCGGTGAGCAGCGCGCCGACACAGGCGACGAAGAGGGTCACCGCAGAGAGCCAGGCCCATCTTGTACCGAACATTCGCCGGATCAACGCGCCGTGCCCCTCACCGGTCACCAGCCCCAGACGCACCGTCATCTCCTGCACCAGGTACAGGATCGGGATCAGCACCAACTGGGAGACCACCAGCTGGTAGCCGTAGCGTGCCCCGGACTGGGCCGCGGTGATCACGCTGCCCGCGTCGGTGTCGGCCAGCATCACCATCAGGCCGGGCCCCATCATCGCCATCATCCGGATCGCCCTGCGGCGTCCGGCACTGGGCACGCGAGCCTCCGAGGGACGCTCAGCGACGGGCTCGGTAGTGTCCTGCGCATCGGGAATGCTGGATTCGAAGAGGCTCAACGGGTTTGGTGGCACGTTAGGGCAGCCTAACCTCACCCGTTGAGGGCGAACTTCTCGGGGTACCCAAACCGGTGCGGTCGGGAGCTGGGCACGGGCTCTGGCAGAGCCCCTCCCCCTGGTCGAGCCCGGCAGGACGATTCTCTCCGGACGTTGAATCCCCGTCCGTAGAGCCGCGGAGCCGCAGAGCCGCAACGAGCTTGGAGCCCGACGTGAGGTCGTACTTGCCGCGAGGCGCCGGGTCCATCGGGGGCTCGGGCTCGACGTCGGGACCAGCACGTCAGGTGCTGATCGCGACCAGATCCTTGGCGGGTGGCGCGAAGGGCGTCTGAGCGTGTTGCTCGGGGTCCACCTTCGCGGGTGACGCCGGGCCAGAGGTCGACGCCGGCGTCCTCGGGGTGCCCCGGCTATGTCCTGGTCGGTTCGTCCGTCGGGGTGGCCGGACCACCGTCCTGGACGCCGGTGGGGGGCTTCGCCGCGATGGAGTCTCGGTTGGTCGTCGGGCCCGTGGCAAGGGCAGGTATCCGAGGCATCACCCAGTCCACCCAGACCAGGCGCGCCGCCGGAGCCACGGCGAGGGACCACGCGACGGACGCTGCGATGTCGGTCGGGTAGTGGACCGCATCGACCGCAAGCGCCAGTGCCACCAGCCCAATCAGAGCTGTCCCCACGCCGACGACGACCGGATGCCACCGGGTACCGTCCGTCACGAACGCCAGGGCCACGACGAAGGCCACGATGAACGCGGTGTGGCCGCTAGGGAACGATGGGTCTGTCTGAACCGGGAAGAACGGGTGGGGCAACACCAGCACGTCCGGCCGGCCGCGATGGACGATGAGTTTAACGATCTCCGACGGGATCCAGGTGAGGGCCACCACGCCCGCGAACGCGGCGCCGGTGCGCAAGTCCCGGACGATCCAGATCAGCGCGGCAAGTGCGGCAGTCAGAGCGGCCGAGGGCACTGGCTCGAACACGTTGTAGATGGCGGAAGCAACCATTCCAGGCGCCCCGGTGTGCAGGCCGTTGAGTGCCCGGGCCAACCCGAGGTCCTGCCCAGGTCTGAGCGCGATCCCCGTGACGACCAGGAGCGCGAAGGCTGCAGCCGCCACTGCGAGCAGCCTCGCCGGATGGCCGGTCTTCAGGAAGATCCCCACACCGTCCGAAGATCGCAGCGTGAGGTCAGTCTTCGGCGAAGTCATAGGCACCACTTTCGAGTAGGTCAGCGCCTCGATCACAGACCCGACCGGGTGATCGAGCCGCTGGCGTTCGGGCAAGAGGGGACGCGCGCGACCCGCCCACTCCCAACAGGAGCATGACCAGCGTACGGTGAACGAATTGGCTATCCGCCAGGCGCTCGCACACCGGCCAGCCAATCCCCACCTTGTGTGCCATCTCGGCGCTGCGGTTGCCGGCCAGCCTGCTGCGGCGAGCCGCGGACCTTGCCACTATCCTGGCAGGAGCGGGAAATCGTTGCCCCAACTGGACAGAGAGACCTCAGCCCCCTCAGCAAATCTCGGAATGTGAAGGCAGACTGGAGCCGGAAGCAGATGAATACCTTAGGCGACGTTGATGCGCGCATGGGCCATGGCCCATGCGCGCATCCCTTCCGGTGCCTTGGCAGCGTGCCGCTTCGGGTTCACCAGGTCGGGGCAACATACTCCAGAGCTGCCAGCTAGGCTGTGGCCAGGTTACTGTCGACCGCCGTTCGCCGCTAGCCGGGCCCCCGCGCCAGGTCGACGCTCGGATGAAGGGAGTGTCGTGCGCTTGGACGGTTTCCCCCGCTTCCGCCGGGAGAAACTCACGCCCCAGACCGCCCGGCCTGGTGGGGTGCGCAGGAGCTTGAACTATGCCGAACAAATGAGGCGGCCGGGCAGCGCGGCCGCGTCCTTGTTGGGGATCGTCTTGGCGTTCGTGACCTACTTCACTATCATCCCGCTACTGAGTCTGGCGCTGACCGCTGCTGCCTTCCTTTTCCAAGCCCCCAGGGTTCCGTTGAATGAGTTCCGCGAATCAGCGGCCAAATACGAGATTCCCGCCGGGTTGGCAGCGAACGGCCTCGCCATTGCCGCATTTATCCCGCTGTGCTGGCTGTTGATGACACGGCTGCACGGTGTCCCCTTCGGTCGGCTGTCTTCGGTAGAGGGACGGCTTCGTCGGCCCTATCTGGCTTTATGTCTGGGAATTGCCACGTTCATCATCATCGGCGGCACTGTGCTGGTAACCGCCCTTCATGGCCCAAAGCTCGAGATTGCGCCACAGCCCGGATGGTGGGGCTTCGTGACCGTGGTCGCCGTGGTCACCCCATGGCAGGCGGCAGCAGAGGAGTACCTATTCCGCGGCTACCTGCTTCAGGCGCTGGGGAGCCTCACGTCCAGTCCATGGCTCGGGGCGACCGTCTCCTCGCTCTTGTTCGCCGGGCTACACGGAACCCAGAGCCCTGCCCTGTTCGTCGATCGATTCGCCTTCGGGCTCCTCGCCTCCGGCCTGGTCATCCTGACCGGCGGCCTCGAAGCTGGCATTGCCGCCCACATCGTCAACAACCTCGGCGCCTTCACCATGGCGGCGCTCACCACCAGCATCGCCCAAATCCGAGGAGTCCGCACCCTCACCTGGGCCGAGGCACTGACCAACGGCGTCATTTTCGCCACCTTCGCCGCCGCTGCCTTCGCCGCGGCCCGACTCCTGCGCCTGCCCAAGACGACTACCACCCCACCAAACCGCGAGGGACGCGCGTCCGCGACCCCGTGATCGTCCCGTCCATGGCCAGACCTCGGGCCATGGGCAACCCCCACAGCTGGTGGAGCGGTGCCGCCAACCGGCAACCGGGCGAGCTTTAGGCACCTCGCCCGCTGCTGTCGCCACGCAGCACCCGGCCGCTGTGGTCACCGCGCGTTCACCTCGAGCGGCCCGAGCTGCGCAAATCATTGGTTGCACACACTTGCGCAACCGCGAAACTGACGCGCGAACATGTTGGGTGGTCACATGCTCCGCCCTCCGAGCTCCTACCGGGGCCCCATCGCAGCTTCAAGCAGCTGGCGTCCGTCCCGTGGGCTTTCAACCTGGTTCCAAACCGAACCGTCAGCATCTGGTCTGGCTGCTTTCCACCGATATTTACGTCATGAGGCCCTAATACCCCCGACGAATCGCCGCGAGCCTTCCCGTGGCTTGCGGTTGGCCCCGGCCGCGTGTCTAGAGCACCCCAAGCTCATCCCCCGGTGGGTGTCCATCTGGAACTCCTGGCGTCTTCCGGGGTATGCCGCGACCTGCCCGTGGGCTGCCGGTGAGGCTGACGAGGACCAGCGCTGCGGCACCCCCGGTGATGAAGACGTCGGCCAGGTTGAAGGTCGGAAACCAGCCGGTGTGCAGGTAATCGGTCACCACCCCGTCTGCAGCCCGATCGACCAGGTTGGCGACCGCGCCGGCCAGGATCACGGCCAGGGCCAGCCGCGCCGGCGCGGTGGCAGTGGATGTCGCCCGCCAGGCGAGGATCGCCAGCCCGACGACGAGCAGGCCGGCGACGCCGATCACGACGCCCACGGGCAGGTTGGCACCGAGGCTGAATGCCACCCCGGGATTGAACGCCAAGCGGAGTTGGATGGGCCCGAGGTTCACCGCCCTTCCGTCGGCCAGGGAGGCGCTCGCCCATGCTTTCAAGCCCAGGTCGCCCGCGGCCAGCAGCGTGACGGTGGCGACAGGGCGGCTCGCGGCCGGGTCGCCCCGGTGCTCTTGGTGGGGTTGGGTGTGGTCACGTCGACATTTCCTCCGCCTGGGCAATTGCGACCTCGATCGCGCAGGCAGCGTTAGCGCGGCCCACGGTGTCCTGGCCGACGACCGCGGGACGCAGGATGGTGGCTGTGACCGCCAGCCGCCTCCGGTGCTCCAGGTGTGGGTGCGAGTGGTTCAGAATGGCTGCTCCTTTGAAAGGATGCCGAGGATTTGAGGCGCCCAAGGCCAAAGGCGCCGCCCTCGACGAAGATGACCAAGCCGAGGTCGATCAGGTCGACCGGGAACAGGACGTGCTCCCCGCGCTTCAGGATACCGGCGATGGGTCGGCGGGCGAGAACGAACTTCGCCAGCAGCACGAGCACCGCCCCCAGGGATGAGATAGACGATCGACTTGGCCACGATCGCCCCGGTCCCCACAGTGAGGAAGACTGGGACGTGACGCCGAGGTTGCGCCGCCGTTGGCGAAAGTGACGTCGGCCACGGTCCACGCGCTGATCGCCTTGCCGGTCATCCCCTCCTCGTAGCGGACATCGTCACCGCCGGGCGATTCAGGCCGTGTAGACGCAGAGCGCCAGCGGGAACAGGCCGCAGTAGGCAATCGCGTCCTCAGCCAGGTCGCTACGCACTTCCTCCGGTCAAGGATGGGTGACCGCCTTCACCAACCTAGGCGCAACGCCTCCCATGGTGGTCATGACACCGACTCTCGCCGCCGCCAGGTTCGCGACGTGGCGGCGACGCTCTCTCTTATCGGATGCTAATATGTGCAGATGATCATGCAGGGTGGCACTTCGTCGACCTCTCATCGGGTGTCCGGGCGTCGGTCGGCTGACGAACCTGAACGGGTCGCAGTCCTGCGGCGTTCGTTGCCGTCGGCGGCCGACGTGGAGCGCTTGGCTGATGTCTTTCAATTGATGGCCGACCCCGGTCGCGTCCTCATCCTGGCCACCTTGCTCGAAGCCGGTGAGACGTGCGTGCATGACTTGGCGTCGGTTAGTGGGTTGAGCGAATCCTCGGCGAGCCAGGCACTTCGTATGATGCGAGCGCACCGGGTCGTGGCGACCCGCCGTTCGGGCCGCCACGTGTTCTACCGGCTGAATGACAGCCACGTCAGGATGCTGTTGGACCTGGCCATCACCCACGTCGGCCATTCTCCGGTGATCGGCGTTGCCATCACGAACGAACCCGAATTACCTGTCCACCCAATCCACCAGGAGTCCTCATGAACGCTTCACCCACTGTCTTGACCTGCCCCAAGTGCGGAGCGGAGATGCGTAGCTATGAACGCAACCGCGTCCTCATCGACCAATGCCTTGGGTGCCGCGGAATCTTCCTCGACCGCGGCGAGCTGGAGCAGCTGATCGACGCCGAACGCTCCTACTACGCCGTATCGCCACCCCCTGGCCCCGGAGCCGTTCAGCCACAGGGCTACGGCTACGACCAGAGGGACAGCGACCACGGTGGTCACGGTTCCGGTCGAGGACGCAAGCGCGGCGGGTTCCTGGGGGACCTCTTCGACTGATCGGCGCGCACACGCCCTTTCCATCCACCGCTGACCTCGGTCCACCCGAGAAGGGCAACATGGCCACCGACACACAACTTGACCTGAACGCCGTGCTTCCTGAGGCGCTTGACGAAAGAGATGCCTGCGTACAACGGCTTACAGCGGGCCTGCAGGCGCGTGAGGGCGTCATCAGCGCCCACGTCAAGCAGGGCCGTTCGGTGGCGCAATTGTGCGTGCACTTCGAACCCGATGTCATCAGCCTGCAGCGCATCCGCGAACTCGCCATATCCTTGGGCACCCGGGTCGACAGCGACTTCGGACACCTCAGTCTCGAGGTGGACGGCGTATCAAGGCTGGCCCCTGCGCAACTGCTCGAACAGCGGCTGCGCAACGCCCCGGGCGTGGTGGAGGCGCACGTCTCCGCGACAGGTTCCGTTCGTGTCGAGTATTACGCGGACTTGGCCTCGGAGCAGGCCGTGCGGGAGTTGCTTGAGCGTTCCGGGACACCGCCACGCGCCGCACGGCACCGAGCCACTGAAGCGGCCGAAGTGCGCGGACCCGCAGCGGCCGCGACCGCGGCTGAAGCCCCCGAAAAGGGGGAGGATCACGATCATAAGCACGGCGGGGTCTTTGGGGAGCGCAGCGAACTGATCTTCGCCATTCTCGCATCCGTGACACTGGCGTCGGGCTTCCTGCTCGGACTGAGCTCGGCGGCGGCGGACGGCGTCTCTACGGCGCTCTACATCGCCGCGTATTTCTTCGGCGGCTACTACACGCTCAAGGAAGCCCTCCAGAGCGTGAGGGCCAAGCGGTTCGAGATCGATTTCCTGATGCTGGTCGCCGCCGCAGGCGCCGCTGTGCTCGGGGAACTGGCAGAGGGCGCCTTGCTGCTTGCTCTATTCAGCATCGGCCACGCCCTGGAAAGCTACGCCATGGGGCGCGCCCGGCGGGCGATCGAGGCGCTGGGGGAACTCGCCCCCAGCACCGCGATCGTCCGGCGTGACGGCAGCGAGCAGGAGATCCCCGTGGAGGGAATCCTGCTTGGGGACACCGTCATCATCAAACCGAACACGCGGATCCCCTCGGACGGTCTTGTCCTCCTGGGTCGCAGCAGCGTTGATCAGGCGGCCGTGACCGGGGAGAGCATTCCGGTGGACAAGGCCCCGCTTGGCCCGCAGGCCCCTCGCGGCGAGACGGACATCCCTGCCGAAAGCCGGATCTACGCCGGTACCGTCAACGGGCCAGGGGCGCTGGAGATCGAGGTCACCCGGCTGTCCAATGATTCGACGCTCGCACGCGTTGTCCGGATGGTCAGCGAAGCCCAAGCCCAGACCTCTCCCACCCAGCGCTTCACCGACCGGTTCCAGCGGGTGTTCGTCCCCGCCGTGCTGATCCTTGTCGTCGTGCTGCTGTTCGCCGGCCTGGTCATCGACGAACCGTTCTCCGCCACCCTGTACCGTGCCCTGGCCGTGCTGGTCGCCGCCAGCCCGTGCGCCCTGGCGATCTCCACGCCGAGCGCGGTCCTGAGCGGCTTGGCGCGCGCCGCACGCGGCGGGCTGCTGATCAAGGGCGGCGGCCCGCTGGAAAACCTTGGCACCCTGCGCGCCATCGCCTTCGACAAGACCGGCACACTCACCTCGGGCAGGCCGGAACTGACCGACGTTGCACCGGCCGCCGGGATCCAGGAATCCGAACTGCTCAGCGTCGCCCTCGCCGTCGAATCACAAAGCGATCACCCCCTGGCCGCCGCCATCGTCACAGCGG
>JAJZQV010000082.1 GCA_021803025.1 Actinomycetes bacterium | reverse complement strand
CCTGGGCGGGCCTGGCCCTGTGGGCGCGGGCCCGCGGCAACGCCGGCCTCGAGCAGGAGGCGGTCTGGATGCACTCGCTGGAGGCGCAGACGGCCCTCGCCTACTGGCTGGCGCCGGACACGTCGGCGTTCCCGGCGTTCCACCACAGCATCATCGGCATCGGTTGGGGAGCCAAGCGTGACTACGCGACGTGGTTCTCCGCCGACCCGGCGGCCGTGCTCATGATCCAGGTGCTGCCGGCGAGCCCGAGCGCGGGCTACCTCGGCGCAGCACCGGAGCGGGTGGGCGCCGCCGTGGCGGAGGCCGTCGGGTCGGGCGACTATGCCAAGCAGTACGGCGACTACTGCCTGCTGTACTCGTCGCTCGCCGGTCCCGACGCTGCGAAGAAGGCCCTCGACCTGGCGCCGTCCGTCGCCGGACACATCGACGACGGGTCGTCCATGTCGTACCTGCTCGCGTACCTCATGACCCGCTGAGGATCTGGCGTCGCGGGCCACACAAGGTGAAGCTTCCGTGGCCCGTGGCAGGACGCTCTATGGGTCAGGCAGCGCGTTCCGGGGCGACATACTCCGGTGAGTCTGACCCCGAATGCTGATTTCGACGCCGCACTGACCGAGCGCGAAATGTCAGTGTGCACAGGTTGAATGGGTGTACGGAAGCAGTTCTCAACCATCAGGACGTACGCCTGCGAATCAGCAGGTGGGCCTGCTCGATGAACGCTGCGTCGGCGCGCGAGCACGTGCGGGGGGCACGCGCGCTGAGGGAGATGCCGCGGGCGAAGGAGCTGTTCCGGCAGGGGCGGTTGTCGTACTCGAAGATGCGTGAGCTGACCCGACTGGTCGGGGTCGTCGACGAGGGTGAGCTGTGCGGTCTGGCGCTGGAGATGACGGCCTCGCAGCTCGCTCGGACCGTGTCGACGTTCCGGCTGCTGTCCGGAACGCGGATCCGGGTGCTGCCCGAGCGTCGGTACGCGTCGCAGATCCTGGAGAACAGGATGGTCCGGATCAGCGTGGTTCTCCCCGCCGAGGACGCGGCACTGGTCGACGCGGCGGTCGAGGCTGCCGTACGAGCTGGCGAGGTACCTGACTCGTCCGACGGCCTGCTCGTCGAGGAGCCGCGGGAGTTCCCACGGCCGGACCGGGTCCAGCCTTTGCTCGATGTCGCTGCCGGCTATCTGGAGGCGCGCCTTCCCGTCGAGAGGCCACGACACGCGCGGTCACTTCGGCGTGTCGCCGCACCAAATGACCTCTCGTGCCGAATGCGGTGTGTTTCGTGGGCGGGCTCTTGCCGTGACTGGTTTTCGTCATACGATTTGTTCATGGTGAGCGAGGAGCAGATCCAGAAGTGGGCTGACGAGGCCGAGGCCGGCTACGACCCGGCTGAGCTGAAACGGCGTGGCCGGGGGCGCCCGGGACGCGGTGCTGAGCCGATGCAGGTGGTCGCGGTCCGGCTCACCGCCGAAGAGCTCGAAGCCCTCGACGCGGCGGCGGAGCGCCAGAACCTGAGCCGGTCCGAGGCCATCCGGGCGGCGCTGGCCCACTACGCGGCGTGAGGGTCCATCCCAGCGCCATCAAGCACGGTGTGGCCGCCGAGGATGCTGTGCAGGCCGCCGAGTGGTCGCTGTGGATCGAGCCGATCGACGACGGACCGCCGTTCGTGAGCTTCGACTCGGCTTCGACACCCAGGCTCGACTACTGGAGACCGTGGTGCTGGTTCTCAAGGACGGAGACGAGCTCGTCATTCACGCCATGCCGGCCCGGAAGCAGTACTGGGATCTGCTGTCCTGACCACCGCGCGCACATGCCGCGGATCGCACGTTCCCGCGGGAACATCGGGACCTGCACGAGTCGGGCCGCCGCGCGCACCCAGTAGGCGTGCGGCTTCACGTGAAATGGCACCGACGGCTGTCCTGAGCTGCAGTCAGTGGGACGGCCCGTTGGGCGGCGCCTTTGTCGACAAGGCGGCCCATGAGGGTGCGCTGGAAGCCGCCCTCCCCCCCGCCCGGGAGGGGTTTCACTCTCGACGAATACGTATGCGCGCTGTTCGACCTCACCAGGGACGACCCGACCGCGGCGTAGCGGCGACACGTTCCCGCGGGAACGTCCGGGGCTGACTGGGGTGTCGATGCGGGAGGGAGCCGATAGTCGTGGGACGAGCGCCGCCTCCGTGCGACCACGCCTGTACGGTGACGCTCGTGACCAGCACTCGGACGGGCGTGATCGCCTACCAGGGCGAGGCGGGGGCGAACTCGGACACGGCCTGCCACGAGAAGTACCCGGCGATGACCCCGCTGCCACGCCCCACGTTCGAGGACGCCTTCGAGGCGGTGACCTCGGGCGACGCCGATCTCGCGATGATCCCGGTCGAGAACAACATCGCCGGCCGGGTCGCCGACATCCATCGGCTGCTCCCCGACTCCGGCCTGTACATCGTCGACGAGCACTTCCTTCCCATCCACTTCCACCTGGCCGGGGTGCCGGGGGCGACTCTCGCCGACATCCGTACCGTCCGAAGCCACATCCACGCCCTGGGACAGTGCCGTCGCACGATCCGTGAGCACGGCTGGTCCCCGCAGATCGCCGACGACACAGCCGGTTCCGCGCGTGAGGTCGCGGACCGCGGTGACCGTACGGTCGCCTCCTTGTGCCCGCCGCGTGCCGCGTCGATCTACGGCCTCGAGGTGCTCGCGAAGAACGTCGAGGACGAGCACCACAACACCACGCGCTTCGTCGTGCTCGCGCCCGAGCCCGCCAGGTACGAGGCCGGCTCCGGGCCGATGATCACGAGCTTCGTGTTCCAGGTACGCAACGTGCCGGCGGCGCTGTACAAGGCGCTCGGAGGTTTCGCGACCAACGGGGTCAACATGACCAAGCTCGAGAGCTACCAGCTCGGCGGCGGCTTCTTCGCGACGCGCTTCTACGCCGACGTCGAGGGTCACCCGGACGACCCGGCGCTCTCGGTCGCCCTCGAGGAGCTGGCCTTCTTCTGCGTCCACCTCCGGATCATCGGCACGTACCCGGCGAGCGGGTTCCGCGCCACCATCGCCGAGGCACTCGGCAACCGCGTCCTGCGCCCCAACGTGCCGGGGGGCGCGGAGTAGATCTTCACCCTCTGGGCGATCCTGGAGTTGGCGAAGAACCTCGGCGACATCCGCAAGGTCGTGGTGTCGAGGCAGCCGCTGACGTTCACGTGGCGCAGCTTGGAGCTGCTGGCCGGACGAGCTCAGACTGCTCGTCCACCCGGTGGCGGCCGCAAGGGCCGGAAGCTCTTCGACGAGGGCGAGGTCCCGTACCACTTCACGCTCGTCGCGTCCGAGGTCTTCCCGACGGGAGTCCTACGCGTGCTGTACGCGGGCTGACCCGCCGAGCCGGAGCTACTGAGGCCCGTCGAGAGGCCAGTTGGTGCGCCGACACGCCGCACCGACCGCGCGTGTCGTGGCCCTTCGAGGGCGAGGACTCCGCGGGGGTGGCGTCCGACACGGTGAGGGTGTGGGGCCAGCCGTCAGGTCACGAGGACCGGGTCAGCCGCAGGTCACTCCCGTGGCGTGGACGGGGCAGTAGCCGTTGGGGTTGGCGTCGAGGTACTGCTGGTGGTACCCCTCGGCGAAGAAGAACTCCCCGGCCGGCGCGATCTCGGTCGTGATCCGCCCGTACCCCGCGGCCGTCAGCGCCGTCTGCATGGTGTCCCGCGCGGCCAGGGCGGCCGTCCTCTGGGCGTCGTCGACGGTGAAGATCGCGGACCGGTACTGGGCCCCGACGTCGTTGCCCTGCCGCATCCCCTGGGTGGGGTCGTGGTTCTCGAAGAAGACCTTGAGCAGGTCGTCGTACGAGACCTTCGCCGGGTCGTACACGACCTTCACGGTCTCGGCGTGACCCGTCCCGCCCGAACAGACCTCCTCGTACGTGGGGTTCGGCACCTCCCCGCCCGCGTAGCCCACGGCCGTCACGTAGACGCCGGGCAGCTTCCAGAACAGCTTCTCGGCACCCCAGAAGCAGCCGAGGGCGAAGTACGCCACCTCGTCGCCCTCAGGCTCGGCGTTGAGCGGCGTGCCGAGAACTCGGTGCAGCCGGGTGATGTCCACGACCGGCGTCGTCCGGCCGGCCAGGCCGCTGGGGGCCTTGAGGAGCTTGTCCTTGTCGAACCACATGTCGATCCACCTTGTTCTGCCGCGTTGCACGGGTACAGGGTGCCACGCGGGTCCGAGTGCGCGGCCGGAGCCGTGCGCGCGACGGCCTGCCCGGCAGCCTCACGGCGCCTCGTCAGCCGAGCAGCTCCGCGTCGCGAGAGGTCATCGCGCGGTCCGCCTCGGCGTAGACCAGCGTGCGTGCCCGGTCGACGTCGATGTGGATGGCCGCGTGGGTGTGCAGGAGCCCGGTCGTGTGGAACGTCACGTTGGCCAGCCCGAGGAGCCGCTCCAAGGGCCCCTGGTGTGCGGCCACGGACTGCAGCCGTGCGTGCGGCACGATCGAGGTGAGCCGGTTCAGCCACCCGCGGCGCGTCACGACGACGTCGTCGTCGAGACCGTGCGCGTTCCAGGAGTACGACAGCGGGTCGAGCACCTTGGCGCGACGCGGGGACTGGACGTAGCCGATGGCGTCGAGGCGAAGGCCCGGCCACACCGCGGACAGCGCTGCATCGACCTGCGCCTTCGAGCCGATCGGGAGCAGCAGCGTCGAGACTTTCGACGTGGACTCGTTGTGGGTCGCCTCCCCGAGTCCGAGCACCTCCAGGTCGACGCGGTAGCGCCCGAGGGGCCGCCAGAACAGCGGCTGGTTGATGCGGATCGACTGGATCCGCCGCACCGGCACGGTCTGGCTCGTCAGGTTCGTGAGGCCGCGGGTGATGCGCAGCCCCGCCTGGGTCTCGGCCAGCGTGAAGTTGAACTGGGCCATGACCCGGCGCGCGAAGTACTGCCCGATCGAGATGACGAGGGGTACGCCCCCGGCGAGGGCGAACACCGGCAGCGCTTCGGCGGCGCGACCCCCGGCGTACGCGGTGACGGCCCAGGCGACCCCGATCGGCACGGCGAACCCGAGAAGCAGCGACAGCAGGTCGTGGGACACGAGCGCGCCGAGCAGCAGCTCGTGCGGCGAGACGGTGACGACGACCTTGTCCGTACGCCCGACGTCGATGAACAGGGGGTCGCTCGTCTGCACCT
Source organism: Actinomycetes bacterium (assembly GCA_021803025.1). Taxonomy (GTDB): domain Bacteria; phylum Actinomycetota; class Actinomycetes; order Propionibacteriales; family Propionibacteriaceae; genus Fen-668. The sequence goes on along the minus strand of JAJZQV010000082.1, from coordinate 10,304 downwards.
TCGCTGCGTCGACGCTCACCTGCGCGCCGTGCGCACGGAGCATGAGGAAGTCCCGGAGCTCGTACGCCCGCCGCCGGGAGAGGTAGCGCAGCTTCGTCGAGTCGTGCGCGCCGGCGTCGATCCTGACCTCTGCCAGCCCGAGCAGCCGTGGCGCCAGGGGCTGCATGACGTCGACGGACTGGAGCCGTGTGTACGAGATGCGTCGCGACTGGCGCGAGATCCAGCCCGACTCCACGCGGAGCTCGGTCTCGTCGGCGATGAACTTCGTGAACCGCCACGAGATGAACCCTGCGACCAGACCCAGCGCGGCGACGCCGCCGATCACCGCCACGAAGACCCACCACGGCAGCCGGTCCGTCCCGTCGTGGCGGTTCTGGAGCCGCTCCTGCAGCAGCGCCCACGCGATCGTCACCACTGCCACCCAGCCGCGGACGAGGGGCGTCAGCGGGTGCGCGCGCTCCTCGACCTTGGTCACGGCCGGGCGGGGCTCGAGCGGCGGCGGTCCGGGCTGCTGCTGCGGGCCGTACGGGCTGGTCACAGGCCGGATCCGAGGGTGTCCCCGACCTCGATGAGCCGGTCACGGAGCCGTTCGGCCTCCGCGGCCGGCAGCCCGGGGATCGAGGCGTTGGAGTGCGCAGAGGCCGTGACGAGAGTGACCGTCGCGAGACCGAGCAGGCGGTCGAGAGGTCCGGCGTCGACCTTCGCGATCTGCAGCCGCCCGTACGGCACCACCGTGAGGGTCTTGTACCACAGACCCCGGGTGATGCACAGGTCCTCGCCGCGTTCCGCGTACCGCCAGGACCTCGCGTACCGGCCGGCCCTGTACACGCGCCAGACGAACCACACGGCGCCCACGTACGCCGGGAGCCACTGCACGAGCGACCCGTACCGGACGAGCGCCGGGAAGCCGCTGAGGTCGCCGCCATGCGGGTCGAAGACCCACGCCCAGGCCAGGCTGACCGGAACCCAGAACAGCAGGTTGGCGATGGCCGCGCCCAGGACGCGGACGACGACGTACTTGGGGGAGATCCTGATCCAGCGATCCGCAGGCGGGGAGAAGAGGCTGGCCACGCGTCAACTGTACGGGCGGGTGGGAGCACGGACGGACACGGGCCGCCGTCCGCGGCAGGTCTCCGACGAGCCGGTGCCCGCGGCCCCCAATAGACTCCGGCCATGGACTCTGAGCTCGTGCTCGTCATCGACTTCGGCGCGCAGTACGCGCAGCTCATCGCGCGACGCGTCCGCGAGGCGAACGTCTACTCCGAGATCGTCCCGCACACCGCGACGGTCGCGGACCTCGTCGCCCGGAAGCCCGCGGCGATCGTGCTGTCGGGCGGCCCGCAGTCGGTGTACGCGGAGGGCGCGCCCCAGGTCGACCCGGCGCTGTTCGACGCGGGGATCCCCGTCTTCGGCATCTGCTACGGGTTCCAGGCCATGGCCCGGGTGCTGGGCGGCGAGGTGGCGAAGACAGGGCTGTCGGAGTTCGGCCGTACGGTCATCACCGTCGACGAGCCGGGTCAGCTGCTCGCCGACGTCCCGGTCTGCTTCAACGCCTGGATGAGCCACGGCGACTCGGTCCACGCTGCGCCCTCGGGGTTCAGGGCCCTCGCCGCGACCCAGGGTGCGCCCGTGGCGGCGTTCGAGAACACGGAGCGCAAGCTCGCCGGCGTGCAGTGGCACCCCGAGGTGCTGCACTCCGAGTACGGGCAGCGGATCCTGTCGACGTTCCTCCACGACATCGCGGGCATCGGCTCGGCCTGGAAGACCGCGGCGATCGCCGAGGAGGCCATCGAGCGCGTACGGGAGCAGGTCGGCGACAAGCGTGTCCTGTGCGCACTGTCCGGGGGCGTGGACTCGGCCGTCGCTGCCGCGATCGTCCAGCGTGCGGTCGGCGACCAGCTTACGTGTGTGTTCGTCGACCACGGTCTGCTGCGCAAGGGGGAGGCCGAGGCCGTCGAGCGGGACTTCGTGGCAGCCACCGGTGCCAAGCTCGTCGTCGCCGACGCCCGGGAGCAGTTCCTCGGCCACCTGGCGGGCGTCACCGACCCCGAGACGAAGCGCAAGATCATCGGCCGGGAGTTCATCAGAGTCTTCGAGGAGCAGGCGCGCGCCCTGGACAGCGAGGCCGAGATCGAGTTCCTCGTGCAGGGCACGCTGTACCCGGACGTCGTCGAGTCGGGAGGCGGCGAGGGTGCGGCGACGATCAAGTCGCACCACAACGTCGGCGGCCTTCCCGACGACCTCGCGTTCACCCTCATCGAGCCGCTTCGTACCTTGTTCAAGGACGAGGTGAGGCAGGTCGGCCTCGAGCTGGGGCTGCCCGAGCACATGATCTGGCGTCACCCGTTCCCCGGCCCGGGCCTGGGCATCCGGATCATCGGCGAGGTGACCCGGGAGCGGCTCGAGATCCTGCGCGAGGCCGACGCGATCGCCCGCGAGGAGCTCACGAGGGCGGGTCTGGACCGCGAGATCTGGCAGTTCCCCGTCGTCCTGCTCGGCGACGTACGGTCGGTGGGCGTCCAGGGCGACGGCCGCACGTACGGGCACCCGGTGGTCCTGCGCCCGGTGACGAGCGAGGACGCCATGACGGCCGACTGGGGTCGTCTCCCGTACGACGTGCTGGAGCGCATCTCGACCCGCATCACCAACGAGGTCCGCGAGATCAACCGCGTCGTCGTCGACATCACGAGCAAGCCGCCGGGCACGATCGAGTGGGAGTGACGGCGCCTCAGTAGCGTCTCTCGCCGGCGACGTAGGTCGCGGAGACGCGCGTGTCGAGCAGGCGTGCGGCCGTCGCGGCCGAGTCCGGTTGCTGCTCGAGGGGGTTCGTCTCGAGCAGGATCACGTCGGCCGGCTGCCCCACGGCCACTCTCGTCCGTACCGACGACCTGAGCGCCTCGCCGGCGCTGATCCGCTCCTCCGGGTGCCAGGACGCGAGGTCGGGCGTGTTGCGGTGCACCGCGGCGGCCATCGCCCGCCACGGGTCCAGCGGCGCGACCGGGGCGTCCGAACCGAGCCGCAGGCTCACGCCCGCGTCGATGAGCGAGCGGAACGGGAACGCGTCGTCGCACCGCCCGGACCACAGCTCGTCCATGGCCCGCCAGTCGTCGACGAGGTGCCAGGGCTGGACGCTCAGCGGCAGCCCGAGGCGCACGATGCGGGCGATCTCCGTGCGGTCGACGAGCTGCGCGTGCTCGATGGTCCCGGTAGCCCCAGAGGCCTCGTACGCGTCGAGCACCTGGGTGAGGCACGCGTCCCCGATCGCGTGCGTCGCCACCGTGAGCCCCTGGGCGCGTCCCCGCCGCTGCAGGTCGACGAGCTCGTCGAGCGTGTACGCGAAGTGGCCGCTCACGGCCCCGTATGTATCGCGGCGCGCGGCGGTGAGGCTGGACAGGGAGCCGTCCGCGATGATCTTGAGCGGACCCATCCGCAGCAGCCCGTCACCCCCCGGCAAGGCGTCACCCGTACGGAGCCCGGCCGCGACGACCTCGTCCAGCGTGCTCGGGAAGACGCCGACGTCCACCCGCGGCACTGCGACGCCGTCCGCGGCCAGACCCTGCCACGGGCCGAGGTGGTCGTTCATGACCATGTCGACGACCCCGACGACGCCGAGCGCGAAGAGCTCGCTGACGCGGCGTCGCCGCGCCCCCGCCAGCGCCACGGGGTCGTCTGCGATCCTCGGCATGAGCGAGAACCAGTCCTCCTCGCTGCAGACGCCGTCGAAGGACACTCCGTACACGCGTTGTGCCGCAGTGTTCAGCCAGCCGCTGTGCGCGTCGCCCGCCATGAGCACCACCGGGTGGGAGCCGCTCACCGCGTCCAGCTCGGAGGTGGCCGGCTCCCTGCGCCAGGACGACAGCCGGTGGCCGAACCCGACGACGAGCTCGTCCGAGGCACCTATCAGGGCGGCGATGTGGTCGGCGACCCGCTGACAGGCTTCGGCCGGGTCGCCCGTACCGGACGTGTCGACCCGCAGCGCCGACTGCGCCCACTGCTCGAAGTGCACGTGCTCGTCCCAGAGGCCGGGGGCGATCCATCCTCCGTCGCAGTCCGCGACGGCGGCTCCGTCCGGGTCCAGCCCGACGCCGACCTCAGCGACCAGGCCGTCCGCCAGCAGCACGTCGACCACGTCGGCCGGCTCGCCATCCAGGGGCACGCGTCGTACAGACCGCAGCAACGTCGACATCTCAGACCTCCGCGGCGAGTCTAGGGCTCGCTCCGGGCCCTCCTGGCAGCGCTACGACGCGCACGAGAGCGCGGTCGTCCCTGCAGGGTTCCTCCGGGCACAGGGCCCGGTCGTCATCCCGGTCGCCACGCCCCGCGCCGTCAGTGTCGGGCGCGGGGCCGGTCGTGCGTGACCGTCAGCGCAGGTCGTCCGCGTTGTGGATCTTCGTGTTGTCGTACGAGGACTTGGCCTTCTTGACGCCGCCGGTCAGCGCGTCGAGGCCGGTCTTGCCGGAGGTCTCCTCGGGGAGGAGCAGCCAGGCGGCGATGTAGAGGATGGGCCCGATGCCGGTGAAGGCGACGAGCAGGAACGTGATGATGCGGACGATGCTGGCGTCCACGTTGAGGTACTTGGCGATGCCGCCGGCGACGCCGGCGACGATGCGATCCGAGGACCGGGTGAGCTGCTGTGACATGAGTGTTCCTTTCGATGGGTCAGTTGCGGGCTGCGAGGAGGCCGATGATGCCGACCCCCACGAGAGCGGCGGGGACGGCGATCTTCACGACGAGCGAGACGGGGGTGCCGAGGAACGTGGTCCACACGAGGGCCATGCCCACGACGACCGCGGTGAGCCCCACGACGAGGGACAGGACGTCGACGGGCCGACGGGTCATAGCGTCACGTCCAGGTTGCCGAGGGCGACGGTGACGGAGAGCGTCAGCGTGGGAGCGGCCGGGTCGACGACGCGCTCGAACCGACCGGTACGGCTGTGCTGCCCGTCGGGCAGGGAGACGCTTCCGTAGACGTCGCGCCAGACCACGACGACGTTGCCGTCCTGGGGAAGGGCCAGGCGGGCGTTGCCGCCGTCGACCGTGAGCTCGACGGTCCTGCTCTCGTCGACACGGGTGCGGGACAGGTCAAGCGCGTAGTTGCCGTCCACGGTCACCTGGGTGGGCATCTCGCCGGCCGTGCCGAAGTCCTGGCTCGTCTCGGAGCCGGCGCTGGTCATCGGCGTGCTGACAGCCCCCGCGAGCAGGACGAGTGCGATCGCGAGGGTGAGGAACCCGGTCGGCCGGCCCACGAAGGCGCCCACGATGAGCGCGGTCCCGACCCCCACGAGACCGACCACGAGGTACGTGACGGGCGGGACGAGAACGAAGGCGCTCAGCAGCGACAGCATGGCGAAGACCGCGGCGATCGCCAGGCCTGCGACCAGCGCGACGAGGCGCGACCGCCGTACCTGGCGGGTCGGGGTCGGCCTCCCGTACAGCCCCACCGGGTCGGGCACGGCGTAGAAGGCCGCGCACTCCTGGGCCGCCACCGGTTGACCCCAGCGGTTCGTGGGCCTCCACGGCCCTGCCGGCGTCGTCACGACAAGCTCGCCGGGGGGAGCAGAGAGCAGGGGCCACGCGTCCGGCGCAGGCGACGGCCCGGCGGCGGTACCCACCGCGGTGGCTGTGCCGCCGGGCTTTGCCCCCGGCCGGAGCTGGGCCGCGTAGAGGATGCCGAGCACGACCATCGTCGGCAGCAGGCTGGCGCTGAAGGCGAAGCCCACGAGTACGAGGACGACGAGGGCCGCTGTGCAGACCAGGACCGTCCAGGTCCGGCTGCGGACCCGCGCCACGGGAGGGAACACCCGCACGAGTGCCGGCGCCGCGGCCCCCCGCGGCAGGAGCAGCCAGGCCGCCGCGTACAGGACGATACCGAGGCCGGAGCTCAGGGCGATGACGACGGCCGCGACCCGTACGAGGAGGGGGTCGATGCGGTAGTGCTGGGCGATACCGGCGCACACGCCCGCGACGACAGCGCCGTCGTCGCTGCGTCGCAGGATTTCCGTCGTCGCCACGACACCATCCTGCCAACCGCCCCACAGCCAGCCCATAGGGGTGGCCCCTTGTTCGGCCCCCGAGTTGGCGTCCCGCTGGGCGTGACCGGCTCCGACGTGTGAGGCTTCTCCTGATGCCTGATTCGGATGCCACTGGAACCGGGCCGGACCCGTCCGCGCCGCGCCCCTCGCTCGCCGAGATCGCCGCCCAGCTCGACGCGGAGGCTGGGGCGGCGACGTCCCCCGTCGCGCCCGCAGAGCCGGGACGACAGCGCAAGGCCACACGCGTCGCGTCCGGTGCCTGGCTCGGAGGCGTCTGCACCGGGCTCGCAGCACACCTCGGGTGGCCCGTCCTGCTCATCCGAGCCATCGTGGTCGCCCTCGCGGCGCTGGAGCTCGTCGGCGCCGTGGTGTACGCGGTGCTCTGGCTGGCGATGCCCATCGACCGGAACCCGCCCGCACCCGGCATCGACGCGGCGACCCGGACCGGGATGCGCAGCGAGTCGCAGCTCCGTTCCACCGACATCGGCGAGAGGTTCGCGCTCCTGCTCCTCGGCGTCGGAGTGGCGCTCCTCGTCCAGTTCCTCGTGCCGAACCTGCAGGTCGTGCCGTTCTGGCCGATGGCGGTCTTCGCCGTCGGTGTCGCGCTGGTGTGGCGACAGGCCGACGGCCTCGTGGCGCGGATCGGGCGGCGCAGGAGGATGCGCGGCGCTCTCCAGGCGCTCCTGGGGATCGCCCTCATCGCGGGCGGGATCGTCCTCACGGTCGCGCGCGGGTTCGGGGTCCAGGAGCTCACAGCCGCCCAGTGGGTCGGCGTCCTGCTGTTCGTCGTCCTGCTGGCGGTCGCCGCGCCGTGGGCATTCCGGACACGTACTGCCCTCACCGCCGCGCGCGAGCAGGAGCTCCTCGCCAACGCGCGGGCGGACGTCGCGTCCCACCTGCACGACTCCGTGCTCCAGACGCTCGCGCTCATCCAACGTCAGGCCGACGACCCCAAGGCTGTCGCCGCACTGGCTCGCAAGCAGGAACGGGAGCTGCGGCAGTGGCTGTACGGGGAGTCGCGCAAGGCTGACACGCTCAAGGTGGCGCTCGAGACAGCGGCGGCCGAGGTCGAGGACGACCGGGGCGTGACCGTCGACCTCGTCGTGGTGGGCGACCACGACATGGACGTCCGGATGGACGCGCTGGTGCGCGCGAGCCGGGAGGCCATGCTCAACGCCGCGAAGCACTCGGGCGCCGACCGGATCGACGTGTACGCGGAGATCGGCGAGGACGTTGCCGAGGTGTACGTTCGCGACCGCGGGCAGGGCTTCGAGGTGGGCTCGGTGTCGGATGACAGGATGGGGGTCCGTGGCTCGATCGTCGACCGCATGGCCCGCCACGACGGCACGGCGAGGATCAGGTCGGCCCCGGGCGAAGGCACCGAGGTCTGGCTTCGGATGGAACTGGAGTGAGAGCATGACCGACAGCACCACGCAGCGCCCGGCACGCCATCGGGTCGTGATCGTCGACGACCACGCGATGTTCCGGGCCGGGGTGAAGCATGAGATCGGCCCGCTGGTGAGCATCGTCGGCGAGGGCTCCGACGTCGAGTCGGCCGTCGCGAGCGTCCTGGAGACGACGCCCGACGTCGTCCTGCTCGACGTGCACCTTCCCGGCGGCGGCGGCATCGAGGTCATCAAGAAGGTCCACGAGAAGAACCCGGACATCAAGTTCCTCGCCCTGTCCGTCTCCGACGCGGCGGAGGACGTCATCGGCGTCATCCGGGCGGGAGCGCGCGGGTACGTGACGAAGTCGATCAACGGCCTGGAGCTCGTGGACGCGATCCGGAGGGTCTCGGAGGGTGACGCTGTGTTCTCGCCCAGGCTCGCAGGCTTCGTCCTCGACGCGTTCTCGGGGTCCATCGACATCTCGGCCGTCGACGAGGACCTGGACCGGCTGAGCCAGCGGGAGCGTGAGGTGCTGCGGCTGATCGCGCGCGGCTACGCGTACAAGGAGATCGCCCGGGAGCTCTTCATCTCGATCAAGACCGTGGAGACCCACGTCTCCAGCGTCCTGCGAAAGCTGCAGCTGTCGAACCGCCACCAGCTCACGCGCTGGGCGACGGACCGCCGCCTCGTCTGACTGCGGTCAGTGGGACCGTGCGTCGCACGTCCCGCGGTGACTACACCGTGCGATGCCGGGTGACGAGTCGCCAGATCAGCAGGACGATGATGCTGCCGCCGATCGCGAGCAGCCACGTGCGGATCTCGAAGAAGGAACCCAGGTTGACGCCGAAGATCAGTCCTCCGAGGAACCCGCCCAGGAGGGCGCCGACGACACCGAGGAGGAGGGTGACGATCCAGCCGCCCCCTTGGCTACCAGGCAGGATCGCCTTCGCGATTGCTCCGGCGACAAGCCCCAACACAATCCATCCGAGTATGCCCATAACCCCTGTATACCCTATGGGCGAAGAGTCCAATCCTGCTTTCGTTTCTCAGGTTGCTCAAGAGCAGGTGCGGGGGGACGGGAGACAGCCACCCAGGGTGTGGGCGACCGGGTGCGCAAGGGACCGGTCGGTGACTCAGACGAGCGGACGGAAGGGCGCGATGGCGCGTTCCGAGAGGCGCGCTGTCATCGACCGGCGGCGCCACTCCTCCAGCGTCAGCCGGACACAGTTCTGCAGGTCGTTGGCGAACACCTGCTCCAGCGTCTGGGCCACTTCGGGGGAGAACATCTCGACATTGATCTCGTAGTTGCCCGCGAGGCTCAAGCGGTCCAGGTTCGCGGTGCCGACCGTCGACCAGACCCCGTCGACCGTCGCCGTCTTCGAGTGGATCATGGCGTTCTGGTACAGGTAGAGCGTGACGCCCCCGGCCAGCAGGTCCTCGTAGCACCCGCGGCTCATCCAGTCGGCCAGCGCATGGTTCGACTGGTCGGGGACGATGATCGAGACCTCGACGCCGCGCTCGGCGGCGTTGAGCAGCGACCGGGCGAGGTCCGGGTCGGGGATGAAGTAGGCGTGGGTCATGAGGATGCGGCTGGTCGCGCGCTCGATCGCCTCCAGGTACATGTTCCGGATCGGGTAGACCATGTAGCGGGGCAGGTTGCGGTGGATCCTGATCCGCGGGTCCCATTCCCGGGTCTGGGCGGGGAGGCGCGGGCGGTACCCGCCGGGTCCGGAGTTCCAGTGGTCGACGAACGCGAAGTCGAGGTCGGCGACGACCGGGCCGCGGAGCCGTACGTGCGTGTCGCGCCAGTACGTCTCGTACAGGGCCCCGATGTTGTAGCCGCCGACGAAGCCGACCTCGTGGTCCACGACGAGGATCTTGCGGTGGTCCCTCCCCGAGTTGCGCGGGTCGAGGACGTGCAGGCCGCCGCCACCGAACATGGGATGGCGTCGCACGACGATCGACGGCGGGAACGAGAAGAACGACGGCCGCACGACGAGGTTGGCGAACGTGTCGAACGTGACATAGACCTTGACACCGCGTTCCGCTGCCGCGACCAGCGCGTCCTTGAAGGCCTGGCCGACCTCGTCGCCCTTCCAGATGAACGTCTCGAAGTAGACGACCTCACGCGCCTCGGAGATGGCTGACAGCATGTCCCGGTACAGGTCCTTGCCGTACGTGTAGACCGTGATCTCCGCGCCGGCCGAGTCCGTCTCGACCGGCGGCAGGACGGGGAAGGTCGCCGCGGGGCGGTGCTTGCGGCCGCTGTAGCGGGCGGCCACGATGCCGCTCACGACGGCGGCTTCGACGCCGAAGGCGAGCGTTGCGGCGGCCATGGCAAGCCTGCCGAGCCGTCCCCGTGCGCCCATGCCGACAGCGTAGCGGCGCCACAGGGGCCGCTCGTTGGCGACACCGGCGTCAGGTCCGGTCGAGGCGCTGGGGCGTCACAGGCCGCAAGTAGAGTGCGAGGCGCGATGACCGACTCACTGTTCCCCGACCTGTTCAGCTTCGACGCAGCGGCTGAGGCCCCTCAGGCTCAGACCGCGCCCGTACAGGCGGAGCCAGCCCCGTGGCCCGAGCGCACGCCGCGTCGCACGGTTGACCTGCTCAAGGGCCTCAACGCCCCCCAGCGTGAGGCCGTCCTCCACTCGGGGTCCCCCGTCCTCGTCGTCGCCGGAGCTGGTTCCGGGAAGACGCGTGTCCTCACGCGCCGCATCGCCCACCTCGTCGCCGACCGCAACGTGCATCCCGGCTCGATCCTCGCCATCACGTTCACGAACAAGGCCGCCGCCGAGATGCGGTCGCGCGTCGGAGAGCTGGTCGGGGGACGCGCCAGGCTCATGTGGGTGTCGACGTTCCACTCCGCGTGCGTACGGATCCTGCG
>JAJZQV010000081.1 GCA_021803025.1 Actinomycetes bacterium | reverse complement strand
GTCTCGGGCTCCACCCGGCTCAAGTCGGGCACCGCCCAGAAGCTCGTCCTCAACATGATCTCGACGATCACGATGGTCCGGCTCGGCAAGACGTACGGGAACCTCATGATCGACGTCCGCGCCACCAACCACAAGCTCCGGGAGCGCGCCCAGCGGATCGTGCAGCACATCACGGGCGCGACGAGGGAGGACGTGTCGGCCGCTCTCGACGCGTCGGACAACGACATCCGCGTGGCGGCGCTCATGCTCGCCCGCACCGAGTCCGCGGACGCCGCGTCCGCGAGGCTGCGCCGAGCCGGCGGCAACCTGCGCACAGCACTGGAGACGAGCTCATGAGGATGATGGGGCTGATCTCGGGCACCTCGCACGACGGGATCGACGTCGCCGTGGTCGACCTGGAGGCCGAGGGGGACGTCCTGCACGGTCGCGTGCTCCACAGCGACTCGGTCCCGTACGACCCCCCGCTGCGCGCCCGCCTCGTCGCCGCGCTCCCGCCGGCCCCGACGACCCTCGCGGAGATGTGCCAGCTGGACACCCTCATCGGCCAGGCGTTCGCCGACGTCGCGGCCGACGCCGCCGACGCCGTGGGCGGGGTGGACGCGGCCTGCTCGCACGGCCAGACCGTCTATCACTGGGTCGTCGACGACCACGCCCTCGGCACGCTCCAGATCGGCCAGCCGGCGTGGCTCGCCGAGCGGCTGGGTCGCCCCGTCGTCGCCGACGTCCGGGCCCGCGACCTCACCGTCGGCGGGCACGGCGCCCCCCTCGCCTCGTACCTCGACGCGCTCCTCCTCCGCGGGCACGGCGGTGTCCCCGCCGCGCTGAACCTCGGCGGGATCTCCAACATGACGGTCGTGACGCCCGACCGCGTGTACGCCTTCGACATCGGCCCCGCGAACGCGCTCATTGACGCGGTCGTGCTGGCGGAGGGCATGCACCCGGCCGGGTACGACGAGGGCGGCCGCCTCGCGGCGACGGGCACGGTCGACCCCGACCTGCTCGACCTGCTCCTCGCCGACCCCTACTACGCCCTTCCCGCGCCCAAGAGCACCGGCAAGGAGCACTTCCACCTCCCCTACGTCCGGGAGCAGGTGTCGCGGCTCGGCCACGAGGTCAGCCGTGCAGACCTGCTCGCGACCCTCACGGAGCTCACGGTCCGTACGGTGGCCGACGCGGTACGAGCGGCAGGTGTCACGTACCTCGCCCTGTCCGGCGGCGGCTGCCACAACCCGCTCATCGTCTCCGGGCTGCGGGCCTCCCTGCCGGGTGTCGACGTCGTGACGACGCAGGACCTGTCCGTGCCGACCGATGGCAAGGAGGCGATCCTGTTCGCGGTCATCGGGTGGTGCACGCTCCACGGCCTCCCCGCGATCGTGCCGGGCGGTACGGGCGCGCGGGAGCCCCGCATCCTCGGCAGCATCACGCCGGGCACCGGCCCCCTGCGGCTCCCCGAGCCTCGCGGACCCATCCGGTCCATCGTCCTCGACGGGCCCGCGGCGTGACGGTCGAGCTCCGCGCGGCCGGACCGGACGACCTGCCGGCGATCGTCGCCGTGTTCCTCGACTGCTGGCGGCAGAGCTACCGCGGCGTGCTGCCGGACCGGCTCGTGGACGCGATGACCGACGACGCGGCGGAGGACCTGTGGCGCCGCGCGCTCGAGGCCGTCGACGCGACCGTCGTGGTCGGGGTCCGGGACGGCGAGGTGCTGGGGGTCACGCGGTACGCGCTCGAGGGCACCACCGGGAACGTCCACTCTCTGTACGTGTCGCCCTTCGCGCGGGGCCTGGGCCTCGGCAGAAGGCTGCTCGACCACGCGTCGAACGACCTGTCGGCTCGGGGCGCGGACTCGGCCCTGCTGTGGGTCTTCGCCGACAACGCGCCCTCGCGCGGCTTCTACACCGCGTGCGGCTGGCTCCCGGACGGGGTCACGCGGGTCCAGGAGGCGTTCGGCGAGCCCGAGGTGCAGCTGCGGAAGGCGCTGGCATGAGCACCGGTCCGGACCTCGACCGAACCCGCGCCGCTGCCGAGGCGGTGGTGGCGCTGCCGAACGGTCCGCTGGGGGTGGCGGTCGGTGTCGCCACCGACTCCGGCACCCGGGTCGAGGCGGTCGGTACGGTCGGCTCCTCCGGGCGCGCGGTGACGACCGGCAGCCGCTTCGACGTCGCGTCCGTGACGAAGGTCGTCGCGACGACGAGCGCGATCCACCGCCTGGCCTCGCTCGGCGAGCTGGACCTCGACGACGACGTGAGCCGCTACCTCCCAGGCTCCGCCTGTGCGCCCGGCACGACCCTGTCGACCCTGCTGGTGCATCGCGCCGGCCTGTGGGAGTGGCAGCCGCTGTACCTCGCGCGGACTCCGGACGGGCAGCGTCAGGACCCCTTCGCCGCGCTCGACGCGCTCCCGCTCCGGTACGAGCCGGGCAGGCGACGCGCCTACTCGGATCTGGGCTTCATGCTGCTGGGCCGCGTCGTCTCGGCCGTCGCGGGCCAGACGCTGTCGGACGCCGTGAACGAGCTCGTGGTACGCCCGCTCGGCCTCACGGACACCGGGTACGGCCCGGTCTCGGGAGATGTCGTCGCGAGCGCCCCGGACGAAGGCATCGAACGCGAGATGGTGCGGACGGGCGTCCCGTACCCCGTCCTGTACGACCGGGACGACGTGCCGTGGCGCACGACGGAGATCCTCGGTGAGGTCGACGACGGCAACTGTTACCACGCCCTGGGCGGCGTGAGCGGGCATGCCGGTGTCTTCTCGACCGTGACGGACCTGCTGCGGCTCGGCCGGTCGCTGGCTCACGCGTACGACCAGGGCGATCTCTGGCGACCCGACGTCACCGCCAGGGTGTTCGCGGAAGGCCCGGACGAGGGGCAGGCCCTGGGCTGGCGGACCCAGCCGGTGGACGTCGACGGCGCGAGGAGGACCATGCTCTGGCACCCCGGGTTCACCGGGTGCGCCATCGGGTTCGTGCCCGACAGCGGGGTCGCGGTCGCCCTCCTGTCGAACCGCCTCATGGCGGGCTCGCCGCTGCCCACGGCCACGTTGTGCGGGACCGCGCTCGCCCGGCTCGGCCTGTCACCGGCCACAGACGAAGGGAGCCTCCCGTGACCAGCGCCAGTCTCGACGTCCCGGTCCTGTCGATCCGCGACCTCTCCATCGGGTTCCGTACCGGCGGTCGGGTCGTACCGGCGGTGCAGGACGTCGCCATCGACGTCCACGCCGGCGAGACCGTCGCGGTGGTGGGCGAGTCGGGCTCGGGCAAGAGCACCACGGCCGCCGCGGTCAACGGGCTGCTCCCCGAGAACGCCGTCGTGTCGAGCGGCACCATCCGGTTCGACGGGCGCGACATCCGCGCGCTCCCCGAGCGGGAGCTGGTCGCTCTCCGTGGCGCAGGGATCGGCCTCGTGCCCCAGGACCCCATGAGCAACCTCAACCCGCTCATGCGCGTGGGCGACCAGATCGGAGAGGCCCTCGAGGTGCACGGCCGGACCTCCGGCCGGGCCACCACGGGACGCGTCCACGAGCTGCTCGAGATGGTCGGGATCTCCGAGCCCGTACGCCGTGCCCGCCAGTACCCGCACGAGTTCTCCGGCGGCATGCGCCAGCGCGTGCTCATCGCGATGGGCCTCGCGTGCAACCCCCGGCTCCTCATCGCCGACGAGCCGACGTCGGCGCTCGACGTCACGGTGCAGCGTCGCATCCTCGACAGGCTGGGCGCGCTCACCTCGGGCGCCGGGACGGCCGTGTTCCTCATCACCCACGACCTGGCGCTGGCCGCGGAGCGGGCCGATCGCGTCGTCGTCATGCGCCGCGGACGCATCGTCGAGCAGGGGCCGTCCGCCGAGGTCCTCCGGACACCGGCCCACGAGTACACGCGCGCGCTCATTGCGGCCGTTCCGGGCCTCGCGCTCTCCCGGTCCACCGCACGAACCGCGCTCCGGCAGCCTCCGAGCGAGGACAGCCGCCCGCTCATCTCCGTCCGCCACGTCGTCAAGGAGTACGCGCTGCGGGGCCGCCGGTCAGGGGCGTTCCGCGCGGTCGACGACGTCTCCTTCGACATCCGCGCCGGCAGCACGGTCTCGCTCGTCGGCGAGTCCGGGTCCGGCAAGTCGACGACGGCGAACATGCTGCTCGGGCTCGAGACGATCACCGCCGGCAGCATCCTGTTCGAGGGCGCCGACCTGTCCCGCATGCGCGGGGCCGAGCTGTTCGCCCTCCGCCGACGGGTCCAGCCCGTCTTCCAGAACCCGTACTCCTCGCTGGACCCCCGTGACACCGTGGCCCGCACCATCGCCGAGCCCCTCGCGGTCCACAAGGTGGGGGACGCCGCAGCGCGCCGCGCCCGGGTCCTCGAGCTCCTCGACCAGGTCGCACTCTCCCGGTCCATGGCCGACCGGTACCCCCACGAGCTGTCCGGCGGGCAGCGCCAGCGTGTCGCGATCGCCCGCGCGCTGGCTCTTCACCCCGACCTCGTCGTGCTCGACGAAGCCGTGTCCGCGCTCGACGTGCTCGTCCAGTCGCAGATCCTCGACCTGCTGGCGTCCCTGCAGCGGGACATGGGGCTGACGTACCTGTTCATCAGCCACGACCTGGCCGTCGTGAAGCTGATCTCGGACGAGGTCCACGTCATGAGGGCCGGCGTCATCGTCGAGAGCGGCACCCCTGACGCGATCTTCGACCACGCGACGCACCCGTACACGCAGGAGCTGCTCGCAGCCATCCCGGGTCGGCGGGTCGCCGAGGCGGGAGGACCGGAGCAGCTCGCGCGTGGGCCGGTGGTGGCGGGCGACGACTAGGGCCGCCGCTCGCCCCTGGTCAGGCGGTCAGACGTCGCGGTCCGGGTCGAGGTCGGGCTGGTTGTCACCGGACCACGCGGCGCCGAACTCCTCGGACCGTACGGCCGAGTCGTCGGGTCCCACAGCCCAGCGCTCACCGAACTCCGCCGCCTTCACCTCGGTGACGTCGGCCTCGTTCGACCAGGCCGCTCCGAAGCCCTCCGCCGCGACCTCGGAGTCAACCGGCTCTCCGCTCCAGCGCTCCCCGAACTCTGCGCTCCGCCGCTCGTCGTCGGCCATGGACTGGTCGTACGCCGTCGCGTGGCCGTTCCCGAAGTCCGCACCCGCCTGGGGCTGGTCGTCGGGGACGGGCGCACTGGGCATCTCGTAGGCGGGGGAGGTGGAGCGCTCGCCACCCACGGCGACATCACGCTGCGTCTCGCGGTAGCCACTGCTGCTGACAGCGCCCGGGACGCCGGTCCCCGTGGAGCCCTCGGACGCGTCGCCGTCCATGGAACCGGGCGTCACCTCGCCTCCGGTGTAGGCACCGGGCGCGTCGCTGCCCATCGAGCTGCCCGCGACCCGCTCCTCGACATCGGGCGAACCCTCGGTGTACTGGCGCGGACGGTCCTCGTACTGCTCCTCTGAAGCCATCGTTCCCTCCTTCAAGGGGATCAGGCGTGGTCGATCTTCCGGTCCAATACCCTCCCGGGTGGGACGTAACCCCTGCCCGCCCCCGAGCGTCCCCGGGACCCCTGGCTCCCCGTTCCGGGCGTCCCCCTGCCGGCCCGTTAGAGTCAGGCTCCGGAGGTGGCCGATGATCGTGGTGTGCGCCCCGGACTCGTACAAGGAGTCCATGACGGCGCCGGAGGCGGCGCAGGCGATGGCGGAGGGGGTCCGCGACGTCGCGCCCGACGCCGTGGTCATCCAGCTCCCCATGTCCGACGGGGGTGAGGGGTTCGCGGCGGCCATCGCGGCCGCGACAGGCGCCACCTGGGTGCCGGTGACGGTCCCCGACGCGCGGGGTCGGGAGGTGCAGGCCGGGTACGTGTGGTCGCCGGGCAGCCGCCGGGCCGTCGTCGAGATGGCGACAGCGGCCGGCCTCGAGGGCATCGCCCCTGGTGAGCGCGATGTACGGAGGTCGTCGACCGTCGGCGTCGGACGGCTCGTCCACGCGGCGCTGGAGGCCGGCGCCCGGCACGTCGTCGTGGGCCTGGGCGGGTCGGCGACGAACGACGCCGGCGCGGGACTTCTCGTCGAGCTGGGCGTGAGGTTCACCGACGAGAACGGCGCGGATCTGGTCCCGGTGCCTGCCCAGCTCGAGCGCTGTACGTCCATCGACGCGAGCGGCCTGGACCCGCGGCTGCGCGACTGCCTCGTCGAGGCCGCCTGCGACGTGTCCAACCCGCTCCTCGGGCCCCGCGGCGCGAGTGCCGTGTACGGGCCGCAGAAGGGCGCCACTCCCGACGACGTCGCCTACCTCGACGCGGTGCTCGCCCGGCTCGTGTCGCTCGCGCCCCCTGCGGCGAAGCTCGCCGCGGCGCTGCCGGGTGCGGGCGCCGCGGGAGGGCTCGGCTGGGCCCTGCTCGGGTTCCTCGGAGCCCGGATGCGGCCGGGTGTCGAGCTCGTGGCCGACACGGTCGGCCTGGATGCGGCTGTGGCGGGCGCCGACCTGGTCCTGACCGGAGAGGGCAGCGTGGACGCCCAGACGCTGCAGGGCAAGACGCCGGCAGGGGTCGCGGCCGTCGCCGCCCGCCACGACGTACCGGTCGTCGTCCTCGGCGGACGCGTGACCGACGATGCGCGTGCCCTGGCCTCCGAGTCCGTGCAACTGGTGTCCATCACGCCCGACGGCCAGCCCACGTCGGAGGCCGTGCGTCGGGGCTCGGAGAACCTCCGTCGCGCCGTCGGCCGGGTCGTCGCCGAGATCGCCCGAACCAGCCGCTGAGGCCGCCTTCTTCTCGGCACGCGGCCGTGTCGTCCCGCACAGGGTCACGGGTGCAGGCCACCTGGCCCATGTCCGAGGCGCTCGGTACGTTCCGGACATGTCGACGCGCACCCGGTCCGGGCTGGGGAGCCTGAGCGACCGCATCCGACGTCCCACCACGGCGTTCTGCCTCGTCGACGAGTCGTCGCCGGGACTGGTCATGGAGTGGCTGCGCGTCGCGGACCTGTGGTGTGCGCGTGTCGCCTACCTCGAGGAGGGCGCCCTCATCGTGGCGGTCCTGCCCGCCTCCCGGCTGCAGAAGGCCTCGGTCGGCGGCGGGTGAGAATCACGCCGGGGGTACCGGCGAGCTGTGACATGCTCAGCCGGTGATCGACGAGGGCGGCCGTAGGGGCGACACCCGGGCGACCCTCCAAGGTTTCGTCGTCTACGTGCTGTGGGGCTTCACGGCGCTGTACTGGCCGCTCATCAAGCAGGCCGGCGCACTCGAGCTGCTCGCGAACCGCGTGGTCTGGTCGTTCGTGCTCGTCGTCGTCCTGCTGCTCGTGCTCCGCAGGCCCTGGGCATGGGTCAAGACCCTGCGCTACACGTGGCCGCGGCTCCTCGCGGCCGCGGTGCTCATCGCTCTCAACTGGCTCACGTACATCTGGGCCGTGAACGCGGGCCACGTCGCCGAGGCGAGCCTCGGCTACTTCCTCAACCCCCTGGTCAACGTCGTGCTCGGCATGGCGATCTTCCACGAGCGCCCCACGCGCCAGTCGCTGCTGGGCATCCTGTTCGCAGCCCTCGGCGTCGGCGTGATCGCGTTCGTCATGGCCAAGACCGTCTGGGTGGCCATCGTGCTGGCGCTCACGTTCGGCGTGTACGGGGTCGTCAAGAAGCGCGCCGTGCTGGGCGCCCTCGAAGGGCTGGCCGTCGAGTCCGGCGTCCTCGTCCCGATCGCGGTCGGCTACCTGCTCGTCCTCGGACCCGCCGGCCACCTCGGTACGGGCGTGGGGCCGACGCTGCTGCTCATCGGCGCCGGTATCGTCACCGCCGTCCCGTTGTGGATCTTCGCCATCGTCGCGCCCCGCATCCCGCTCAGCACCCTCGGGATGCTGCAGTTCGTCTCGCCCACGCTCCAGCTCCTCACCGGGCTGTTCGTGCTCGGCCAGCAGGTGCCGCCCCTGTACTTCGCCGGACTCGCCCTCGTCTGGATCGGGCTCGGCGTCTACCTCGCCGGCTCGCTCCGCAACACCCGCCGGGCCGCCCTGGTCGCCGGCGAGGACGTCTGAGGCGCCCCAGACCGCACAAGGGGTCTGGGGCGACGAAGCTGCGGTTCCCGATCGGCCGGACGGGCGACGGCCCGAGTCACCGCAGCGTCGGCGGCTGGGATCATCGGTTTGGCACCACGCCGCGCCGCCCTGCCATCGGCGAACATGCCCGACCCCGTTCCTTGTCGTTCTCTGGCGGCTGTGAACCGGTCTTCCCACTCCAACCCGGTTCGTTGTCGTTCTGAGGCCGATCTCAGCCCCCAAAGCGACAACAAACGAGGTTGCTCCCAGGAGCAGCATCGAGGACCGCCTCGAACCGACAACGATCGGGGTCGACGGGGGTCCGACCCTTCACCGGCTCCCGGGCATGGGTGCCTGCCCCGCTGAAGGATCCCGGCGCGGGGATCGTGGACGGGACCCTCCGCGGCGACCAGGGCGATTACCCTGGTGCCCGTCATCCAGGAGGACCAATGCCCGCTCTTCGTTCCCGTACGACGACCCACGGCCGCAACATGGCCGGCGCCCGCGCGCTGTGGCGTGCGACCGGCATGACCAACGACGACTTCGGCAAGCCGATCGTCGCGGTCGCGAACTCGTTCACCCAGTTCGTGCCGGGCCACGTGCACCTCAAGGACATGGGTCAGCTCGTGTGCGGAGCCATCGCCGAGGCCGGTGGGGTCGGTCGGGAGTTCAACACGATCGCCGTCGACGACGGCATCGCCATGGGCCACGGCGGGATGCTCTACTCGCTGCCGAGCCGCGAGGTGATCGCGGACGCCGTCGAGTACATGGTCAACGCGCACTGCGCGGACGCCCTGGTCTGCATCTCCAACTGCGACAAGATCACGCCCGGCATGCTCATCGCGGCCCTGCGGCTCAACATCCCCACCGTCTTCGTGTCGGGCGGCCCCATGGAGGCCGGCCGCGCCACGATCGGCGACGAGAGCAACGTGGGCCTCGACCTCGTCGACGCGATGATCCAGGCCGCCGACCCGAACGTGTCGGACGAGCAGATCGAGCTCGTCGAGCAGAACGCCTGTCCCACGTGCGGCTCGTGCTCCGGGATGTTCACCGCGAACTCGATGAACTGCCTCGTCGAGGCTCTGGGTCTCGGGCTCCCCGGCAACGGCTCGACGCTCGCGACAGCCGCCGCCCGCAGGGACCTGTTCCTCCGCGCCGGCAAGACCGCCGTCGAGCTGGCCAAGCGCTGGTACGCCGACGACGACGCCTCCGTCCTCCCGCGATCCATCGCGACGAAAGAGGCGTTCTCCAACGCCATGCGGCTCGACATCGCCATGGGCGGCTCGACGAACACCGTGCTGCACCTGCTCGCCGCGGCCGTCGAGGCCGAGGTCGACTTCGACCAGTACGACATCGACGAGCTCTCGCGCCACACCCCCTGCATCTGCAAGGTCGCGCCGAACTCGCACACGTTCTACATGGAGGACGTCCACCGGGCGGGCGGCATCCCCGCCATCCTCGGCGAGCTCGACCGCGGCGGGCTGCTCGACCGCGGCGTCCACGCCGTGCACGCCGACTCCCTCGAGTCCTGGCTCAGCGACTGGGACATCCGCGGCGGCGCCGCCACCCCGGAGGCGGTCGAGCTGTTCCACGCGGCCCCCGGCGGAGTCCGTACGACCGAGGCGTTCTCGTCGACGAAGCGCTGGCCGAGCCTCGACACCGACTCCGAGAACGGCTGCATCCGCAGCGTCGCGACGCCGTACACGACCGACGGCGGCCTCGCCATCCTGCGCGGCAACATCGCCCCGGACGGCGCCATCGTCAAGACCGCCGGCGTGTCCGAGGACCAGTGGACGTTCCGCGGCACCGCGCGCGTCAGCGAGTCGCAGGAGGCCGCGGTCGAGGCGATCCTCGGGGGGACGATCAAGCCCGGCGACGTCGTCGTGGTGCGCTACGAGGGCCCGAAGGGCGGTCCGGGCATGCAGGAGATGCTGTACCCGACCTCGTACCTCAAGGCGGTCGGCCTCGGGCCCCAGTGCGCGCTCATCACCGACGGCCGGTTCTCGGGCGGGTCGAGCGGGCTGTGCATCGGGCACATCTCACCGGAGGCCGCAGCGGGCGGGGCGATCGGGCTCATCGAGGACGGCGACGAGATCGCGATCTCCATCCCGGAGCGCTCCATCACGCTGTGCGTGTCCGACGACGAGCTCGCCGCCCGGCGCGCCCGCCGCGACGAGCTGGGCTGGGAGCCGGCGAGCAGGGACCGGGAGATCTCGCAGTCGCTGAAGATCTACGCCTCGCTCGCCCAGTCCGCCGACCGCGGGGCCGCTCGCCGCCGGCTCTAGTCCGGCGGGCTCTCGACGGGGCGTCGCTCCACCGGGCCGGTCCCCGGATGAGTTCGTCAGCGCCAGACCCAGGTCCTCATGAGCGTCGTGACGTCCGCGCGGACGGCGGCGTCGTCCGCAGCGTCGAGCGGGAAGTACATGAGGTACCAGCTCTGGGAGCCCACGACGACGCAGCGCACCCCGAAGATATCGCCGCCGTCGGTCGCCTGGAACGCGAGCGCCGTCCTGCCGCCCCACGTCTCGGACGGAAGCGGTGTGACGTCTCCGAGGCCCTCGATCTGAGTCTTGCAGTCGGCCGTCGGGTCGCCCGAGTCCGCGTCGTGCTCCACCCAGATCGCGTCCGACCTCGTCGAGGTGATGGAGACGTCGCCGTCGTCCCCGTCGCACGACCAGCTCGCCGGTACGGTCGCGACGAAGACGTCCGTCGTGATCCTGTCGCCGCTCAGGCAGTCTGCGGCCCCCCTCGTCGTCGCGGAGGTCGCGCTCGCGCGGGAGGCGGACGAGGCGGCGCTCACGGTCCTCGTCGGACGGGTCGGGGTCGCCTGCGTCACGGGCGTGTCGATGGTGCGGCGGTACAGCTGGTACCCGCCGTACAGCAGACCCGTCAGGACCACGACGACGACCAGGACGACGAGGACCCCGGACGGGAGGCGCGACGTCCGCGGAGGAGGCGCCGGCTGGAAGCCCTGGCCGTACTGCGGCGGGCGCCCAGAGCTCGTCGGCTGGCTCGGATACGGCTGCGGACCACCCTGCATGTAGGGGCCCGGCTGCTGGTAGGGACCGGGCTGCTGACCGTACGAGAGGGGCTTCGGCTGGTAAGGACCCGGTTGGGCTCCGTACGCAGCTGGCTGCCCGAATGTACCTGGCTGCTGCGGGTACGCACCGGGCGCGACGAACTGCGGACCCTGGTTCCCGGGGTCACCCAGCCCTGGAGGCTGGGGGGCAGGGTCTGTCCCGTACGGGTTGGTCACGGCTGCTCCTCGCGGTCGGCGCCACCATTGTCACCGAACAACGCCGCGCCCCCGCTCCTCGTCGCAGGCTGGATGGGTGAATGATGGCGCGATGAGTCTCATCGTCGCCTTCGGCGCTGACAACCCCGAGCGGTCCATCAGCCTGGAACGCGGCGGCGGCAAGGCCGTGAACCTCGTGAGACTCGCGGCGAAGGGATTCCCCGTACCCCCGGGTTTCGTCGTGACCACCGGTGCGTACGAGGCGGTCATCACGGCCAACCGCCTGGACGAGGTCGTGGCGGCCGCGCTGTCGGGGCTGCACAAGACGGACCCCTCCTCCCTCGAAGGGGCGTCCGCCCTCATCAGGGCCGCCTTCGAGGCGGCGCAGGTCCCGGAGGACATCGCGGCGGCGATCCGGGAGGCCCTCACGGCGCTCGGAGACGGGCCCGTGGCGGTGCGCAGCTCCGCGACCGCCGAAGACCTCGCGGAGGCCTCCTTCGCGGGCCAGCAGGACACGTACCTCAACGTCCTGGGCCGCGACGCCGTGCTGGATGCGGTGCTCAGGTGCTGGGGGTCGCTGTGGACGGCGCGGGCCATCGGCTACCGGGCGACGGTCGGCATCCCGCACGAGCAGGTCGCCCTCGCCGTCGTCGTCCAGCGACAGATCGCCTCGGACGCGTCCGGCGTGGCGTTCACCGCGGACCCCCTGACGGGCGCCCGGAACCGGGTCGTCATCGACGCGACGCTCGGCCTGGGCGAGGCGCTCGTGTCGGGGCAGGTCGTACCCGACCACGCCGTCTGCAGCCGGAGCGGGCACATCCTCGAGCGCGTTCGCGGCGACAAGGCGGTCGTCACGGTCCCGCTCGCCGGCGGCGGTGTCGAGACCCGGGAGCGGACCGGGGACGTCTGGGCACTCGACGACGAGCAGCTCTCCGGGGTGGCGCGGCTCGCCGTCTCCGTCGAGCAGGAGTACGGGACGCCGCAGGACATCGAGTGGGCGGTCGCCGACGGCGTCCTCTGGCTGCTGCAGGCGAGGGCCATCACCTCCCTGTACGAGCTGGTGCAGGACATCGACACGCCCGACGAGCTCGGCCTGTGGGGGTCGTTCGGGGCCTTCCAGGGCGTCCTCGGGCCCATCACCCCCATCGGGCAGGACGCCATCCTGCTGCTCATCCGCGGGATCCACCGCCTCGTGGGGGGAACCCTGCCCGCCGAGGTGACCCTGGACCGCTCCCCGATCCTTCGCGTCGCCGGCCAGCGGTTGTGGGTACGGCTCGACCATGCGTACCGGACGGGCGTGGGGCACCGGCTCATCCCGGCTCTGCTCATGTTCGCCGACCCGCCCTCGGCCTCCATCATCACCTCGCTGGACGAGCCCCGCTGGGCCCCGAAGGGCGGCGCCATGCCGCTCGCCTCGGCGCGCGGGCTGTCCCGCCCGGTGCGCAGGATCCTGCCGGGCCTGCTCCGCTCCTTCCTCGACCCGGAGGCCGTCCGCCACCGGCTCGAGACCGCCTGCGAGGGGCTCGTCTCCGCAGCCGCGGAGCGCCTGAGGCGCGCGTCGGCCGTGCCGGGGGCCGAGCAGCGGCTGCAGGCGCGCATCGCCGCCGTCCACGCCTCGCTGGAGGAGGCGTTCCCCGTCCTGCTCGTGCGGTTCGGGCCGATCATGCCCGTGGCAGGTCTCGCCCTCCACCTCCTGCGGGAGATCGGAGGGCCCGAGGGCCTCGAGGCCATGCGGTCCCTGGACGGCAACGTGACGACGCAGATGGACCTTGCGCTGTGGGCTGCGGCGGAGGCGATCCGGGCCGATGTGGTGTCACGAGACGCGGTGGTCGGCCGGCCCGCCGACGAGGTGGCCGTCGAGTACCTGGTCGGCGGGCTGCCCGAGCCTGCCATGCGCGCCATCGGGACGTTCCTCGACGGGTACGGGATGCGTGGCGTGGGCGAGATCGACCTGGGGCAGCCGCGGTGGAAGGACGACCCGACAGGGGCGATCGCGTCGCTGCAGGCGTACCTGGCGCTGCCCGATGACGCGCCCGGTCCCGCCGTCGAGTACGCGCAGGGCAAGGTGGCGGCTGCGGCCGCGGCCGAGCGCCTGCTCGCCAAGGTGGCCGCGAGCGGCCCAGCGGGACCCGTCAAGGCCAGGCTGCTGGCCCGTCTCATCCGTACGGTCCGGGGCGGCTTCGGCGGACGGGAGACGCCCAAGTTCACGATGGTGCGCGTCTTCGGGCTCGTCCGCGAGGCGCTGCTCGCGTCGGGTCGCGACCTCGTCGATGCCGGCCGCCTCGACGACCCGTACGACGTCATGTACTGCCACCTCGGAGACCTCCAGCAGGCATGGTCGCTGCCCGCGGGCGACCTCACGCGCCGGGTGGCGGCCAACAAGGAGTCGTACGCACGGGAGACCCGGCGCCGCCAGGTGCCCCGGGTGCTGCTCGGCGACGGCCGCACGTTCTACGAGGGCATGGTCGACGCCGACGGCGGCCTGGTCGGATCGCCCGTGTCCCCCGGGGTCGTCGAAGGGCGGGTCCGGGTGGTCCTCACTCCCGCGACCGCCGGGCTCCAGCAAGGCGAGATCCTCGTCTGCCCCGGTACGGACCCGGCGTGGACACCGCTCTTCCTCACCGCCGGCGGCCTCGTCACCGAGGTGGGAGGCCTCATGACGCACGGCGCGGTGGTCGCACGCGAGTACGGCCTGCCGGCGGTCGTCGGCGTCCACGAGGCGACCGAGCGTCTCGTGACGGGTCAGCTCGTACGGCTCGACGGCAGCACCGGACGGATCACGCTGCTGGAGGGGTGAGCCCGAACAGCAGCGCGACGACGCCGAAGAACGGCGACGTCTGAGAGGCGAGGGCGGTGGAAGAGTCCGCGCCGAACGCGGACATCACGACCAGCACGTACTCCAGCACCGCCACGTCCCCTGCGCGTCCGCTCCTCCCAGCCGGGGAGGAGATGCTGGCCGTACACGGGCTGGGGAGGTGGGAAGCTCCCCGGGGGCAGGGTGGTCATGGCCTCATCCAGACGATGCGTGGACGAACGGCGGACGTTTCCTGAAGACCCCCTCATGGTCTGTGTCGCTCGCGAGGCCACAGGGCCACATGTGTCACCCGAGAACGCGCACCTTCGTGAGCTGGCCATGCGGTTTGCTGTGACACAGATCCTCGGGGGGCGGGGCATGTCAGCGACCGGTCGATGAGGAGGCTCCAAGTCGCGGTATCCGGATCATGGCGAGAGTGGTGCGTGGCTACCGCGTTCCCGCCGAGAGGCCACGACACGCGCGGTCACTTCGGCGTGTCGCCGCACCAAATGACCTCTCGTGCCGAGCCTCGTGCCGTGGCCGGCCCTGGGCCACGGCATGGAACTGCAGACCGGATGAGGGCCACATCGCCAGGAACGCCGCCGTACCCGGCGTCGAGGGACGGTCAAACGCATTAACGGTTGTTATGGCGAGGCAAACAAGGGTCGTCTGGGCCCCAAACCCGATAACGGTTGATATGAGCCGGGTTTCGGCCCTCATAACAACCGTTTCTGCGCGGCCGGCAACGAAGTCTCCTGAATCGCCGCTGTATTCAACCATAAACGCGTTCGAGGCTTCTGCCGCGGTTCGTACGTCCCCGCGGCGTCGACGAGCGCGGGGCAAAGCCCGCGAGCTCCTGTCCTGGCCTCGGCTACTGTGATCAGCATGTCCACCTGGGCGCCAGTCCTGATCGTGATTCGCGGAAACTCCGGAGCGGGAAAGACCACACTGGCCGGCCAGCTACAGCCTGAGCTGGGTCGGGGAACGGCGAACATCGGTCAGGACTATCTGCGCAGGGTGGTGCTCCGCGAACATGACGTGCCCGGTGGGGACAATATCGGCCTGATCGCGAGCACGGTCCGCTACTGCCTAGGCATCGGTTATCACGTAATCCTCGAAGGGATCCTCCTCGCGGACCACTACGGGCCGATGCTCCGTGATCTTCTGGGTGAGCACCGCGGCCGGCAGTACGTCTTCTACTTGGACGTCTCGCTCGAGGAGACCCTTCGCCGCCATGAGGGTCGCCCCTTGCGATTGCAAGTCACACCAGAACGGCTGCGGGATTGGTTCGTGCCGCGGGACCTGCTCGGGGTCAGCGAGGAGATCGAGATCCCGGCAGATCGGATGACGTCAAAGCAGGTGCTGGGCGCGATGATCGAGCGAATCGGTCCGGTCTGCTCAAGGGAGCCAAGCGATGAGGCCAGATTCCTCTGACCCGAGTTCCTGACCGCCCCATGCCGCGTGCCGGTCGGGCCGTGCGCCCATCATCGGCTGTGAGGCCCCCTTGAACTCGTAGGCGCCCTCCAGCCATCTCACGAAGAATCGTGAGCAGTCGACGTAGGTTCGGACCGGGGCTCTCCGCCCGAGCCGGCGGCTCGGGCGGCAGCCTCGAATCGCTCCAGCTCCCTGTGCAGTTCTGCGGCTGTCCAGGCTGTCTCGTTCATGGCAGCAACATCACCCAACTCCTTCTCAGGATGGAACATCCTCAACTGAGCTCTGTGCGCGGTGGGACTGCATCAGGGGC
>JAJZQV010000080.1 GCA_021803025.1 Actinomycetes bacterium | reverse complement strand
GAGCGGGTACGAGGATCTGCCACGTCGCCGAGTCAGGCGTCATGACGCGCGACAGCCAGAAGATCGTGCCGGCCTGGCCGAGGAGGCCGAGGCTCGCGAGGTACCGGGGATGCACCCGGTCGACGAGCTTGCCGGCGATCGGCGCCATGACGATGCTCGCCACCGCCTGGGGCGCCATGAGCAGCGCCGCATGGGTGGGGTTCAGCCCACGGACGACCTGCGCGTAGATCATGAACGGGAAGATCATCGCGGTGATGCTGAAGCCCACCACGGTGATGGCGATCGAGGAGACGCTGAAGTTCCGGTCGGAGAACAGGCTCAGGGGTACGAGCGGCTCGCTCTGCTGGCGCCACTGCCACCACACGAACACGACGATCAGCACGACGCCGACGACGATGAGCCCCGGGACGCTGATGATGCCCGTGATCCGGCCCCAGCTGCACGTCTCGCCCTCCTGGATCGCGAACACGGCGCAGAACAGGCCGACAGCGCTCAGGGCGACGCCGATCCAGTCGAAGGAGTGGGTGTGCGTCTCCAGACGCGGGACGAGCCGTGCGACGAGGATCACCGTGAGGACCCCGACCGGGACGTTGACGAGGAAGATCCACTCCCACCCGGCGGAGTCGATGAGGATGCCGCCCAGGATCGGGCCGACGAGCGCGGCGACACCGGCCGTCGAGCCCCACAGCGCCATCGCGCTGCCGCGACGCTGAGGCGGGAAGATGCGAGCGATCACGGTCATCGTCTGCGGCGACATCATCGAGCCGCCGAGGCCCTGCGCCACGCGGGCGGCGATGAGCCAGCCGATGCCCAGCCCGAGCGTTCCGGTCAGGCCGCACCACGCCGACGACAGCGTGAAGACGACGAGGCCGAGCAGGTAGACCTTCTTCGGCCCGATGCGGTCACCCAGGCGGCCGGTGATGAGCATGGGGACCGCGAAGGCGAGCAGGTACGCGCTCGTGACCCAGACCACCGTGTCGATGCCGGCGTTGAACGCACGCATGAGCGCGGGCGTCGCGACGGACACGATCGTCGAGTCGACGAGGATCATGAAGAATCCCAGGACGAGCGCCCACAGGGCGGGCCATGACCCCTTCGGGATCGCGACCTCGTCCGGCGAGGCGGTCGCGGGGACGTCCTGCTCGGTCGTCACGTCGGGTTCGGCCATGCGGGGCCTCCTGTCTGGGTGCGGCGAACGGAGGCTATCGCCTCGCGTTCCCTGGGCACGTCGAGCGGCACGTGCGACGGCGGCGAAGGGGCGCGTACCACCCCTACAACAGGCAGATCCCGTCGGCATTCCTCACGCCCAGGGCCGGGCGAGCGGGCGCAAGGCGCGAGGGTCCGACGCACTAGGGTTTCCCCCATGACTTCGCACGTACTCGCCGCCGTCGCCTGGCCCTATGCGAACGGTCCCCGCCACATCGGACACGTGTCCGGCTTCGGTGTCCCCTCGGACGTCTTCTCGCGCTACCAGCGCATGGCGGGCAAGAACGTGCTCATGGTCTCGGGCACCGACGAGCACGGCACGGCGATCCAGGTGCAGGCCGACAAGGAGGGACTGACGCCGCGTCAGACCGCCGACAAGTACCACGGCGTCATCTCCCGTGACCTGGCGAACCTGGGCCTCGCCTACGACCTGTACACGCGCACCACCACCCGCAACCACGCGGCCGTCGTCCAGGAGCTGTTCCGGGCGCTCCACGCGAACGGCTACATCGTCGCGAAGACCCAGCTCGGCGCGATGTCGCCGTCGACGGGCCGTACACTCCCCGACCGCTACATCGAGGGCACGTGCCCGCACTGCGGGTACGACGGCGCACGCGGCGACCAGTGCGACAACTGCGGCCGTCAGCTCGACCCCATCGAGCTCAAGAACCCGAGGTCCCGGATCAACGGCGAGACGCCTCAGTTCATCGAGACGGAGCACCTGTTCCTCGACCTGCCGGCACTGTCCGAGGCACTAGGTTCGTGGCTCGAGACGCGCCGCGACTGGCGCCCCAACGTCCTCAAGTACAGCGCCAACCTCATCTCCGAGCTTCGTCCGCGACCCGTGACGCGCGACCTCGAGTGGGGGATCCCGATCCCTGTCGAGGGCTGGGAGGACCAGTCCATGAAGCGGATCTACGTCTGGTTCGACGCTGTGGTCGGATACCTGTCCGCCTCGATCGAGTGGGCGCGCCGCACGGGCAACCCCGAGGCCTGGCGCGAGTGGTGGCAGAACCCCGAGGCGGCTTCGTACTACTTCATGGGCAAGGACAACATCACCTTCCACTCGGTGATCTGGCCGGCGATGCTCCTCGGTGCGAACGGTCAGGGCGCCCGCGGCGGGACCCCGAGCGCGTTCGGGACGCTGGAGCTCCCGACCGAGATCGTGTCGAGCGAGTACCTCACGATGTCCGGCTCGAAGTTCTCGACGTCGCGCAGCACGGTCCTGTACGTGGGGGACTTCCTGTCCGAGTACGGCCCCGACGCGCTGCGGTACTTCATCGCGGTCGCCGGCCCGGAGAGCCAGGACGCTGACTTCACGTGGGACGAGTTCGTGCGTCGCACGAACACCGAGCTCGTCAACGAGTGGGGGAACCTCGTCAACCGCTCGATCTCCATGGCGCACAAGAACAACGGGGCGATTCCCACGCCCGGCACGCTCAGCGATGCCGACACGGCGCTCCTCGCGGCCTCGAACGGCGCCTTCGCGACCGTCGGAAGCCTCCTCGAGCGCTGCCGGTTCAAGGCGGCCGTCACGGAGTCGATGCGCATCGTGAGCCTCGCGAACAAGTACCTGTCCGACCAGGAGCCGTGGAAGCTCAAGGACGACCCGGCCCGGCGTGACACCGTGCTCCACACGACGCTCCAGGTGGTCTCGGACGCGAACACGATGCTCACGCCGTTCCTGCCGCATGCCTCCCAGAGAATCCACGAGGCTCTGGGGGGTACGGGCGTGTGGGCCGCACAGCCGAACCTGGTCGAGGTGGACGAGGAGGGCGGCCCCTCGTACCCCGTTCTCACCGGCGACTACACGGCCCAGCAGGCGCGCTGGACCTCGACGCCGCTGCCCGTCGGCAGGCCGCTCGTGAAGCCGACCCCGCTGTTCGCCAAGCTGGACGAGACGCTCGCGGAGACGGGCCCGAGCTGGGCTCCGATCGGCTGAGCCGATGGCGATCCCGGACTTCGTCGTCGCGCTGCGCGAGAAGGTCGGCACGGCGCCGCTCTGGCTCTCGGGCGTGACGGCGGTCGTCGTCAAGGACGACCTGGTCCTCCTGGTCCTGCGTGCCGACGACGGCACGTGGACCCCCGTCACCGGCATCATCGACCCGGGCGAGCAGCCGGCCGACGCGGCGGTGCGCGAGGTGGCCGAGGAGACCGGGGTACGGGCCGCACCGGTCAGGCTCGGCGGCGTGGGGGTGACCGAGATGATCGTGTACGCCAACGGCGACCAGTCCCAGTACCTCGACCTCACGTTCCGGATGCACTGGCTCGAGGGCGAGCCGCATCCCGCGGACGGCGAGAACACACAGGCCGCATGGTTCCCGCTCGACGACCTGCCCGAGATGTCGGCCGAGATGCTCGCGCGGATCTCGTCCGCACTGGCCGTCGACGGCGAGGCTCTCTTCGCCGGCAGAGACCCCGTCGAGGACTACTAGACCCTACTAGACCCTCTGGGCGAGCCAGGCGGCGTACGAGACGAGGATGCTGCGGTAGGGGCTCTCGCCCGTCGGCGCCGACGTACGGCTCACCGTGACGAGCCGGCCGTGGTGGACGAAGCTCACCCACTCGCCAGGAGTCTCGTTCGTCGTGGGGCAGTACCGGCCCTTCACCGTTCCGAGGTCCACCTGGGCGCCCTTCCCGTACGTCGGCAGGCACGTCGTCGTCTGCCGTGCCGTGAAGAAGGGGCTCGAGTCGGGCATGACGAGGATCGTGGCCTCCTGGTCGGCCTCGGGGCTCGGGTAGATGCAGCCCAGCCCCGGCCACACCCGGTCCTCCTCGGTGGCCTGGGCTTCGCTGGTCGGCATGGGCACGGTCGTGGGCGTCGACACCGTGGTGGCCGTGGTCGCGACGCCCAGTCCCGACAGCAGCTCGGCGTCCGAAACCACCGCGCAGTCGGTGGGGATGAGGGCGTCGGCCAGAGCCGGTGTCGCGGAAGCCGCTGAGGTGGCCCGAGCCGGCGGGGCAGGCTGGACGTTGCTCTCGCCGACCGCCGTACTCGAACTGCAGCCGCCCGCCACCGACAGCAGGCACGCGGCCGTGGTGACCAGTCGGCGCATCATGAGGGAAGGCTAGTGCCGGGCAGGGGTCCCTCGGGCGGGCAGGGGTCCCTCGGGGAGCCAGGTCCAGAGCGCTTCGGCAGCCGCCGTTCCCGCTACGGAGCAGGTCGTGTGAGACCTGGGTGTCGGGCAGGAGCATCGCGCGTCGGGTGAGAGGCGGACCCTGGACTACTGGGGCCGACGCGTGACCCTCGAGGTCGTCGACGGGCCGTGGGCCGTTGCGTACTCGGCGCACCTGGGGTACGAGGTGTTGCTGGCGCGCGCCACAGGGGGTGAGGTCGTGTACGGAGCGAGCGTCAGTCTCGTCACCACGGGGTCGCTCGAAGTGCTGTCCCGACAGCTCGGTACGCCAGTGCTGGATGCGCAGGGCGGCGACCCCTCCGGCGTGGCTCATCCGGCCCGGCGTGGCTGGTCATGGTCGAACAGGGTCGCCGCATGGCCGGTGCGGCGGACCGGAGTGCGGCCAGGATCGATCGCGAGCGGCGGAAGGAACTCCGGGAGCCCTCGCCTGTCGATGCGGACGTCCCACCCGTCGTGGACCTGAGACGTCCCGTCCGCCCCGGTGGTTGGGGGGCGGGGTTCGCACAGTGCGTGGTGCACGCGGCACAGGGCCACGAGATTGCCCTGCTCCGTGCGGCCGCCCTCCTGCCAGGGACGCACGTGGTGCAGGTCGCAGTGGCGCATCGGCGTCGTACACCCCGGGAAGGCACAGCCGCCGTCCCGGAGGCCGATCGCTCGTCGAAGACTGGGCGGGGCCAGCCGCACCCGTCGTCCCAGGTCCAGCACCTCGGACGCGCTTCCGAGCACGGCCGGGATGAGGTCGGCGTCGCAGGCCAGCACGCGGAGCTCGCCCGCGGACAGGGGCGTGCCGTCGGAGAGCACGCCACTGGCGGCAGCGCGGTCGAGAAGGTCCTGGTACGGGATGAGCACCTGGAGCTGTGCCGTCGCCACGGGAATGGACGGGGGCTGAGGATCACCGCTGTGCCCAGCAGCGGCCGCGTCGAGGATCTCGACGAGTGCGTCCGCTGCGCGCTGCTGGGGCGTCTCCTGCATGGCCCGCCGGTCCCGACTGTCTTTCGCCGCTCGGTACCGCCTGTCCGAGACGGCTTGCACCATGGACTGGAGCCGACGACCGGCGACCACCGGAAGGCTGCCGCCGAACTCGATCGACCCGTCGGTCTCCGGGCCGAACCACAGCCTCCGGCGGCTTCGTGCTCGTACATCGCGCTCGGCAAGCTTCGCAGCGCGCTGCTCGGGGGAGTCCGACTTCTCGGGCGCGACCTGTCGAAGGATCCTGTCGGTCATAGTCCGCAGCTTCTCAGCCGGCGCGTGCTGGGCCTCGTGAAGCATCAGCTGCTCGGCGGCGGTCCTGCTCGCACGGTCCAAGCTGGTCGGCAGCGCGTCCAGCGCCTCCCCGATCGCCTTCGCCTGGCCGATAGTGATGTGGCCACCTGCCGCTGCATCCCGGACCGCCGGCCGCCGCTCCAGCGCACGGGCCGCCCACACCGCACTCGACGCCTCCCGGGGGGTCTCCTGGCCCGAGCGCGCCATCCAGTCTTCGAGCCGCGTGTGGCGTGCCCGCATCGCCGACCCGGCCTCGTCAGCCTCAGCGACAAGCACCGCCGTCAAGGCAGTCACTCGACGCCCGAGGTCACGGATCTCGTCGACCCACGCCAGGCGGTCCTCGTCGGACGCAGCGGTGCGATCGGTCTGCCGGAACGCCTCGAGGAGCGTACGGATCCGCTCGAAGCTCGCGCACGTAGCCGAACGCGTCACCTGCGCGGTGAGCGTCGAGACCGCTGCCGTTCCGTCCATGCAACCCACACTAAACGAACACACTGACAAAAAACGTCCTACAATCCCATCTGCCACTGGCGAAGATCACGAGAACCGGATCCGAGCCCAGGGGTCAGGCTCCGGACCTTGGGGGTGCCGTACCGCTGCCTGCCGCATCGTCAGCGTCTCGCAGCCCTTCGCCTCGGCCGCGCGCCGCTGCGCGGGCTCCTTGCGGAGCAGCGCCAGGCCGCGGCGAAGGAGGATGTGCGGTGCCTTGCGGTGCGAAGGTCCCGCACGAGTCGGAGCAGGAAGACCAGTACGCCGCCGCGCGCGAGCCAGATGCCGGTCGTCTCGAGACCGAGCTCTCGGCACGGCCGTACGAGCTCGGGCGCGAAGATGCCTTCCGCCACGATGCAGAGCCGGTCGTCCCAGTCGACGATCTCCCGCGGTATGTCCTGGTCGGCCCGGCCGTTCGAAGGAAGCGGCTACGCCCTCCCCGTAACCCTCCGGATCGTGTCCATCACCCGCAGGGTCGCGGCGGTGAGGTCCTGGTCGTACGTGGCGTCGCCGTTCTCTTCGACCAGCTCCACGAAGCGCTGCACCTCGCCGTCCAGGGTGTGACGCAGCGGCGGAAGCGTGCGTGTCGTCGATGTGGCGTCGAGGCGTTGCACCGTCAACGAGGTGGGACTCGCGATGCCGTTGACGAGCAGTGTGCCGAGCTCGCCCTGGATCTCGCTCGGCAGAGTCGACGTGGTGATCTTCGAGTAGCAGACCTCGGCCACGAAGCCGGGGTACGTGCACAGCGCTGTCCCTGCACCGTCCACGCCCGAGGCGATCGTCACGTCAGCCGCCTGGACGTGAAGCGGCTCACCGAAGAGGCTGACCAGCGCGTGGATGCAGTAGACGCCCAGGTCCAGCAGCGCGCCGCCCGCGAGCGCCGGGTCGAAGATGTTGACCCGCTCCCCGGCGAGCACCTGGTCGTACCGCGAAGACCGCTTCTCGTAGCTCAGACGGACCCGTCGGATCGTCCCCAGTGACGGGATCACCTCCCGCACCACGTCGAGCGCCGGGTCGTACTCCGTACGCATCGCCTCCAGCAGGATCACGCCGTGGTCGCACGCCTCGCACCGCAGCCGCTCCCAGGCCTCCGCCGTCGTCACGGCCGGCTTCTCCACGAGCACGTGCTTGCCCGCGCGGACGGCAGCCAGCGCCTGCTCGGCGTGGAGGCTGTTCGGCGAGGCCACGTACACGGCGTCCACGTCCGGGTCGGCGAGGAGCTCGCCGAGATCCGAGACGACCGAGGCGACCCCGGCGAGCCCGGCACTCGACACGAACCGCCGCCCGCGGTCCTCGTCGCGCGAGAAGACCGTCGTGACCGTGATCCCGTCGACAAGGCCGACCGCGTCGATGAGGCTGCGCGTGATCGAGCTCGTCCCGATCGTCGCCAGGCGGATCATGACAGGCCCAAGGTGGCCGACATCTCGGTGCGGAGACGGGCGATCCGGTCGGCAGCGAGTGTCCGTGCGGCGCCGACGTCCTGGCTGGCCTCGGGCGTCTCGCGAACCTCGAGGTACGCCTTGAGCTTGGGCTCCGTCCCCGACGGCCGGACGACGACGCGCAGTGTCTCGCCCTCGAGCCGTACCCCGTCCGTCGGAGGCAGGTCACCACCCGTCAGCAGGTCCGTGACGGTGACCGTCTCGCCGAGCAGGGTGACCGGCGGGTTCGCACGCAGCCGGGCCATCGCCTCGCCGATGAGGGACAGGTCCTTCACCCGTACGGAGAGCTGTGCCGTCGTGTGCAGCCCGTACGTACGGGCGATCTCGTCGAGCCGGTCGGCGAGCGTGAGCCCCTCGGCGCGCAGCGCCGCTGTGAGCGCCAGCAGCCGCAGCCCGGCCGTGATGCCGTCCTTGTCGGGCACGGCGGCCGGGTCGCAGCAGTACCCGATGGCCTCCTCGTAGCCGAACGCCAGTCCCTGGACCCGACCGATCCACTTGAACCCGGTGAGCGTCGAGCGGTACGGCTGCCCGTACGCCTCGGCGAGGCGCCGCAGCAGGGAGCTGGACACGATCGAGCTCGCGTACACGCCGGTCACACCGCGTCGCAGCGCGTCGTCGGCGAGCACGATGCCGAGCTCGTCACCGGTCAGCATCCGCCATGTACCGTCGACGACGGATGCGGCCGCGCAGCGGTCCGCGTCGGGGTCGTTGGCGACGACCACGTCCACGCCGTGGTCACGGGCCAGCGCGAGGGCCAGGTCGATCGCACCGGGCTCCTCGGGGTTAGGGAACCCTACGGTGGGGAACGCCGGATCGGGGTCGTGCTGAGCCTCCACGACGACCGGCGCGGGGAAGCCGACCGCCGACGCGACAGCTTCCATCACGCGCGCGCCGACGCCGTGCATCGCCGTGTACACCCAGTTGACCCGCCGGGGTGCCGACTCGGGGAGCAGCGTGGTGGCGTGCGCGACGTACGCCTCGACGAGCTCGTCGCCCAGCGTCTCGTACGCCTCGGAGCGCGGCAGCTCGGCGATGGGCCGCGCCGCGACGTCGGCGATGTGCCCCGCGATCTCGGTATCGGTGGGCGGCACGATCTGCGACCCGTCGCCGAGGTAGACCTTGTAGCCGTTGTCGGTCGCCGGGTTGTGCGAGGCGGTGACGACGATGCCCGCGACGCACTCGTACCGGCGGATCCCGAACGCGACGACCGGCGTGGGAGTGGGCCGTACGACGAGGAGCGGGACGAACCCCTGCGCGGCGAGGACCTCGGCGGTGTCACGGGCGAAGTCGGCTGACTTGTACCGGGCGTCGTACCCGACGATGACGCGTCCCCGGCTCAGCCCGGCCGCGAGCAGCCAGCGTCCGAAGCCCGCCGCGGCCTGTGTGACCACGACGCGGTTCATCCTCGCCGGCCCGGGGCCGAGTGGCCCGCGGAGGCCGGCGGTGCCGAACTCGAGCGGCCCGGCGAACGCGGCAGCCAGCTCGGTACGTGCGGACTCGTCGCCCGCCTCTGCGCCCGCGAGGAGCTCGTCGAGCCGGCGCACCGTGTCGGGGTCCGGGTCCTGAGCGCGCCAGGCGAGCGCGGCGTCGGTGAGCGGGTCCATGTGAGGTTCCTCAGTGGTGTGGTCGGTCGCATCCTCGTCGTCCCATGTGCTCACGAGGTGGTCCGAGCCCTCGGGCGTCTCGGTCGCGTCCAGGTCTTCGAGCAGCAGCGTACGGGGGTCGGTGACCTCGCGGCGCAGGGAGTCGACGGCGAGGTAGACGAACGCCAGCCCGACGCCGACCCAGATGAAGAGCTGGCCGGTTCCCGAGTACGACCTCATGGAGGTGGCGTACGCGACGGCGACGAGCATCACGCCGAGGGCCAGCGCGACGGCCGCCGGCCCGAACACTCCCGCGAAGATCCTGGGGGAGCGGAGCCACAGGCGCCGGGCCCAGGTCATCTCCACGATGGCGACGAGGACGGCGCCCGCCATCGGCAGCTGGGCGAGGTCGAGCAGCGTCACCTGGGCGGGCGTCCGCATCGGCCATCCGGCGACGACCATCCAGAACCCCAGCACGACAAGGGCCAGGCTGACGACGCCGGAGACGATGAGGCTCGGTCGGGTACGCACCAGCGCAGGATACGCACCCGGGGCGCAGGTGGCAGGTGCATGGGAGGATGTGGCGCGTGACACGCGTGGTGATCGTCGGCGGTGGACCTGGTGGCTACGAGGCGGCGCTCGTCGCATCCCAGCTGGGCGGCGAGGTGACACTCGTCGACCGCGACGGGCTCGGCGGTGCGGCGGTGCTCACCGACTGCGTGCCATCCAAGACCCTCATCGCGACGGCCGAGGTCATGTCGTCGATGCAGTCCGCGAGCGAGCTCGGACTCACGATCGGTGGCGGCGAGGTGCAGCAGGCCGTCACCGTCAACCTCGGGCTCGTCAACCGGCGCGTCCTCGACCTGGCACGGGCGCAGTCGGCAGACATCGCGATGACGCTCGCCGCGAGCGGCGTACGGGTCGTGCGCGGTACGGCGCGTCTCGACGGGCCCAACGCCGTCGTGGCCACCGTCGACGGGAGCGAGGAGCGGTACGGGGCGGAGGTCGTCCTGCTGGCCACCGGCACGCGACCCCGCGAGCTCCCCGACGCCAGGCCGGACGGCGAGCGGGTCCTCACGTGGAAGCAGGTGTACGGGCTCGACCGCGTGCCGGAGCACCTCGTCGTCGTGGGGTCGGGCGTCACCGGTGCGGAGTTCGCCAGCGCGTACAACGCCCTCGGCTCCCAGGTCACGCTCGTCTCCAGCCGGGACATGGTCCTGCCCGGTCAGGACGAGGAGGCCGCTCGGGTCCTGCAGGACGTCTTCGTACAGCGCGGCGTCGACCTGCGCCCCCGCTCCCGAGCGGTCGCCGTCCGTCGCGAGGGCGACCGCGTCCTCGTGACCCTGACCGGTGGCGACACCATCGAGGCCTCCCACTGCCTCATGGCCGTCGGTGCCGTCCCGAACACGGAGGACCTCGGCCTCGAGTCGGCTGGCATCGCCACGAACCGCGGCTACATCCCCGTGGACACGGTGTCGCGCACGAGCGCACGCGGCGTGTACGCGGCGGGCGACGTCACGGGCGTCTTCGCTCTCGCCTCCGTCGCGGCCATGCAGGGCCGGATCGCGATGTGGCACTCGCTGGGCGACGCCGTCACGCCGCTGGACCTCAGCCACGTCTCCTCGAACGTCTTCACCTCGCCGGAGATCGCGACCGTCGGAGTCACCCAGGAGCAGGTCGAGGCGGGCCTCTCGACGGCCGTCGGCGTC
The DNA here is from genome assembly GCA_021803025.1 of Actinomycetes bacterium. Classification (GTDB taxonomy): domain Bacteria; phylum Actinomycetota; class Actinomycetes; order Propionibacteriales; family Propionibacteriaceae; genus Fen-668. Next base: position 5,040 of record JAJZQV010000080.1, on the reverse strand, counting down.
ATGGTCCCGCTGCGGGGCAACGCGCGGGCCAAGATGCAGAACGTCACAGAGGGCTTCGTCAAGCTGTTCTGTCTGCCGATCACCGGCATCATCGTGGGCGGGGTCGTCGTCGCTCCCCACGCGAGCGAGCTGATCCACGCAATCTCGGTCGCCGTCGCCGAGCGGATCACCGTGGAGAGCTTCTCCCACGACTTCACCGTGTACCCGTCGATCTCCGGCTCGATCGCCGAGGCTGCCCGACGACTCCACGGCCACGCCGAGGAGCACTCGATCACGGTCTGACCTCCGGGAGAGGACCTATCCGCTCCGGGAGAGGACCTATCCGCTCCGGGAGAGGACCTATCCCCGAGGCTCAGCGCATAGGTTCTCTCCTGGAGCGCATAGGTTCTCTCCTGGAGCGCATAGGTTCTCTCCTGGAGCGTCAGGTGATGTCGTACAGCTCTGCTGTCGCGGCGTCGACAGGGGCGACGTCGGGGCGCAGCGCCCGGAGCACCGGCTGCCGCAGGGCCCCGCCCTCGGTGACCGCGAGGTAGCGGACCTGCGCACACAGCATCGGCTCCACCCACCGGGCACGACGCACCTCGGGACCCGTGGGCACGGGCTCGAACGGGCACGTGGGGCGCTCGATCTCCCGCAGCACCTGCAGGAGGTCGTCGCGCTGCGCATGTCTCAGCCCGGACCCGACGCGACCCAGTAAGTTCAGGACGGGCCGGGACTCGAAGGTCGCCTCGTCGGCCGGCTGTCCGACCCACAGCGCCCCGAGCCGCTCCGGGGACGTGGCCTCGGGTAGCCAGCCCCCGATGACCGCGACGAACTCGGTCCGGTGCGGAACCTTCACCCACGCGTCCGTACGGCCCCCGGGCACGTACAGCGAGTCCTTCCGCTTGCTGACCACGCCCTCGAGCCCGGCCCTGCGCGTCGCGTCCGCCAGCGCCTCGCCGTCCTCGTGCTGCTCGGAGACCTGCCAGACGGCTCGTCCGAGGTACGGGGTCGTCGCGGTCGCGATGTCGAGGGAGTCCAGCCGCTCACGGCGCTCCCACAACGGACGATGCGTGAGGTCCTCGCCGTCGGCGCGCAGCAGGTCGAAGACCATGTACGTGACGGGGCGGCTCACCGCGAGCCTCGACGTCCGCAGCGGGTCCCGGACGTGCATCCTCGACGCGAGCGCCTGAAGGGTCGGGCGTCCGGACGCGTCGAGCGCGATCACCTCGCCGTCCAGGAGGAGGCCGTCAGGAAGGGAGCCCTTCGCCGCGACGATCTCGGGGTAGGCGGGCGTGACGTCGCCCTCCGTACGGTTCGTCAGCCGCACGCCACCGTCCCGGGTCTCGGCGAGCAGCCGCACGCCGTCCCATTTGACCTCGTGCACCCACGCGTCGCCTGCCGGCGGCACCCCTGGCGGACTCGCCGGTACCGCCAGCATGGGACGCATCAGGCGTCGACGATCTCGCAGAGGACACCGCCGGCCGAGACGGTCTGGCCGGGTGCGGCCACGAGGTTCGTCACCGTGCCGGAACGGTGGGCGTTGATGGGCTGCTCCATCTTCATGGCCTCGATGACGAGGACGAGGTCGCCCTCGGCTACGTGGTCGCCCTCGGCGACGGCGAGCTTGACGACGGTGCCCTGCATCGGCGAGGCGAGGGAGTTGCCCGACGCCTCGGTGACCTTGTGGTCCCCGCGCTGGCGACGTACGGGCTTCTTGACCGACGACGGCTTCGCGCCGCCGCCGATCTCGGCCGGCATGCGCACCTCCAGCCGGCGCCCGTTCACCTCGACGACGACGGTCGTGCGGGCCGGCGGTTCGTCCGACTCGCCCAGCACGCCCTCGTACGCGGGCAGCGTCTGGCTGAACTCGGTCTCGATCCAGCGCGTGTGGACGCCGAACCGCCCGTCCGCGGCCGTGTAGGCCGGGTCGTTGATAACGGCCTGGTGGAACGGCACGACCGTGGGCATGCCGCCCACGAGGATCTCCCGCAGCGCGCGTCGCGAGCGGGCGAGCGCGTTCGCGCGGTCGGTGCCGGTGACGATGACCTTCGCGATGAGCGAGTCGAACGCGCCCGGTACGGTCATGCCCGCGTGGTAGCCCTCGTCGACGCGGACGCCGGGTCCGGTGGGCGGCTGCCAGGCGACGAGCGTGCCGGGTGCGGGCATGAAGTTGCGGCCCGGGTCCTCGGCGTTGATTCGGAACTCAATGGAGTGGCCGATGACCTCCGGGTCGTCGAAGCCGAGCGCCTCGCCGTCGGCGATACGGAACATCTGGCGTACGAGGTCGAGACCCGTGACCTCCTCGGACACCGGGTGCTCCACCTGGAGCCGGGTGTTCACCTCGAGGAAGCTGATCGTGCCGTCGAGGCCGACGAGGAACTCGCACGTGCCGGCGCCCACGTAGCCGGCCTCCTTGAGAATGGCCTTGCTGGACTCGTACAGCTGCGTGAGCTGGTCGGGCGTGAGGAACGGCGCCGGGGCCTCCTCGACGAGCTTCTGGTGGCGGCGCTGCAGCGAGCAGTCGCGGGTCGACACGACGACGACGTTGCCGTGGGTGTCGGCGAGGCACTGGGTCTCGACGTGGCGCGGCTTGTCGAGGTACCGCTCGACGAAGCACTCGCCCCGGCCGAACGCGGTGACCGCCTCGCGGGTCGCGGAGTCGAACAGCTCGGGGATCTCCTCCATCGTCCGGGCGACCTTGAGCCCTCGGCCGCCGCCGCCGAACGCCGCCTTGATCGCGATGGGGAGTCCGTGCTCTGCGGCGAACGCGGTCACCTCGGCCGCGTCCGCGACCGGGTCCGCGGTCCCCGGCACCAGGGGGGCGCCCACCTTCTGGGCGATGTGACGGGCCTTCACCTTGTCGCCGAGGACGTCGATGGCCGACGGCGGGGGGCCGATCCACGTGAGCCCGGCGTCGATGACGGCCTGGGCGAACCCGGCGTTCTCCGCGAGGAAGCCGTACCCGGGGTGCACCGCGTCCGCACCGGAGCGCGCTGCGACGTCGAGGAGCTTGGCGACGTCGAGGTACGTCTCCGCCGGTGTGGCACCGAACAGCGCGAAGGACTCGTCCGCGAGCTTGACGAACAGCGAGTCGGCGTCCGAGTCGGCGTAGACCGCCACGCTGGCCAGACCCGCATCAGCCGCCGCCCGGATGACACGGACGGCGATCTCTCCCGGTTGGCGATGAGGACCTTGCGGATGGCCACGGCCTACCTCCTGTGTGCAGCGGTGCGTCACGCAGTCTAGGGGGATCGGCGCGCGCCGACGCGAGTTGCGCCGGGCGGCGCCACCGAGGGAGGAAGATGGCGGCCGTGACCACGATTCATACTCGCGCCTGGCGCGACGGGGAGGTCGTCGCGGACGGGTTTCCCCTGTCCGAGCTCGACGGGTGGCTGGCCAAGGAGGACGCGCTCGTCTGGGCCGACCTGTGTGTGGCCGACGAGGTGGTGCTCAACCAGCTGGCCGAGGAGCTGGGGCTGTCTCGCCTGGCCGTGGAGGACTCGGTGCTGGAGGGGGAGCGGGTCAAGCTGGCCCGGCATCCCGGTCACCTGTTCGTCACCTGCTATGCGACCTCCATCGACGTGGACAAGAACCTCGACCATCGGTCGCGCCTCGTAACCAGCCAGGTCTCGGTCTTCGTCATGCAGCGAGGCCTGGTGACCGTGCGCAAGGACGATAGCTTCGACATCAACGTCGTCATGGACCACTGGGCCGACGACCCCGACCTGCTGCGCGAGGGTGTCTTCGCGCTGCTGCACGGGCTGCTCGACGAGGTCGTCGACTCCCACTTCGAGGCCGTCCAGCACCTCGACGACGCCATCGAGGACGTCGAGGCGATCCTCTTCGAGAAGGGCTCGCTCCTCGGCAGGCAGGAAGGGATCTACCGGCTGCGGCGAGAGGTCGTCGAGCTGCGGCGCGTCGTGCTCCCCATGCGTGAGGTGGTGCTGTCTCTCAACCGTCGCCGAGAGGGCCGGGCGCCGGAGGACGGGAACGGGAATGGACGTCCTACGGCGCCCTCGATGACCGGCACGGTGCTGGACGCCTGGTACGACGACCTGTACGACCACAGTCTCCGGGCGGCTGAGTGGACCGAGTCGCTGCGGGACATGATCTCGAGCCTGTTCGAGACGAACCTGTCCCTGCAGGACGCCCGCCTCAACACGATCATGAAGAAGCTGGCCGGCTGGGCGGCGATCATCGCCGTACCCACGGCCGTCACGGGGTGGTTCGGCCAGAACGTCCCGTACACGGGGTTCGGCCAGCCGATCGGCGTCGCCATGAGCCTCGGGCTCATCGTGCTGGGCAGCGTCGCGCTCTACCTCGTGTTCCGCAGGTACGACTGGATTTGAGCAGCCCACTGGATGTGACCAGCCCCACCCCACGAAAGGCCACGACACGCGCGGTCGGTACGGCCTGTTGCAGCACGAACTGGCCTCTCGACGCCGCCTCCCCCCTCACCGGCCCACGTCGACCGCCCCCGGCTCGTCCTCGAGCCAGGCGTCGACCTCGCGCAGCCAGGCCGCCTTCTCCGACGGGCTTGCCAGCGACGCGGTGATGCTCGACCGCGCCAGGTCGGCGAGCTCGGCGTCGCTGAAGCCGTGGACGTCGCGGGCCATCTCGTACTGGTCGGTGAGCCTGGAGAAGAAGAGCAGCGGGTCGTCCGCACCGAGCGCCACCGTGGCGCCAGCGTCGACGAGGGTCCTGAGCGGCACGTCGGCGGCCGTCTCGTACACGCCCAGGTGCACGTTCGACGTCGGGCACACCTCGAACGCGATGCCGCGCCGGACGAGCTCGTCGAGCAGGGCGGGGTCCTCGCTGGTCCGCACGCCGTGGCCGAGCCGCGTGGGGGACAGGGCGTCGACGATCCGCCGGACGTGCTCCGGACCCGAGAGCTCGCCCCCGTGCGGCACACCCGGGAGGCCGGCTCGGCGCGCGATGCCGAACGCGTGCGACCACTCCTCGGTGACGCCCGCCTGCTCGTCGTTCGACAGCCCGAACGCGACGACCTGGCCGGACCCGTCGCCGGCGTGCCGGACCGCGAGGCGTGCCAGCGTCTCG
>JAJZQV010000079.1 GCA_021803025.1 Actinomycetes bacterium | reverse complement strand
CACGCGACGCAACCCCGAACGCGCCAAGAACCACGCCATCCGACAGTTGGAGGCCCTCGGCTACAACGTCACCATCCAATTTGCAGGAGCCGCCTGACACCCCACTCGGCCTCTCTTCAAGTCAGAGGCTGCGATGGCAGCCATCTCGTCACGTGTCCAGCTCATGTCAGGCTTCCTCAACGATCGGTCTCGGGCGTACGGTGCGCTGCTCGATGTCAGTGGGGCTGTGGGAGCGGCTCACGTGGTGCACGTACACGCCGGGCGTGTGTACCGCGTCCGGGTCGATGGCGCCCGCCTCGACGATGTGCTCCGCCTCCGCGAAGGTGACGCGTCCACACATCGCGACCAATGGGTTGAAGTTGCGTGCCGCGAGGCGGTAGCGCAAGTTCCCGTCCGCGTCAGCGGTGTGGGCGTGGACCAACGCGACGTCCGCCACGATGGCCCGTTCGAGCACGTACGTCTCTCCGTCGAAGTCGGCCGTCTGCTTGCCCTCGGCCACGAGCGTGCCCACGCCGGTCTTCGTGTAGAAGCCGGCGATGCCCGAGCCCCCGGCGCGCATCCTCTCGGCCAGGGTCCCCTGGGGTACGAACTCGACGTCGAGGTCGCCGTCGATGTACTGGCGCATGAACAGCGCGTTCTCGCCGACGTAGCTGGCGAGCACGCGGCTGATCTGGTTGTTCTCGAGCAGGATCCCGAGTCCCTTGCCATCGATGCCGAGGTTGTTGGACACGATGGTGAGATCGTTGACGCCGGAGTCCCGTACGACCCTGATGAGGTCCGTGGGAATGCCGCACAGACCGAAGCCGCCGACGGCGATCGTCATGCCGTTTCTCAATGCTCCGGTGAGTGCGGGCGCGATGTCATCGATGACTTTGGTCATCTCGAGGCCCTTCTGCCGACAGTGGAGTACGGGACGGCCACGACCACTTCGTCGTACGGTTCTCCAACCGGCAACATCCCGTGGAATAACGTACGAAGCGCACACCCGCACGTCTACAGACAGAACGACAGTAAATATCTGCTCTTGATTGTGCAGATCTACAATGTGAAAGTCTCTGGGTCCCCCAATTCCAAAGCCCACCACACGCCGACGAGATCGTCCGGGTCGGAGAGGTCGGCGCCGCACAGCTCCTCGAAGCGACGCAGCCGGTAACGGATCGTGTTCACATGCACCGTCAACGCCTCCGCCGCCTTCGCCACGTTGTGCTTTCGGGTGATCCAGGCCCGGACGGCTGCCAGGATCTCTTCGCCGAACACGCCCTCCTCAGCCAGCGGGGCGACGAACTGCTGCCAGTAGAGGTGCCAGATGTCCGGACGCGACACGGCAGCCAGCCGCCAGCCGAGCTCGTCGATCGAGTGGATGCCTGTGTGTCCCTGCCGTTGAGCCAGTCGGAGGGCCTGGCGAGCGATGCGGTCCGACCTGGCGAGGTCGGGGAGCGGGACGAAGGGCCCCAAGCCGACCGCCAGACCCGGGTCGGCCGGCCGCGTGGCCACCACACCGAGGCAGGTCCCGCCGTCCGATACGAGCAGCGCCGCTCTGTTCGGACGCGAGCCGCTTGTTTCGAGGAGCTTCCGCACTCGCTCGATGTCCTGCGACTCCGGGATGTCGCATCGTACGGCGGCGTAGTTGGAGATGGGGTCGATGGCAGCGAGGGTCCGGTCGTCGGCGGGCTCGCCGGCCAGGAGCCGTCGGATGGCCGCAGCGCGGTACTGCGCATCTCGAAGCGCGGCTTCCAGGGCGATGGCCTGGTACTCGGTGATGATCCGGGTGGTGAAGGAGTCGCCGACACCCCACATCACTCGTGAACCCTTGACCGTGGTCTCCACCGGCAGTCGGAGGGAGACGGCCAGGTCCACGAAGCGCTCATGGATCAGTGCGATGGAGATGCGAAAACCACGGACGATATCCACCACGGGGACCCCGGCCGTATAGCGCTCCCATGCAGTCTGGGCGGCCCCGTCCAGGCTCCTCGGGCTGGGCACCTCACCCGCACGGAGGGCATCCAAAGCCGTTCGGAGGTTGCGGGCCACTGCCGACGCGAGGGCCTCGGGTTCGATATCCGCGTACGCGTCCAGCTCGCTGTAGATCCGTACGCAGGTCGCCTCGGCGAGGTCGTCGAGAGAGCCCTGCAGCGCCGACAGCACCGCATCGAGGACACTCACCCCAACCACCTGCCGCGACGGCTCCTTCGCACTCAGACACAGTAGATGGTGCCGCGCGCTTCGACCCAGTCATGGCGGGGCACGACCGGGATGCATTGACTGACTCACGCCCACTCCTCTCTCGCGCACGCGGATGTGGCTCTGACGAGAGGTGATACCCAGGACTGCGGTCGTGTGCCGGGTCTTGCACAGGTCGTGCCCGAGATCTACAGGGGTGTCCAAGCCGGCCCCTGATGCGCGTGCGGGCGAAGGGATGCACGTGACGAGATGCCCGCCCACGGAGCCGAGCCGTGATCGTCGGCGAGCTGCGCCGCGACCGCGGAGAATGCGAACTCCACCCCCCGGCACCCCGGACCTGCACCTCAGTGGCATGCTGAGGGAAGACGAAGCCTCACGGGTCCATCACGAGCCTGGAGGCGTCGCGGGAGGAGTCCCGATGACCATCCGGACGCCGCTGACGCTGGCGACGGTCACCCCCGATGCCGGTCTGCGCGCAGCCCTCGAACGAGCTCCCCATGAGGTCATCGAGGAGGTGACCAGGTCCGACATGCGAGGTCGTGGGGGAGCCGGCTTCCGTACGGGACTCAAGTGGAGACTCGCGTCCGAGGCGCCCGCGCCGGACGGCCGTCGCCACGTCGTGTGCAACGCCGACGAGGGTGAGCCCGGAACCTTCAAGGACCGTGCGTTGCTGAGCGTGGTGCCCGACCTTGTCTTCGAGGGAATGACCATCGGTGCCTGGGCCATCGGCGCGACCAGCGGAGTCGTGTACCTGCGGGGTGAGTACGTGTACCTCCGCAAGGGGCTGGAGGAATGCCTGGCCGATCGCCGGGCCGCAGGCCTGCTCGGCAGCGACATCATGGGTACGCCGGGTTTCGACTTCGACATCCGTGTCCAGCTGGGATCGGGCTCCTACCTCTGCGGAGAGGAGACGGCTCTCCTCGAGAGCCTCGAGGGACGCCGCGGCGAACCGCGCAACAGGTTCCCTTATCCGGTCGTCCGAGGCCTCGACCGGGCCCCCACGATCGTCAACAACGTGGAGACGTTCGCCTGGGTTCCGGCGATCATGGCACGAGGGGCCGACTGGTTCCTCGGCATCGGGACGTCGGCGTCCAAGGGTCCGAAGCTGCTGAGCATCTCCGGCGACGTTGCGCGGCCCGGGGTCTACGAGTTCCCCTTCGGGGTCACGATCCGCGAGGTGCTGACGGCATCGGGTGGCGAGAACGCCCACGCGGTCGTCGTCGGAGGAGCATGCGGCGTCTGCGTGCCCGCGTCCGACTTCGCGCGCACGATCAGCTACGAGGAGGCCAGCACGGGGGGAGCGGTCATCGTGCTCGGGCCTGACCGCGACCTGCTCGACGTCGCCGAGAACTTCCTGGAGTTCTTCGTCGACGAGTCGTGCGGGCAATGCACCCCCTGCAGGGTGGGCAACCCCGTGCTCCTCGAGGGCGTACGGGCCCTCAAGCGCGGGGAGTGCACGCCCGAACGGCTCGGTGAGCTGCAGCGGCTGGGCCGCACCATGCAGGACGCCTCCAAGTGCGGGCTCGGCCAGACCAGCCCCAGCTTCTTCCTCTCGCTCGTGGACCTGTTCGGTCCCGAGATCCTCCACCGAGTCCCCGCCTGACGGGAGCCGTCATGACAACCGACACTCACCCGGAGCACGAGGCTCCCCCCATGACTGAGGCGACCGTTCTGGCCACCATCGACGGCCGTGAGGTCGACGTCGGTAGCGGCACGACCATCCTGGAGGCCGCGCGCGCATGCGGCGTACGCATCCCCACCTTGTGCCATCACCCCGACCTGGCCGACGTCGGCGTGTGCCGCGTCTGCGTCGTCGAGGTCGAAGGACAGAAGAACCTCCAGCCCAGCTGCGTGTTTCCGATCACTCAGCCGCTCGAGGTCAGAACGCACACGCCGCGGGTTGCCGCTGCCCGTCGCGACATCGTCGACCTGCTCCTGAGCGAGCACTACGGCGACTGCCGGACCTGCGCACGCAACGGCTCGTGCGAGCTCCAGGACCTGGCGGCCGAGTACGGCGTCGACCACTACCGCTTCGGCCAGCGGACAGAGCCCGCGTTCTCCGTCGACGATGGCGGCCCGTCGATCGTGTTCGACCCCGACAAGTGTGTCCTCTGCCTGCGGTGCGTCCGCACCTGCGCGGAGCTGCAGGATGTCAGGGCACTGAGCGTGACAGGCCGGGGGACCGGCGTCCGTGTGGCCACCTTCGCCGGGCTTCCCCTGTCGTCGGAGTTCTGCATCAACTGCGGACAGTGCCTCAACCGGTGCCCGACGGGGGCGCTCACCGCAATGGACGTCACGGCTCGTGTCCGCGACATGCTCGACGACCCGCGCAAGCATGTCGTGATCCAGACCGCGCCCGCCCCGCGGGCAGCCCTCGGCGAGGAGTTCGGGCTGCCCCCGGGCACCCCCGTGACCGGGCAGCTCAACACGGCGCTGCGCGAGCTCGGCTTCGACAAGGTGTTCGACACGACCTTCGCAGCCGACCTGACGATCATCGAGGAAGGGGTAGAGCTCATCGGACGGCTGTACCGCTCCATGGTGCTCGGCGAACCGGACGTCGCCCTGCCGATGTTCACCTCCTGCAGCCCCGGGTGGGTCAAGTACCTCGAGCACGCGTACCCGTCGTACCTGCCCCATCTGTCCACGTGCAAGAGTCCTCAACAGATGTTCGGGACCCTCATCAAGACCTGGTACGCCGCCCGCAGTGGCCTCGACCCCGCGGATATCGTCTCGGTGGCGCTGATGCCCTGCGTCGCGAAGAAGTTCGAGGCGGCCCGCCCTGAGATGACCGACAGCGGCTATGCGGACGTCGACCTCGTGGTCACCGCCCGCGAGCTCGCGAAGATGCTGCGCCAGCAGGGGATCGACCTGCCGTCCGAGCCGAAGAGCGGCTTCGACGACCCCTTCGGGAACGCGACCGGCTCCGGCGTCATCTTCGGCGTGACGGGCGGCGTCATGGAGTCCGCACTGCGCACAGTCCTGGAGCTGGTGACCGGCGAGCCGGTCGAGAACCTGTACGAGCACGCCGACATCACCCCGGTCCGAGGGTTCGACGACGTACGGCTCCTCGAGCTCACGATCCCCGACGCGGGGGGCCCGGTCCCGGCGCTGGTCGCCCATCTCGTTCCCGACTGGAACTGGCTGCGCGGGGTCGCACTGCGTGTGGCAGTCGTCCATGGCACCGCCACTGCCCGACGCGTGATCGAGGACATCCGGGCGGGAGGCTGGTTCGCCGCGTGCCACTTCATCGAGTTCATGGCCTGTCCCGGAGGGTGTCTTGGTGGCGGCGGGCAGCCGATTCCCACGAGTCTCGAGATCCGGAAGGCTCGGGCGCGGGCGATCTACGCGGAGGACACCGCGTACGGCGAGGCCGGGCACGCACGCAAGAGCCACGAGAACCCGACAGTGGCGCGCATGTACGCAGAGCTGCTCACCGACGGACCCGGCGGTGAGACGAGTCACCGCCTGCTCCACACCGCCTACACGGCTCGCGGGACGTTCGTTCTCACGGACGAGAGGGGGTGACTGCCATGTCGAGCCCACTGCTCGCGACAGTCTCCATAGAGAACGCCGACCTGGTCGCCATGGTTGATGCCCTCGTGACCCGCCACGGCGCCACGCGCGGAGCGCTGCTGCCCATCCTCCAGGATCTCCTCGCCGAACGAGGGGAGATCAGCACCCTGGCCATGCAGCTGGTCGCCGACCGGCTGGGAGCGTCGCCGGCGGAGGTGCAGGGCGTCGTGACCTTCTACTCCTTCCTCGGCGAGGCGGCGCGCGGACGCCACGTGATCCGGCTGTGCCGCACGCTGAGCTGCATGATGGCCGGGACGCGAGACGTTGCGGCTGCCTTCGAGGCTGAGCTCGGCATCCCGTTCGGCGCAACGACGCCCGACGGCGTGTTCACGCTGGAGTGGACGAACTGCATCGGCATGTGCTGCGCCCCGCCCGCACTCCTCGCCGATGCTGAGGCGTTCTCCTCGGTGAGCCCGGCCCAGGTCGGAGAGGTCATCGGGGCCCTGCGCGCCTCAGGGGTGCAGGAATGACTCCCGTCGGGGTAGTTGCGGCCGTCCTGGCCGCCGTGTTCTACGGAGTGACGCCCGCCTGCGCGCGCCGGTCCATCCGGTTGCTCGGCTTCGCCCGCGCCAACGTGTGGCGTCTCGCGGTCGCCCTCGTGGTGGTGGGGGCGCTTGCCTGGACCGTCGGCCGGGGCGTCGGGGACCAGGCAGCCACGTTCGCGCTCGCCGGGGCCATCGGGTTCGGGCTCGGGGGTTTCGCGATGTTCCGTGCGCTGCCACTGCTCGGAGCACCGTTGTCGTCGCTGGTCATCGAGACCACGGCGGCGGTCGTCGCGGGCGTACTGGCCTGGGTGTGGTTCGCGGACCCCGTGTCCCCCTTGGCCGCCACGTTCAGCCTGGTCATCCTGGCGGGTGTCGTCATCGGCGTCCTCCCCTACGTACGTCCCGTGGAGCGGCACACGCGCCTTCGGCTTGGTCTGCTGTTCGTCATCCTCGCGGCGTTGGCCCAGGCGCTTGGCGGCGTCCTCAGCCGCCGCGCCCTGATCGCCACCCAGAAGGCTGCCGGCCGAGGCGTTACGGTGAGCAGCAGCTTCGAGTTCGTCTTCTCGGCAGCCTTCGACCGTCTGGTCGGCGGGCTCGCCGTCGCCCTGGCGCTGCTGGCGCTGGCCGCCGTCCTGTCCCGCAGGGCCGACTGGGCACGCGCGTCCCTCACCCCTGCGGCGCGCGGCCCCGAGCGCGGCGCTGTCTGGACCTCCCCCGACGCCCTGCATAGCCGCGTGCTCCCCGACCGGCCATGGTTCTGGGTGGGCGCGAACGCCCTGTTCGGCCCCATTCTCGGCGTGACCTCGATGGTCTGGGCCCTGCAGTTCCTGCAGCCGGGCGTGGCGCAGGCGATCGCCGCGCTGGCACCGCTCATCGCCATCCCGTCCGCCCGCTGGATAGAGGGCTACCGACCGCCGGCCAGGTTCGCGGTGGGCGTCGTGGTCGCCGTCGTGGGGTTGGCCGGCCTGGCGCTGTCCTGAGGGTACGAAAGGGCCGGAGGACGGTTCGTCGTCCTTGTGCTCCGACCCACGCGCGGGCTCCGAAAGTTGGATGATGGATTCAGGCGATTACGTGACAATCCCGGCCTGAGGGGGTGCGGTGTGCGTCAGTCGATGATTCGCAAGACGGTTGACCAGCTGCGGGTGGTCCCGAACCTGACGGACTACGAGGGCGAAAGATCTCGCTTCTCCTGGGCCGAAGCCCGGTCAGAGCTGGAGGACCTTCCTCGGGGCGGTTTCAACATCGCGCACAACGCGGTCACGCGGCACGCTCGAGGTCCCTTGCGCGACCACGTCGCTTTCCGGTTCCTGTCAGGCGACAGCGCTTCGACGCTGACGTACGGCGACCTGGAGGCGGCCACCAACCGCTTCGCCAACGTGCTCGCGGGGCTCGGAGTGGGGCGAGACGATGTGGTGTTCGTCCTCGCGGGTCGCATCCCCGAGCTGTACCTCGCTGTGCTCGGCAGCCTCAAGAACGGCACCCTCGTGTCGCCTCTCTTCGCCGCCTTCGGCCCCGACCCGATCGCCACACGGATGAACCTGGGCTCGGGCACCGTCCTCGTGACCACGACGGAGCTGTACGAGCGCAAGGTCGCACCGATCCGCAGCCAGGTGCCGAGCCTTCGTCATGTCCTCATCGTCCCCGAAGCCGGCGAGCCGCTGCCGGCCGGCACCTCCGACCTGACCGCGCTGATGGCCGCATCCTCGGACAGCTTCGACATCGTGGCCACCCGGCCGCAGGATCCCGCGCTGCTGCACTTCACCAGCGGGACCACAGGCATGCCGAAGGGGGCGGTCCACGTCCACGAGGCGGTCGTCACCCACTGGAGCACCGGCAAGTACGCCCTGGACCTGCACCACGACGACGTCTACTGGTGCACCGCAGACCCCGGCTGGGTGACCGGGATCTCGTACGGGCTCATCGCTCCTCTGGTGCACGGAGTGACCTCGGTGGTCGACGAGTCCGACTTCGACCCGGAACGCTGGTACGGGATCCTCGCTGACCAGCAGGTGAGTGTCTGGTACACGGCTCCCACCGCGATCCGGATGCTCATGAAGGCCGGCGCCGAGCTGGCAACCGCCCGGCCCCTCCCTGACCTGCGGCTGATCGCCAGCGTCGGCGAGCCACTCAACCCCGAGGCGGTGTGGTGGGGCCAGGAAGTGCTCGGACTGCCCATCCACGACAACTGGTGGCAGACCGAGACCGGCGGCATCATGATCGGCAACACACCGGCGTTCGACATCAAGCCCGGTTCGATGGGCCGCCCCCTGCCGGGGGTCGAGGCCGCGATCGCCGTACGCACGGACGACGGAGGCATACGGCTCCTGGGGGACGCCACGGAGGGCGAGCTCGTCCTGCGGAAGGGCTGGCCGTCCATGTTCCGGGGCTACCTCAACAATCCCGACCGCTACGCAGCCTGCTTCGTCGGCGACTGGTACTTCACCGGCGACCTCGCCGAACGGGACTCCGACGGCTACTTCTGGTTCGTCGGACGCGCCGACGACCTGATCAAGTCCGCGGGGCACCTCATCGGCCCCTTCGAGGTCGAGAGCGTCCTCATGAGTCATCCGGCGGTCGCGGAGGCGGGCGTCATCGGGAAGCCTGACGAGGTCGCAGGACAGGTGGTCAAGGCCTTCGTGTCCCTTCGTCAGGGGTTCACGGCCGACGACGCGCTGCGGATGGACATCCTGGCGCACGCGCGGCGGAAGCTGGGCGCGACGGTGGCTCCCAAGGAGGTCGCCTTCCTCGACACCCTGCCCAGGACCCGTAGCGGCAAGATCATGCGGCGGCTGCTGAGGGCCCGCGAGCTGGGTCTGCCCGAGGGCGACACGTCGACCCTTGAAGGGGGCGGGTCATGACGGAGACGACGCGGGACCAGGTCGGCGCTCGGCGGCTCCTGGCCGACATGCTGCGGGTGAGGCTCATGGAGGAGAAGTGCGCCGAGCTGTACGGCGCCACCAAGATCAGAGGCTTCCTGCACCTCTACATCGGCGAGGAGGCGTGCGCCTCCGGTGTGCTCGACGTCCTCGGCCCTGACGACAACGTGGTCGCGACCTATCGGGAGCACGGGCACGCGCTGCTGAGGGGGATCCCCATGCGGGCGATCATGGCCGAGATGTTCGGCAAGGAGAGCGGATGTGCCCACGGCCGGGGTGGGTCCATGCACCTGTTCGACGTGTCACGGCGGTTCTACGGGGGCACGGCGATCGTCGGCAGCGGCCTGCCGCTGGCCGTGGGACTCGCCCTGGCCGACGTCATGCGAGGACGCGAGGGGGTCACGGCCTGCTTCTTCGGTGACGGTGCCAGCGCGGAGGGGGCGTTCCATGAGTCCCTGAACCTCGCAGCACTGTGGCGGTTGCCCGTCCTGTTCGTGTGCGAGAACAACCTCTACGCGATGGGCACCGCCCTGCACCGGGCGCAGTCCCAGACTGACCTGTGCGCCAAGGCGGCCGCGTACGAGGTGCGTACGTCGAGCGCCGATGGCATGGACGCACTGGCCGTCCGTGCGGCCGCGCTGGAGGCGGCCGAGGGTGTGCGGGCTCACCGGGCGCCCCACTTCCTGGAGCTGCGCACCTACCGGTTCCGGGCCCACTCCATGTTCGACCCCGACCTGTACCGGGACAAGAGCGAGGTGGAGGCCTGGAAGCTCCGCGACCCGATCCCGGCGTTGGCCACCCAGCTGCGGGAGGTCGGAATGCTCGACGAGGCCGGGTACGCGGCGTTGGAGGCGGCCGCCGAGGCGGAGGTGGCCGACGCGGTGGCCTTCGCGGAGAGCGCGGGCCTCGAACCCGTGGCGAGCCTGCTGGACGACCTCACCACCCCGGTGGAACGGTCCGCGACGGGCGGCGCAGATGCGGGAGGTGCGCGATGAGGATGTCCTACCGTGAGGCGGTCCGGGCGGCGCTGCACGAGGCGCTGGTCGCGGATCCGCGAGTGTTCCTCATGGGAGAGGACGTCGGCCGCTACGGCGGAAGCTACGCGATGTCGAAGGGGTTCTACGACGAGTTCGGCCCCGACCGGATCCGGGATGCTCCCTTGTCCGAGCTGGGCTTCGTGGGTGCCGGTGTGGGTGCCGCTATGGGTGGGATGCGCCCCATCGTCGAAGTGATGACCGTCAACTTCAGTCTTCTGGCCTTGGACCAGATCGTGAACATGGCTGCCCTGTACCGGCACATGTCAGGCGGACAGTTCAGCGTCCCGGTCGTCTTCCGGATGGCGACCGGTGCTGGGCGACAGCTCGCCGCTCAGCACTCCCACAGCTTCGAGAACTGGTACGCGCACGTCCCCGGCCTGAGGGTCGTGGCGCCTGGCACGGTCGCCGACGCGCGCGGCATGCTGCCGGCGGCGCTCACGTACTCGGACCCGGTGGTCATCTTCGAGCATGTCGGGCTGTTCAACGCCGAGGACGACGTCGAGGAGTGGCGATGCGACCTCGAGCGTGCGGCGATCCGCAGGCCCGGGACGGACGTGAGCATCATCACGTACGGCGGGAGCCTGCCCAAGGCACTGTCGGCAGCCGCCAGCCTGGCCGACGAGGGCATTGATGCCGAGGTCGTCGACCTGAGGGTCCTGCGGCCCCTGGACCGGGCGGCCATCGCCGACACGGTCCGACGCACCCACCGGGTGGTGGTCGTCGACGAGGGCTGGCGTACCGGCAGCCTTGCCGGTGAGGTCGTCGCCGGGATCGCGGAGGACTGCCTGTACGACCTGGACGCGCCGCCCCGGCGAGTGTGCAGCGAGGAGGTTCCCGTCCCGTACGCGAAGCACCTGGAGGATGCGGCACTTCCGCAGTCGGACAAGATCGTGGCTGCGGTGAAGGAGGTCACGCATGCGTGAGTTCACCTTGCCGTCCATGGGCGCTGACATGGACCAAGGCAGGCTCATCGAGTGGCTCGTTGCGCCAGGTGACCAGGTACACAAAGGGCAGGCTGTGGCGGTGGTGGACACCGCGAAGGCCGCGATCGAGGTCGAGATCTGGTTCGACGGCGTTGTCGCTGAGCTGCAGGCCGTCCCGGGCCAGATGATCCCGGTCGGGCAGATCATGGCCACCATCGTCGCCTCCGAGGAGGCGACACTGCCGGTCGCGCCCCCGGAGCCGGTGGTGCAGGCACGAGCCGTACCCTCGGAGAGGCCCGCCCTTCGGCCGGTGGCGAGCGCCTCGCACGTCGAGATCGGCGGGGTCAGGCGACGGGTCTCACCCGCGGCCCGCAAGCTCGCCGACGAGCGTGGGGTGGACCTGGCCGGTGTGAGCGGCACCGGGCCGCTCGGCGCGGTGACCCTCTCGGACGTCGAGCGGGCAGCTGCGGAGCGTGCTTCGGTGCCGGCGCCACCCGTCGAGGCTGCGACGGCCGCCGAACGCCAGGCTCTCGTACGGCAGGCCATCGCCTCAGCGATGAGCCGGTCCAAGCGCGAGATCCCTCACTACTACCTGTCCGAGACGATCCCGATGGCGCGCGCGATCGACTGGCTCGCCGCCGAGAACGCCGGACGGTCGATCAGCGAGCGTGTGCTGATGGCTGTGGTGCAGCTCAAGGCCGTCGCCCGGGCCCTGGACGGGTTCCCCCAGCTCAACGGGTTCTTCGTCGACGGCGTCTTCCAGCCCGCGCCCACGGTCCACATCGGTGTGGCGATCGCGCTGAGACAAGGAGGGTTGCTCGCCCCGGCGCTGCATGACGTGGCCGCCAAGGACCTGTCACAGCTCATGCGGGAGCTCGCCGACCTCGTCGCCCGGACCCGGGCCGCATCGCTGCGGAGCTCGGAGCTCACCGACCCGACCATCACGGTCACGAACCTCGGAGACCAGGGCGTCGAAACGGTCTTCGGCATCATCAGCCCACCCCAGGTCGCCCTTGTCGGTTTCGGCCGGGTCGCTCCGCGGCCGTGGGTGACCGAGGACGGGACGCTCGCCGCCGTCCCGACTGTCACTGCCAGTCTCTCCGCGGACCACCGGGTGACCGATGGGCACACCGGGGCGATGTTCCTGGCGAGCCTGTACGACTGGCTGCAACGGCCTGAGGACCTGTGACCGACGAGCGTGAGGAGCACCATCATGGACGACGCCGAACTCCGGTCAGCCGTCATCGCCGAGCTGCGCACCATCGCGCCCGAGGTCGACGGAGACGAGATCCGGGACGACAGGCCTCTGCGCCGCCAGGTGGACCTGGACTCCCTCGACTGGCTCAACTTCCTCATCGGTCTCCATCAGCGCCTCGCAGTGGAGATCCCGGAGGCAGACTACGCACAGCTCGTGACCGTCGATGACCTGGTCGGCTATCTCAAGGCACGCGTGTAGCAGCCTCACCGCTCAGGAACGCGCCAGCGGGGATGACGCGCCGGGACCACCAGGACCGGCATGGTCGCGAACTCCAGCACGTGCTGAGTCGTGTTCCCCAGATGCTGCAGCACGTGTCCCGGGCGTCCGACCCGGGCCATGAGGATCAGGTCCGCCTCACAGGCCAGGGACTCGTCGAGGATCTCAGCGGCGACGTTGCCGAACCTCGTCACGGTCACCACGTCGACGTCCGCCACCTTGCCCAGCCCGACGACGTGCTGCAGCGCAGCCCGTGCGGACAGCTCCCCGTCGCGGGGCGGCTCACCGGGTGCTGCGTGGGTGCCGGAAGGGGAAGCCTCCGCGACGACGGACACCGCATGCAGCTGTGCGGAGAGTCGGCGGGCTACGGCGACGGCGACCTCGGCGGCATGGAACGCCTCCGGCGAGTCGTTGACGGCGAGCAGGATCACATCAGTCATCGTGGCTCCGTTCTCCCGGGGGGTCCGGCCGCCCGCCCTCCGGCGCGGTTCCCCGAGACGGAGTCCGCGGCCCAGCGCAGCCGGAGGTTCTCCTCGAGCTCCTGCGCCTGGAGCTGGCGCCGGATGGTCTCCAGCTCGCCCTCGAGCCGTGGGACCCAGCGTCTCTCCACGGCCCGCAGCCTGGTCCGGGTCGCCTGGAGTGCCGCGGCCACCAGCCGTACGGCGCGCTCGGCCGCCGCGTGGCGGACGCCGGCGGCCAGCGCGGTCCGTGCAGCCGCCGCTGCGAAGGTCAGTGCGGAGCTGGCCCCGACCGGCGCCGCAGCAGGGGGATCGCAGTGCGCGTCCTCGGGGTACGTCACGCCCATCTCACTGCCCCAGTCGAGGAGTACCTCCGCGGGCGCGAGGGGGGCGGCCGAGGCGATGAGCTCCCGACCATCGAGAGCGGCGGCCCGGACGAGCCAGAACTCCGCCTCGCGGGCGGCAGCGGTCCACGCCTTCTCAGTACGGGCTGCCCTGAGCTGGAGCCGCTCCAGCTCGTCGGCCAGGATGCGCTGCTTGCGGTCCAGCAGCTCGGCGCCGTGCCTGGCCGTCAGCAGCCTCCGCTCGACCCGCATCTTCCCGGCCCGCCCGGTCGTGGTCATCGCGCGCTCCTCCGGGGTGGCAGGTAGCGGTCCAGCAGGTTGCTCGGAACCATGGTCAGCTCGCGTCGCGGCAGCGTACCCAGGGCCGACCACGCCCGCTGAAGGGTCTCCTCCAGGGATCGGGACTCGTTGCTCGCCTGGCTGAGGACATCCTGCTCCAGGTGGCCGCGGAAGGCGACGTAGAGCCGGTCCGTCTCGCTGAGCGAGTCCGCCCCCACGAGCTCGGACAGCTCCGCCGCCTGCCGGGCGCGCGCCATCGCCGAGAGGACCTGGGCGGCCACATCCAGGTGGTCCCCTCTCGTACGACCGGCTCCGGCGCCGCTGCGCATGAGCCGCGAGAGCGACGACAGGACGTCGACGGGGGGATAGACGCCTCGCGCCTCGAGCTCCGGGGAGAGCACGATCTGGCCCTCGGTGATGTAGCCGGTGAGGTCTGGGACCGGGTGCGTGATGTCGCCGCCCGGCATCGTCAGGACGGGGAGGATGGTCACCGAGCCTTCCTTGCCGCGGATCCTGCCGCACCGCTCGTACAGGCCGGCGAGGTCGCTGTAGAGGTAGCCCGGGTAGCCGCGGCGGGCGGGGATCTCGCGCCGGGCGGCCGACACCTCGCGCAGCGCCTCCGCGTAGCTCGTCATGTCGGACATGATCACGAGCACGTCGTCGCCCTCGCCGAACGCCAGATGCTCGGCGACGGTCAGCGCGATCTTCGGGGTCAGGAGCCGCTCGATCACCGGGTCGTCCGAGGCGTTGAGCAGGAGCACCAGCTCGCCTGCAGCGGACCGCGCCTCCAGCCGGTCCCGTACGTAGTAGATGTCGGCGTGCGTGAGGCCCATGGCCGCGAACACCACGCGGAAGGGGCGGCTCCTGGAGGTCGCCTGTGCCGCGATCTGCGTCGCGAGGGTCAGGTGCGGCATTCCCGGCAGGGAGAAGATCGGCAGCTTCTGCCCTCGGACCAGGGTGTTGAGGGCGTCGATGACGGAGATCCCGGTGATGACGGGCTCGGCGGGCGGTTCACGGTGGACGGGGTTGAGCGGCCACCCGTGCAGCGGCATCGTCGTGTCGCCGGTCACAGGCGGTCCGCCGTCCAGGGGCTCGCCGCGTCCGTTGCAGGTACGGCCCAGCCAGCCGGTGCCGACGGGGATCTCGAGGGGCCGGCCCGCGAACCGGACCTGGATGCCGCCGGCGGACATCGCGTCCGTGCCCTCCAGGACCTGCAGCGTCACCAGGTCGTGGTCGACTTCCAGCACGAGGCCGTGTCGCTCGTCGCCCGCGACGCCGGCCTCCTCCACCTCGACGACCGCGTACTCGTCCCATCCGACGTGCTCCACGTCCCCGAGGACGAGCAGCGGTCCCCGCAGCTCCCGTACGTCGCTGTGCGAGACGTCGACGAAGCGTTCGCTCATGGCAGCTGCCCCAGCTGCCTGCGGAGCTCGACCCGGCGGGACTCGACGCCGTCGGCGTCAGCGGGTCCCAGCTCCTCCCGGGCGCGAAGCACCGGACCGAAGTCGAAGTCCTCAATGGTGGTCGCCGCGACTCCGCGTGCCACCAGGTCCTGGCAGGCGTCCACGATGTCGAGGACCATGTCGAGCAGCGCCGACGCCTTGTCCGGCGTGCAGAAGCTGTCGTTGGCGCTCAGCGCGTTCTGCACGAGGACGCCGTCCCGCAGGAGCCGTCCTCCGAGCAGGACCATTCGCTCGTGCCCCGGCAGCGTGGACTGGCCGATGATCTCAGCCAGAGAGCTGAGTCGGTCGGACTCGGCCAGCAGGCCGACCGCACGGCTCTGCCGACGGGCCCACCCGGGGTCGCCATGCTCTGAGTGCCAACGGCCGAGCTCGTCGATGTCGCGGGAGAAGGAGCCCGTCCAGCTCACCGCCGGGTAGTGCCGGGAGTACGCCAGATCGCGGTCGAGGAGCCACAGCGAGCGTACGAAGCGGAGCGTGTCGGTCGTCACGGGCTCGGTCATGTCGCCGCCGGGTGGAGAGATCGCCCCGATCACGGTCACGGACCCGGTGCCCCCACTCAAGGTGATGACGCGGCCCGCCCTCTCGTAGAACGCGGCGAGGGCGGAGGCGAGGTGGGCCGGGTAGCCCTCCTCAGCGGGCAGGTCCCCGTTGCGGTTGGCGAACTCGCGCAGGGCCTCTGCCCAGCGGGACGTGGAGTCGGCGATGAGCACGACGTCGTAGCCCATGTCCCGGTAGAACTCGGCGACCGAGATGCCGGTGTAGATGCTGGACTCGCGAGCCATCATCGGCATGTTGGACGTGTTCGCGATGATCACGGTCCGGTCGATGAGGTTTCCGCCGGTCCTCGTGTCGGTGAGCGTCGACAGGTCGTCCAGCACGTCGGCCATCTCGTTGCCCCGCTC
>JAJZQV010000078.1 GCA_021803025.1 Actinomycetes bacterium | reverse complement strand
GTACGGCGGCGAGACCGCCGGCGGCCGTCATCGGCCGCTCACGCGACGCAGCGCGGCGATGATCTCGTCAGGTCGGGGGGGGCAGCCGGGCACCGTGAGGTCGACGTCGACGATGTCCGACACGGCTCCGGCGACCCCGTACGCGCCCGCGAACATCCCGCAGTCGCTGGCGCAGTCGCCGATGGCGACGATGACGCGCGGTCGCGGGGTGGCATCGACGGTGCGGAGCAGGGGCTCCACCATGTTGTGCGTGACGACGCCCGTCACGGCCAGGACATCAGCGTGACGAGGGCTCGCGACGAGGCGAGCGCCGTACCGCTCCGCGTCGTAGACGCCGCCGAACGCCGCACCGATCTCGATCTCGCAGCCGTTGCACGACCCGCAGTCGACGTGCCGCACCTGGACGCTCCCACGCAGCGCCCCCGGGAGCGTCACGCCAGGCGCAGGCTCGGCCGGTGGGGGCGCCGGTTCTGCGAACCGGCCGGTGCGTGCGATGACCCTCAGCAGGCGGAGGGGGTTCACGCCTCGCCCGCCTCGTCGAGCTCGCGCACGAGGTCGTCCCGGCCGACCGCGAGCTGCCGGAGCAGGACGCGACCGGCGGCCAGAAGCTCGTGGACGCCGGCGACGAGCAGGGAGTACACGACCTCTCCGCCCTCTCGGCGTTGGCGGACGAGGCCAGTACGGCGCAGGATGGCGAGCTGTTGGCTCAGGGCGCTCGGCTCGGTGGCGATGTCAGCGAGCAGCTCGTGAACTGCATGGTCCTTCTCGCAGAGGAGCTCGAGGACCCTGATCCGTACCGGGTGGCCGAGGGTGCGGAACAGCTCCGCCTTCGCCTCGTACAGCGGAACGGTCATAGCCTCTCCCTTCTCGACTCGCATAGTTGCGGAGTTGCAAACGAATGCAAGTATAGACCCCGAAGCCCGGTCGCCGCGAGCGCGTCCTGCCTGCCTGGGGCGACGAGCTCCTCGAGGACGCCGTGATCCTGCGCGTCATCGCCGCGATCGGACGCCCCAGACGCGACCCCGTGCCGTGAGGGCCGGAGGCAGTGATCCGGAGCTGCCGCGAGGCGGTCGACGCGGGCGGCGTGAACGCCGACAACGCGGGTCAGGGTAGGCGCGTCGTCGACAGTCAGCGGTGCGCGGGAGGAGGTCCCGGGTCGCCGGACCGACGCCGCGCGCGTATCCGCTCCTGGGCGAGGTCCGCGAGCACGAGGGCAGCCGTGATGCCGAGCGGTCGGCGTCCACGACGTCCCCGTTGGTGCGAGAGCTGACATTCAGCCCCCTCATTCGTGCGCGGACAAGAGTGCAGCCCCGGACAAGCACGAAGCTCATAGCCGATGGATGAGCGCTCTCGCAGGTGTCAGCTGCCCGGCACGAGGGGGACGCTGACGCGACTACCTGACGATCGTGAGGCCGCTGGTCCGGGCCGCCTGCTCGAGGCCCATGCCGTTCGTCAGGTTCGTGAACCCGAGCGACTTCATGGCCGTGATGGCCTGAGCGGCTCGGTTCCCGGAGTGGCAGTAGACGAAGTACGGGGTGTTCCGATCCAGCGTCCGGATCCTCGAGCTGAAGGTCGACGCGCTCACGTCGATGTTGGTGGCGCCATCCAGGTGGCCGCTCGCGAACTCAGCGGGCGTGCGGACGTCGATGACCACTGTCCCCTGCGCGAGTGCGGCCGTGGTGCTGCAGCCCCCGAGCGCCGCCGCGGTACCGATCGTCAGCCCGACCAGCGAGCGCCTCGACAGTGCCATGAATCGTCCTTCCGGATACCCTGGGGGGTATCGTAACGCAGGTCGGGACTCGACGAGCGGGGCCTACCGAGGTGGTGAGCGTCAGCAGCGTCAGGGCAGGAACATCGGCTCGATCGTGTGACCTGCGATGGACGCGAACATCGCCGCGAGGTGCTCCGGGACGGAGACCGGTACATCGCTGATGGGCGCCTGGAGCTGGAGCCCCTCCCAGAGGGCGACGATGTCGGTGGCGGCTACGACCGGCGACACGTCGGGGGAGACCTGGCCGCTCACCTGGGCGAGCTCGATGTGGTGTGCGATCTGCTGCCGCAGCCGGACGAGCCGGTTGCGGAAGTACGCGCGGGCAGGGTGGTCCGGATCGGCCGACTCGGCGGCCAGCAGCGTGAAGAGCCGGGTGAGGCCGGGGGTCTCTTCGTTCCGGATGGCGATGCCGAGGAGCAG
This sequence comes from Actinomycetes bacterium, assembly GCA_021803025.1. Lineage (GTDB taxonomy): Bacteria > Actinomycetota > Actinomycetes > Propionibacteriales > Propionibacteriaceae > Fen-668. The sequence goes on along the minus strand of JAJZQV010000078.1, from coordinate 13,900 downwards.
GGCGAACGTCTCGTCGAGCGAGGTCGGGTCGATGTACTGGATCTCGTCCCGGTGCTCGAGGACGGACTGCAGGAGCAGCCACTTGTGGGGAAAGTGGTGCAGCAGGGTCGCGTGGTTGATGCCGGCACGGCGAGCGATCTCGCGGACGGAGGTGCCGCCGTACCCGGACTCCGCGAAGACATGGAACGCCGCATCGACGATGTCCGCCTTGGTCGCGCGCCCGGTCGCGTAGCCGACCTTGGTGGAGCTCTTCGCCATGGCCCGCTCCCCTCTACGACGCACCGCCGTCCATCATTCCGGGCCCCGAGATGGGGCCCGCACAACCGATGATGCACCAGTTTGGTCTCAACTTCCACCAGGTGGTTGACAAGTGTTCGTGGAGGTACCTAATCTCTGCCTCATCGCACTAGGAACGAGGAGGTTCCATGACCAATCCCTTGTCGGCTACGGGTTTCGTCCCTGGTCGGCTCACCCGCCGCTCGCTCTTCGCACTCACCGGGGGTGTCAGCCTCGCCGGCCTGGCGGCCTGCACCGGCACCACGGCCCCCGCCGCCAGCGGTAGCGCGGCCGCAACCGGTGGGCAGACGGTCACAGTCGGCTCGGGCGCCTCGGACGACGTTCCCAAGCGTGCGTACCAGGCCGTCTTCGACGCGTACACCAAGAAGTCGGGCAACACGGTGAAGGTGAACACCGTCCCCCACAACGACTTCCAGAACAACATCAACAGCTACCTGCAGGGCAGCCCGGACATGGCGTTCACCTGGTTCGCCGGCTACCGCATGCGCTACTACGCCGCCAAGGGCCTCGCCACTCCCATGGACGACGCCTGGGCCGCTGTCGGCAGCAGCTTCAGCGACGGCCTCGCGAAGGCCTCCACGGGCGACGACGGCAAGAAGTACCTCATGCCGATGTACAACTACCCGTGGGGCTTCTTCTACCGCAAGAGCCTGTGGACCGACAAGGGCTACACAGTCCCCACGACGTTCGACGCGCTCAAGACTCTGTGCGCCAAGATGAAGTCCGACGGCCTCATCCCGATCGCCTTCGCGGACAAGGACGGCTGGCCCGCGATGGGCACGTTCGATTACCTGAACATGCGTCTCAACGGCTACCAGTTCCACATGGACCTGTGCGCTCACAAGCAGTCCTGGAACCAGCAGAAGGTCAAGGACGTGTTCGACAACTGGAAGGCGCTCCTGCCGTTCCAGGACCCGAACGCACTGGGAGCCACCTGGCAGGAGGCGGCGAAGTCCCTCGGCGACAAGAAGTCCGGCATGTACCTGCTCGGCTCCTTCGTCACGCAGCAGTTCACCGACGCGACCGTGCTGGCTGACATCGACTTCTTCCCGTTCCCCGCGATGGCCGCGGAGGGGATGGACGCGGTCGAGGCGCCGATCGACGGGATCATGCTGTCGAGCAAGGCCAAGGGCAACGCCGCCGCGATGGACCTCATGAAGTTCCTCGGAACCCCGGCGGCGGAGGACACGTACTACTCGATCGACAACTCCAACCTGCCGGTCGTCAAGGGCGCGGACCTCTCGAAGCTCACGCCGCTGAACAAGAAGTGCGCGGACACCATCGCGAACGCCAAGTCCATCAGCCAGTTCTTCGACCGGGACGCTCTCCCGGCGATGGCGTCCAACGTGATGATCCCTGCGCTGCAGGCGTTCGTGAAGGACGGCACCGTCGACACGGCCAACCTCGAGGCGCAGGCCAAGTCGCTGTACGCGAGCCAGTAGGTCACCCGGGCGGCCACCTCATGACCACCACTGTCGCTCCCCCCGCGCGTGCTGTGCGCGCGGGGGGCACCCGCCGGAGCCGTCTGCTCACGACGCCGGACAAGGTCACCCTCGTGGTGATGGCCGGCGTCCCCACCCTCATCCAGTTCGTCCTGGTCTGGGCGCCGATGGTGCTCTCGATCATCCTGTCGTTCACGAAGTGGAACGGTTTGAGCCTGTCCGACATCAAGTCAGCAGGCCTGACCAACTACCAGTTCATCGTCAAGGACTACCCGCCGTTCTGGCCGGCCGTCGCCCACAACATCATCTGGCTGCTGTTCCTGGCGTGCGTCGCGACCCCGCTGGGGCTGCTGCTCGCCGTGCTGCTGGACCAGGCCATCCGTGGGTCGCGGATCTACCAGAGCATCTTCTTCGTACCGGTCATGCTGTCGCTGCCGTTGATCGGCATCATCTGGCAGCTCATGTACGCCCGGAACGAGGGCTTCATCAACAACATCACGGGCATCGCGAACACGCCTGCAGCCATCGACTGGTTCGGCAACTCGTCCGTGAACCTCTGGGCGGCCCTGATCGCCGCGACGTGGCGGCACGCCGGCTACATCATGGTCCTGTACCTGGCGGGTCTGAAGGGTGTCGACCCGTCGCTACGCGAAGCCGCCGCCGTGGACGGCGCGTCCGCGGTCCAGACGTTCTTCCGCGTCGTCTTCCCGGCGATGAAGCCCATCAACATCGTGGTCGTGGTGATCACGATCATCGAAGCCCTGCGAGCCTTCGACATCGTCTACATCATCAACCGCGGTACGAACGGCCTCGAGCTGATCGGCGCCTTGGTGGTCCAGAACCTCGTCGGCGAAGGACAGGTGATCGGCATCGGCTCGGCCCTGGCCGTGATGCTGCTGGTCGTCTCGCTCGTGCCCATCACCATCTACCTCAGCCGTGTCTTCGGATCGGAGGACTGACGTGACCACCCAGACCCAGGTCATTCCGCCGAGGAGCAGGCCCGCGTCAACGGCTTCCGGGAACAAGCTGGGGCGGCCTCACTACGGCACGCACGTGTTCCTGCTCGTCATGGCCGTGATGTGGCTCATCCCGCTCGGATGGTCGGTGTACACCGCCCTGCGTCCCTTCGCCGACACCAACACGTACGGCTACTTCAGCGTGGGCGGCCGCTACAGCCTCAACAACTTCGTCACCGCCTGGAACCAGGCCGGCATGGGGAAGTACCTGGTCAACTCCGCGATCATCACGATCCCGACGGTGCTGCTGACCCTGCTCTTCGCGTCGCTCATGGCGTTCGCGGTGAGCCGCTTCAGCTGGCGGTTCAACGTGACGCTGCTCATCATGTTCACCGCCGGCAACCTCCTGCCCCCGCAGGTTCTGGCCGCACCGCTGTACGCGATGTACAAGTTCACCGTGCTGCCGCTGTCGGTCTCCGACTCCGGGAACCTGCTGAACACCTACTACTCGGTCATCATGACGAACACGGCGTTCCAGATCGGCTTCTGCACGTTCGTGCTGAGCAACTACATGAAGGCACTGCCGAAAGAGCTCACGGAGGCGGCGCTGGTGGACGGGGCGTCGGTGTGGCGGCAGTACGCGGAGATCATCATGCCGCTCTGCCGTCCTGCGCTGGCTGCCATGGGCACGCTCGAGGTCATCTTCATCTACAACGACTTCTTCTGGCCGCTGCTGTTCATCCAGAGCGGTGACCGCCTGCCCGTGACGACCGGCATCAAGAACCTCCAAGGCGACTTTCTGAGCAACTACAACCTCATCGCTGCCGGTGCGACGATCACCATCATCCCCACCCTGGTGATCTACCTCCTGCTACAGCGCCAGTTCGTGGCCGGCCTTACACTCGGAGCGACCAAGGCCTGACCGTCCTGACAAGGAGAGACACGTGTCCGCTATCCCACCTGGAGGCGGCGCGACGGACGCGGACGCCTACGCGCCCTGCGCCGGCCGCGTCGTACCTCCCCGCGCTCATCTCTCCTCGGACGCCCCTCGCCTCGACCTGTGCGGCGAGTGGGACTTCGAGCTGGTGGTGGGCCAGTCGCGGCGGTCCGGTCGCATGCCCGTCCCGTCGCACTGGGTCCTCGCCGGCGACGGCGAGTGGGGCCGTCCCGCGTACACCAACGTGCAGTACCCGTTCCCCGTCGACCCGCCCTACGTGCCCGACGTCGACCCGACCGGGACCTACCGGCGGGAGTTCTCGTTGCCCGATGCGTGGCTGCAGCCCTCGGGCCGGGTTCTGCTGCGCCTGCTCGGGGCGGAGTCCGAGGCCCGCGTAGTCGTGAACGACGTTCCCATCGGGATGACGCGCGGGTCGCGGTTGACCCGGGAGTTCGACCTGACCGGGGTGGTACGAGCCGGCACGAACTCGATCGAGATCACCGTGCGGCAGTGGTCGCCGGGGTCGTACCTCGAGGACCAGGACCAGTGGTGGCTCCCCGGGCTGTTCCGCGACGTGGAGCTGCTCCTGCGGCCCGACGGCGGTATCGACGACGTCTGGCTGGGCGCCGACTACGACCCGGTTTCCGGACAGGGCAGACTCCGTGTCGAGGTCGTCGCCCCCGGTGCCTCCGTACGGGTCGGCATCCCTGAGCTCGCGGTGGACGAGACGCTCGAGCCCGGCGCGGAAGCAGTGACTCTCGACGTCGGGACCGTCGAGCCGTGGAGCGCGGAGTCGCCGCGGCTGTACGACGCGACGGTGGCAACGGCCTCCGAGACCGTGTCACTGCGCGTCGGGTTCCGCCGGACGGAGATCGTCGACGGTACGTGGCTGGTGAACGGGCGGCGGCTCACGTGGTCGGGCGTCAACCGGCACGAGGTGCACCGCACGCGCGGGCGTGTGTTCGACGAGGACTGGGTGCGCGCCGACCTGGCCCTCATGAAGGCGTTCAACGTGAACGGGATCCGTACGTCGCACTACCCGCCGCACCCCCGCGTGCTCGACCTGTGCGACGAGCTCGGGCTGTACGTGATGCTCGAGAACGACTACGAGTCGCACGGCTTCCTGCTGGACGACTGGAGCGGCTCCCCGTCGTCCGACCCACGTTGGCGCGAGGCGCTGCTCGACCGCATGCAGCGGACGGTCGAGCGGGACAAGAACCATGCGTGCGTCATCGCGTACAGCCTCGGCAACGAGGCGTACACGGGCGAGAACCTCGCGGCGATGGCGGACTGGACCCGGATGCGTGACCGGTCGCGGCCGATCCACTACGAGGGCGACCATGAAGCGGCCTACACGGACGTGTACTCCCGGATGTACCCCAGTGTCGCCGAGGTGTCGATGGTCCTGGAGGGCTCGGGCCCTGTGGCTGCGTCCGGGCCCGCGGCGCGGGTCTCGGTGGAGGACGCCGCCCGCATCCGTACACGGCCCTACTTCCTCTGTGAGTACCTCCACGCGATGGGGACGGGTCCCGGAGGCATCAGCGGGTACGTGGACGCCATGCGCCACCCCCGCCATGCCGGGGGCTGCGTCTGGGAGTGGCGCGACCACGCTCTCGACCGCGTGCTGCCCGACGGGAGCATCGGACTCGCCTACGGAGGCGACTTCGGCGAAGCCGTGCACGATGGCACCTTCGTCTGCGACGGGCTCGTCTCGGCCGACTCCGAGCCCTCGGCCGGACTGTTCGCCTGGGCCAACGCTGTGGCGCCTGTGGTCGCGCGCCCGGAGGCGTCCGGGGAGATCGTCGTGACGTCGGACCTGCGGCAGGCGACGGCGTCAGGGCTTGTCGTGGCGTGGTCCGCCGGGGTGGGTGGCGACGCGTACGGGGAAGTGGCGTTGGCCGACCTGGCGCCGGGGGAGTCCGTCGTGGTGCGTCCGGACGCAGATCCGGGGGAGGCCCTGACCGCCTGGGTGCTCGACCCAGTCGTGCCCGGGATCGCGCCGAGGACCCCTCGGGCAATCGCCCGCGACGGGACGTTGCTTCCCCCGGCTGTCGGCGAGACGGATGAGCTCGGTCGCCGCGTCGTCAGCGTCCGCCAGTACGTGGGGGAGGCGTCCTCCGTGTCGGTGACCGAGCCGGTCGGGGAAGCTCCCGGCTCGGACTCCGACGCCCTCGCCATGGTTCGCGCCCTTCGGCCGACGCTGTTCCGTGCGCCGACCGACAACGACCGTGGAGGCCGTCCCTCGGACGCCAGCGTGTGGTCCGCCGCGCGTCTGGGGCTGCTGGAGCACCGCCTCGCAGACGACGGGGAGGATCATCGCGTCTGGGTGAGCGGCGTGCCGTCCCGGCAGCGGCGGCTGACCACGTCCCTCGACTGGTCTGCCGGCGGGGTCGGGCTCGTGGTGACGGCGAGCTTCGAGTTCTCCGGCGACTGGCCGAACCTGCCACGCATCGGGCTCACCGTGCCGCTGCCCGCCGCCGCCTGGGACGGAGCCCGCGTCACCTGGACCGGACTGGGGCCGTGCGAGAACTACCCCGACATGGCCGAGGGTGTGTGGCTCGGCACGTTCACCGCGGGCATCGACGAGCTGTGGGGGCCCCATATCAGGCCGCAGGAGTCGGGGCACCGCAAGACCCGCGAGCTGCTCCTGAACGGTGCCGGCGGACGGCTACGGATCCGTACGGGTGGGAGCGGACTGGGCTTCAGCCTCTGTCGCTGGACGCCCCAGCAGCTCGACGCCGCTGCCCACGTCGAGGAGCTGCCGCCTTCCGATGTCTGGTGGCTCACCCTCGACGCGGCTCACGCCGGGATCGGCACCGCCTCGTGCGGGCCTGGGACGGACCCCCGGTACGCCGTACGCCCCGAGACGACGCGGCTCGTTTTCGAGATCGGCTGAGAGGGAGGATCGGCGGAGGCGGCGTCACGCGCGCAGCATGGCCATTTGTCGCCTGTCCCCTTCCGTACCGTGGTCGCCACCGGGCCACCGGGCCGCAGGTTCCGGTGCTGATCGGTTCAGGTCCTGTCGGATGAGATGCTCCGCGCGTCAGGGCCCACGGACAGGTTGGCGTCGATCCGATCGGGATCGAAGTAGTGGTCGGCGACCATCTGCACCAGGCCACGTCCCGTGGTTCTGTCGGAGTTGACGACGCTGTAGCGGGTCTGGCCGTCGATGCGATCAGAGACTGCGGGCCGGATTTCGGCGATGACCCGCTCGGTGATCGATGGCCTTCCGCCGAGTACCCCACCGAAGACGACGTACTGGGGGCTGGCGACTTGGATGAGGCCTCCGAGGTTTCGGCCAAGGGTTGCCGCAGCTTGGTGGATCAGCCTGCAGACGTCGTCGTCCCCTTCGTCGTAGAGAGCGGCGAGCTCTGTCACCGTGGGGACATCGGCTCGGCCCAGGGCGTCCACGAGCGCGCGTCCGGAGGCATAGGCCGCAAGACAGCCGCGCCGGCCGCAGGTGCACACCGGTCCGGTTCCGGGTGTGACCTGGAGGTGCCCCAGGTCGCCGGCTGTCCCGTTGGTGCCGCGCATGATGTGGTTTCCTGTGATCAGGCCGACACCGATGCCGGTGGAGAACTTCACGCCGATGAGCACGCTGTCGTCGTCCAGTGGAGGCACTTCCAGCGCAGACCCGAGTGCCAGGGCTCTGGCGTCGTTCTCAACCACCACGTCGACCCCGAAGTGCCCAGCGATGGCATCGGTCAAGGGGAAGCTGCGGTCGGGCAGTGCCACCGACGACATGCGGACCCCGGTGTGGGTATCCACGGGCGCGGGGATGGCGAGCCCGACTCCTACCAGCCGCAGGCTCGGGAGGGCCCCCAGAAGCTGGGACCCGTGGATCAGCAACCGGTCAACCAGTGTCGGCAGAGGTGCGTCGTCGAGGGCCAAGACGTGCTCTGCGAGGCAGTGGCCCGCCAAGTCGTACACGGCCGCAGTCGCCTTGTGATGCCCTATGTCGATGGCGAGAGCGACCCGGTCGGTGGTGTCAGGGGACAGGACGGAGGCGGGACGCCCACGGGAGACCAGGTGACGCGCCTCATGGATGAGCCCATGGGTGATGAGCAGGTCCAGTCGGGTCATCAGGGTTGACCGGGCCATGCCGGTCTCGCTCAACAGCTCCTGCCGGGTCAGGCCGCCGCGCTCACGGATCAGCGCCAACAGTGCGCCCGGAGACGCTGCTGACATCTTCCCAGGCACGGGCTCCTCCTCGAGTACAGGTGACAGCTCTTGACAAGCCACGATCCAGCCTTAGGGTAAGGCCTGACCTATTGACTGATTATCAGTCAAAACTAAGGAGACAACGATGTCTACACCACACCCGATCCCTCGCCTGTCCCGACGGTCCCTGCTCGCGGCGACCGGAGGGCTCGCATCCGCCGGCATCCTGAGCGCCTGCAGCGGGGCGAAAACCTCCGGTGGCGGCGGGGCGACCTCGTCGTCGAGCACGGTCCTCCTGTCGACGCAGTTCAGCCCGGTCGAGGAGAAGCAGCGCTTCGAGAAGATCCTGTCCACCTTCGTCACGGACCCGAAGACGAGCTTCAACTCCATGGCCATGGCCGACTTCACCACCCAGGTGAAGTCGCAAGTCGACGCGAAGAAGGTCCAGTTCGGTATCGCCGCGGCGCTTCACGGCGAGCTCACCCCACTGGCCGACTATCTCGAGGACGTCGACTCGCTGGTGCCTGATGCAGCGGCTGCCGGCATCGGCAAGGATCTCCTCGCCCTCGGCAAGCTCGGCGGCTCCACCCAGAAGTACATACCCTGGATGCAGGCGTCGTTCGTGGTCGCCGTGAACAAGAAGGCACTGCAGTGGCTGCCTTCGGGAGCGGATGTCACCGCATTGACGTACGACCAGTACCTCTCCTGGGCCCAGGCGGCGGCCAAGGCGAACGGCAAGCCGGTTTTCGGTTTCCCCGCCGGCCCCAAGGGTCTGTACCACAGGTGGTTCCAGGGGTACCTTCTGCCCTCGTTCACCGGTGGTGTCATCACCACGTTCACCTCGTCCGAGGCGGCGACCGCGTGGAGCTGGATGAAGGACTTCTGGGCCGTGTGCAACCCGGCCTCCACCAACTACGACAACCTTCAGGAGCCCATGGCTCGAGGTGAGGTGCTGGTGGGATGGGACCATGTTGCGCGCCTGGTCCAGGCACCCAAGGACAAGCCTGACGACTGGCTGATGGTGCCGGCGCCGATCGGCCCGAAGGGACTGGGGTACATGCTTGTCGTCGCGGGGATGGGCATTCCCAAGGGCGGTGATGTGGCGACCGCCGCGAAGGCTATCCGTGCGCTGCTGCAGCCGAAGGTGCAGATCGAGGTGCTGCGGCAGAACGCGTTCTTCCCCGTCGTCAAGGCCGATCTGCCGAGCGATCTGTCCGCCCCCGTGAAGATGGAGGCCGAGGCGGTGGCCAAGCAGACAGCGAGCCCGAAGGCCATCGTGGCGCTGCCCCCCGTCGGGCTAGGCGCAAAGGACGGCGAGCTGGCCCAGGTCTTCAAGGACTGCTTCCGGGAGATCTGCCTGCAGAACGGTGACCCGAAGACTGTCCTCGGTAAGTACACCGCCACGGTCACCAGCATCCTGGACGCCACGAAGGTCCCGTGCTGGGCGCCGGACCCGGCGATGAGCCAGTGCCGCGTCGGCTGAGATGAGCGTGGTGCGCCACAACCTGCGGTCGAGGGGAAGGATCTCGCCGGCCATCTGGCTGGTCCTTCCCTCGGCCGTGCTCATGATCTTCCTGTTCGCCTATCCGATGGCTGAGGGGTTCCGGGCCGCGTTCGTAGACCCGGACACCGCGACCGTGTCGCTCAGGAACTGGGACCGCATGGTGTCCGACCCTCAGTTCTGGGCGGCGGTGCGCAACACACTGCTACTGATCGTGGTCGTCATCCCTTTGCAGTTCGTGCTCGCCCTGACCATGTCGTTGATCCTTCAGGCCAAGCCGAGGGGCAGTGCCGTCTACTTCTACCTGTGGGCCATCCCGCTGGCCGTCTCCGACCTCGCGGCCGGTCTGGTCTGGTTGTCAATCTTTGCCGACAGGGGATACCTCAACTCGGTACTTCTCAGTCTCGGTGTCCAGCCCTTCTCCTGGCTGAGCTACATGAGCCCTGGAACCCAGTTCATGGCCGTGGCGACGGCCGAGATCTGGCGAGCGACCGCACTGGTCCTGGTCATCGTGGTCTCCGGGCTGCAGGGGATCCCGAAGGAGTACGACGAGGCAGCCTCTGTGCTCGGCGCGACGTACTGGCAGCGGCTGTGGCAGATCACCTTGCCGTTGCTTCGCCCCAGTCTCCAGGTGGCTCTCATCCTGCGGACCATCCTCGCCTTCCAGACGTTTGCCGTTGCCCAGGCGCTGACGGGGGAGGGCTTCCCGTTGCTCGTTGGCGAGACCTACCGCTGGTACTCGGCGCTGAACAACTCCAACGTGGCGTCGGCCTACGCCCTCGTGATCATGGGGATCTCGATGCTGACCGCATTCATCTACCTCCACGTGCTGCGTGACCAGAGCCGGCAGGTGACGTCGTGAGCGCAACAATCACCGTCGACACCGGCCCACTGGCACGCTTCAAGCGGCGACGGGCCCTGCTCCAGCTCGCCGCAGTCTCAATCTCGCTGTTCATGGCAGTGCCGATCTATCTCATCGCGGTGGCCGCGTTCAGCACGCGCGACGGCCTCAACCAGTTCCCGCAGCCGCTGTGGCCGAAGAACTTCGGGACGCAGACTATGGAGACGTTCCTGTCGTCCACGGGGATCGTCGCCGGCACGATCAACTCGCTCATCGTCGGCGTCAGTACGCTCATCGTCAGCTTCCTGGTCGGTGCGCCGGCCGGGTACGCACTCGCACGTTTCACCTTCCGGGGAAAGGATGCATACCAGCTGGCGCTGCTCTTCACACGAGCGCTTCCGATCGTCGTTCTGTCCGTGCCTCTGGCCCGGGCCTTCCTCGCGACCGGGCTGTACGACACGCCGCTGGCCGTCACGCTGCTGCACACGGCATTGTCGTTGCCGACGACGATCCTCATCACCTCCAGCGTGTTCCTGGGAGTCTCGGCAGACGTCGAAGAAGCTGCTCGGATCTTCGGATGCACCCCTGCGGGTGCCTTCCTTCGCGTTGTCCTCCCGCTCGCGCTCCCCGGAATCGCGGCGTCGTCGATCTTCACGTTCGTGACGAGCTGGAACGAGGTGCTCGGCGCCACCATCCTCACGTTCTCCCAAAGGACGCTGCCGGCTCAGGTGCTCACGTCGTTGGCGGACAGCCCATTGGCCTATCGGTTCGCGGGTGGTCTCGTACTGGTCATCCCATCCCTGATCTTCATCGCACTGATGCGCAAGTACCTACTGAACATGTGGGGCACCACGATCCGGTGACCCGAGAGGACACACCATGGCCGACATCAAGATCGAGAACCTCGTCAAGATCTACCCGGGCAGCTCAGAGCTGGCCAACGACAACGTCTCCATGCACATTGCCGACGGCGAGTTCATGGTCCTTCTCGGCCCTTCCGGCTGCGGCAAGACAACATTGCTGCGCCAGATCGCGGGCCTAGAGTTGCCGACTTCGGGAGCGATCGCCATCGGGGGGCGCGACGTCACCTACCTTCCTGCCCACAAACGCAACCTGTCCATGGTGTTCCAGAGCTATGCGGTGTTCCCGCACCGAAGGGTCCGCCACAACATCGGCTTCGGGCTGGCGATCCGCAAACGTCCTCGCCAGGAGATCGAGGAGAAGGTGGCGTGGGCGGCCGAACTGCTTCAGCTCACCGACTACCTTGACCGGTTCCCCGCGCAGTTGTCGGGGGGGCAACGACAACGGGTGGCTGTTGCCAGGGCGATCGTCGTGGACGCCGATGTTCTGCTCATGGACGAACCGCTCAGCAACCTCGATGCGCTGCTGCGCCTGTCATTCCGCTCCGAGCTGAAGCGGATAGTCGAGCAGATCGGAACCACGACTGTCTACGTCACACATGACCAGTCGGAAGCCTTGTCCCTCGGCGACCAGGTCGCCGTGATGCGCAAGGGACGGATCACCCAGCTCGGAAACCCACTCGACGTGTACGACTGGCCCGCGGACACGTTCGTCGGCGGGTTCATCGGGTCTCCGCCGATGAACTTCTTCGACGGGAGCATCAGTGGGGGACACCTCACCATCGGCGGGAACCAGATCAGCGCACCCGTCGGCCTCGACCACCTCGGAGCCGTGCGTCTCGGGGTGCGCGCGGAGGCCATCCGGGTCGCGGATCCCGGGACACCTGATTGCTTGGAAGGAGAGGTTCTTGTCGCCGAGCCCCTGGGCGCCTCCACTCTCCTCACGGTGATGCTCGGAGGCCATCAACTGAAGGTGCAGGCCAAACCCACGATCCGCACCCGGTCCGGAGACAAGATCCTTCTCGCGATCGATCCGGAAGCGATCCGGGTCTTCGACCCGGAGTCAGGCGTCTCGTTGCTCGGGGCCACCCGTGCGTGACGCAATCCTCGAAGGGGCTCACCGCGTCCTGGAGAAGAACGACATCGGGTCCATGGTCAAAGCGGGCCCTGCGTTGTATCCGCACCAATGGTCATGGGATGCGGCCTTCGTCTCCGTCGGGCTGGCGCACCGTTCGGTGACACGGGCCGCGACGGAGTGGCACACCATCTTGAACGCCCAGTGGGCAACTGGCATGTTCCCGCACATCGTGTTCACCGACACCCCGGGCTACTTTCCTGGTTTTGACGTGTGGGGAACTGCGAGCGCCGGCGCCCGGCCACATGGCCAGAAGACGTCCGGGATCTGCCAGCCCCCGGTCCACGGACTCTGCCTGGAGCTCGTCCAGCAGATCGGTCGCGCGGCTGGGGGATCGGAGGCGGCCGCGGCCGAGCAGCTCATCTCCTTGGCGCTGCCACGGCTGGCTGCCTGGCATGACTGGCTGGCACGCGCCCGTGACCGGACAGGACTCGGCGTTCTCGAGATCCACCACGGCTGGGAGTCCGGGATGGACAACTCTCCTCGGTTCGACACCTTCTACGACCGCATCGAGGTGAGCGAGCCCAGGAGCCTCCCCCGGACGGACCTCATGATTGCTGACTCGTCCGAGCGCCCGACAGACCAGGAGTACCAGCGCTACCTGTTCCTCATCGACCAGATGCGCAGCGTGCACTTCGACGACGACCTGGTCGCCCAGACCGTCTCATTTCGCTGCGGTGACATCTTCGCGACCGCATGCCTTGCCCTGTCGGCAGACGCGGTCGCCCGGATGGCCGAGGATGCTGGCGACGACGAGCTGGCTCGGACGGAGCGAGCAAGGGCAGAGCGAGCCAGGGCGGCCGTGGCCAGTTCGGTGGACCCAGTGACCGGGCTCTGTCGAGACTACGACATCACGATGGGGGCTTGGGTCGACGTCGCGACGATCGCTGGCTTCTCCATGTTGATTTGCGGAGGCGACGAGCGGGCAGTGGCCCGCCAACGGGAAATCCTGTTGGGCGAGCGTTGGATGGGGCATCCCGCCAACCGATGGCGGTTACCTGGAAGCGTCAGCCCAGCCGATCCCGCGTACCGACCTCGTCAGTATTGGCGGGGCCCGACGTGGCCGATCATGAACTGGTTCTTCGCCCACGCCGCGATGCTGCGTGGCGACCGCGAACTGGCGATGCTGCTGCGTTCCGAGGGTCTCGCGCAGCTCTCCGATCTCGCATTCGGGGAGTACTACGACCCAGCCCTGGGCGACCCCCTCGGCAGTCGGGACCAGTCCTGGTCCGCAATGGCGGCGATTGACTGGCTCGTTTCGGACCGATGGCGATGACCCGACCCACCCGGCACCAGGATTCACCCGGCAGCGACAGTCGCTCTTGTCTCCGTTCCGATCGTCGTCGAGCGTCCACTTCTCACCGTCGGGAGTGTTCAGGTTTCACACGTCGCCGGCAGGCGTGGTAGCGACCGTCAGCTCGGGGCTTGGAGTCGATGCTGGAGCGGCGGTTCGCTGCCCGTCGCGTCATGCTGGCGTGCCCAGGATGATGTCGATATATCGGTGGACCTGACTCGCTGAACTCAGGTGTCCGCAACTGCGCACTATCTGCGCACACCCATTTTCTTTTTTGGAGGGCTGAAAGTGGGTGTGACAAGGGGTAATACTGTGGGCGGTACTGGGATCGAACCAGTGACCTCTTCCGTGTCAGGGAAGCGCGCTACCGCTGCGCCAACCGCCCGAGGTGGAGACGGGATTTGAACCCGTGTACACGGATTTGCAGTCCGTTGCCTCGCCTCTCGGCCACTCCACCGTGTTGTCTCCGAGCGGAC
>JAJZQV010000184.1 GCA_021803025.1 Actinomycetes bacterium | reverse complement strand
CGTCGGTACTTGCTCCCGATGTTCGTGCTGCGGTTCTCGACGTCCTTGCCGCCGTGCATGATCGCCCACGCCCACGGCTGGCGAACAGTCAGGGCCCTCATGCCGCACCGTCCAGGATCGCGAGGCATTCGTTGCACACAACCAGGCCGTCCGCGTCGACCGCCCAGCCGCGAGACTCGGCCGCCCGCTCAGCCTGGAACGCGTTCCACGGCCCCGGCTCGTCGATCCGCGCGCCCGGCTCGATCCAGTCGCCGCACGTGTCGCAGCCGATAGCCCGGCCGTCACCCTCGGCGGACAGGTAGAGGATCATGCCGCCACCGGCTTGTCGCAACGGGAGCACCACGGGCGCTGGTCGTAGCCGATGATCCGGACGTCGTGCCCGAAGATGCGGCAGGCACGCTCGACGACGCAGCCGGCGCAGATGCGGCGGTGTCTCGTCACTACCCACTTGCCGTCCGGGTCGTCGTCACCCGTCAGGTACAGGTCGAGGGCCATGGCGGTCTCGAACGGGCGTGATGAGTAGTCGCACTCGTCGCACGACACGCGGTAGAAGGTGTGGATCATCGGGTCGCCTCCGGGATGAGGGCACCGTCGAGGTCGACGACGATCTCCGGCAGTAGCGACTCTGCGTCCACCCCGTCGCGCGTGATGGACTGATGCCAGATGCCGAGGTCGGCGACCTGCTGCGCGTCCCACTGACCGCGCTTCTTGCCGATCTTCGCCTCCAGTCGGTCGAGGCTGATTCCGAGCCCAGCGAACGCCTTCACGGCCTTGTCGATGCGGTCGGCGACCGGGACCCCGTCGCCGTTCTTGAGGGTCGCGTGGCAGATGTCCTGCGCGAGCTCGACGAACTCGTTCGGGAGGACGGTGAAGATGGCTTCACGAACGGCACGGGCGCCGATGTTCTGGTTGTTCAGGTACACGTCACCCAGGTCGGTGAGCGGCTGTCTCTTGCCGCCTGCCATGCGCTGGTGGGGCACCTGGAAGGTGCGCGACGACCGGACGTTGGTCTGCTGGTCCCATGCGTATGCCTGAATTTCGGACATGCCCGCCTCGTCGTCGCGGGATAGTTCCCGGACGCCATAGTCGACGTTGCCCCAGATGCGGGCGAGTTCGCGGGCGAGATGGACTGAGGGGCCGTTGCCGCGCTTCGGGACGCTGTAGAACGCTCGCTCGGCGAGCGCGAGACGGCCACAGGCGGCCCTCATCTCGGCGTAGGCGCGCTGCATGTCGCGGGGGAACTGGAGCGCGACAGTGACGGCGGCCTGGACTTCGGCGACGGCGCGGGACTGCTCGACGGCGGTGGTCTGGGAGACGCGGCGCGCGGGCTGCTGCGGGAGGTACTGCTCAAGGTCGGACATGAGTCTCATTCGCTTTCGATCGTGTTGAGGTACCAGCCGGGGAGACTGGCGAGGGCGATGCCGGGCTCGTAACCCGGCCAGGTGTTGGTCTCGACGCAGCGGGCGTACGTCTCAAGGGCCCGGTCGTTGAGGGTTTCGCCGGCACGCATCGAGTCGGCGTTCAGCTGGATGACCTGCGGGATGTACGGCGGCTTGACTTCCTGGGCGATGAACAGGAACACGGCCCGCTCGTCGGCTTCACCGATGGCCCGCAGGCCCCTGAGGTACCAGTCGGCCTGTTGGGCGTAGTGGAGGTCCATGGCGGCCCGGCCAAACTCGGCGGGCTCGGCGGACCGTGCCGACTTGAGGTCGGGAACGATGAGCCGGTGGCCGTTGCGCAGGGGGAGCCAGTCGACACGGCCGCGGCATTCGACGCCGTACAGGTCGTGCCACCAGAACGAGACTTCTGGGTGGCCGTCGCCGATGATGCCGGGAAACAGCGGGACTGACTTGCCGCCCGACTCGATGGCGTACTCCCTCAGGACGCGGACCATCTCACAGACTTCGAGGTAGTCGTCGCGCAGGAGCGGCACTTTCCCCTCAGCCCGTGCCGCGTCTCGTTCGGCTCGCGCGGACTGGGTCCGCCACGTGTCGGCGTCGATGGTGACGATCTCCGGCCCGGCACCGAAGACGAGCGTGTGGTACGCCTGTCCGCGGTCCATGGCCTCAGAGACTTCGCGAGCCTCCGGGTGGTCCATGGCGTAGCGGAACTTAGCCGGGCATGAGGGAGACGTCAGGAGCTTGACGCCGCTCGACGACAGGGCAGAGTCGGCGTGATACTCCTCGTGCGGGATGTTGAGATAGAGGCCATCCGTGCGGCTCATGCGGTCCTCGGTTCGTCGTAGTCGTCCCAGCCGGTCTCGTCGTGGCGCGCTCTGGCCGCCTCGATCTGGCACTCTTCGTGGTCGGCCCAGTCGGCGACCTTCCCGTGGCAGTAGGGGCAGCGGGGCGTCTTGTCGCGGTTCATCCGGCGGCTCTCTTCCGCTGGCATTCCTTGCGCGGACAGGGGCAGTTGCGGCACTCGTCGCAGCCGTAGCCGCCGCACCGCTGGCAGTCGTCCGGGCTGATGTGGGTGAGGGGCTGCGCGTCGGTGATGCGGATCGCTTCGGCGAGGGTGGCGAGCTCGAACGCGTTGAGGCCCAGCGGGTTCATGCGGCCACCTCCCGACGGAACGCAGCCCGAACCTCATCCAGGTAGCCATGCCGCGACAGTTGGCGCTCCAACGTCGCGGGCGACTTCCCGAGCCGGTTACACGCCTCCGACCACGACCGGGACGCGCCCGCCATCTCCAGCAGGTTCTCGAGCGTGTTCGCGAACGTCACAGCCTCAGACAGGACCAGACCCGTCGGCTTCACCCGTGCGTCGTCGATCGTGTCGTCGTCCCATGCGAGGGCCGACACCCAACCCTTCTTCCGGGCCATCAACATGGCCCGCGGCGACGGGGTCTCGGGACCCTGCCACATGTCCGCGTAGGCGGCGACGACGCGGCGTTCGACCTTCGCCGAGTGGCATTCGCGGGGCCGATCGGTCACCATCTGGGA
>JAJZQV010000183.1 GCA_021803025.1 Actinomycetes bacterium | reverse complement strand
GGCCGGTCCACCGAGTCTCACGGCCGGCAAAACGCATGGAAGCCACACCCTCTGGATGGGCAGCGAGCATACGAGCCAGACCGTGAGACGCGGACGAGGATGACACTCAGGGCGAGCATAGCAGCGAGTCACGATCGGCCCGTTGCCGGTTGCGGTCCGGGGTCACTGTCTGCCGCGCCGGCGCGACTCGATGGCGCAGCGGGTCGTCGGCAACCAGCCTTGCCGAGGACAACCCGAACTCCGTGGCCGGCGGCGCGTCAACGAGGGGCAACGAACCGGTAGCCAACTCCTCGGACCGTCTCGATCATGTCCGCCCGATGGTCGAGCTTCCGCCGCAGCGACCGCACCACCGCCTCGATAACGTTGCTGCCGCCTTCGTCGTGGTAGCCCCACACCTCTCGCAGGAGGTCCGCTCGCTCCACGACTCTGCCGGGTCGCTCGAAGAGGGCCCGGAAGACCCCGAGCTCGAGCCTCGTGAGGTGGACGCGGCGCCCGTCGACCACGAGCTGGCGCTGACCGACGTCGAGCATGCAGTCCTCCTCGACGTGCAGCTCCGTGGCGATCAGCGCCGTGAGCCAGCCGTCGACCGAGGCGGGCCCGAAGTCGATGAGGGCGGGGTAGCGCCGGGTTCCATCGATCACGAGGGGCGGACCGGGGAGCAGTTCCGCGCCTCGCAGCACCGGGTGCTCCAGCTCCGAGAGGTCGCGGACCACCGTGTAGTGGCGGCGCAGGTGGGGCCGCAGCGCCATCCATGTCCGGGAGACCTCCAGCCCGAGCGCCGCGTGCACGAGCGCCTGCGACGGGTCCAGCGGGTCCGCGCGCTCGAAGTGGTGGCCCACTGCGCGCTCGCCCGTGCCCAGCGGCCGTTCGCGGAGGTGGTCGCGCCACCGACGGGCGACGGGGTCAGCATCGCACAGTCGCCTCGGCAGGCGTTCGGGGTCGCTCACGCCGCAGAACCCCACGACTTCGTCCCTGCCGTTCCGAGCGACCCGCAGGGCGGAGGGAGCCATCTCCCACCACGCCTCGACCACCGCGATGGACTCGTCGGGGAACTGGCGCCTCGCGATCTCCAGGATGGCGGGGAGGTCGGACGCGCGCGCCGCGTCGACGCCGTAGCGCTGTTCCGTCGAGGGAAACCACGCTTCCCGGAGATTCGGGTTCTCCGCGATGTAGAGGAGGTCGGCGGTGTAGCGCGGCAGCTCGGCCCACGCCGCGCGTGATCCCTCGTCGCGGAGCTGACGCCAGGCCGCGATCCGGTAGCGACGGGAGCGGTCCGGGTCGGACGAGCGCAGGTAGCCGGCCACGACCTCGCGCACCGTTTCGTGCAGCACGAGGCCGTCGTTGCCCAGCTCGACGAAGGGCAGGCCCTGCAGGCGGTCGTGCGCCTCCTGCGGCGCGACGTCCGGCAGCATGGCCCGCAGGAGCGAGAGCGTCGGGCGGCGCACGACGGAAGCGGCGTCGAGCACCTGGCGGGTCACGGGATCGAGGCGGGCCAGGTAGAGCTCGGTGAGCTCGCGGACGATCACTGCGGCGCTCGTCGCGTCGCTGTCGAGCCCCGGCCCTGAGGTGAGCGCCGCCGCGGCAAGCCGCAGCGAGAGAGGATGACCTCGCGCGAGCCGGTTGATGCGGATCGCGTCGTCGCCCGTGACGCCATCCCGCGCAAGGAGCCGCTCGGCGTCCGCGGGCGGGAGGTTGTCGAGCGGCAGGCTCCGGAAGAGCCGCCCCATGCCCATCGACCAGCCCGGCACCGGGCGATCGCGGCTCGCGATGACGACCCGCACGTGATCCACCAGGGCGGGCACGAAGGTCTGCCGCAGCCATGGATCGAGGAGCCGCATCGCCTCGTACCCATCGAGCGCCAGGATGACCCGCGGGCCGAGCGCGCCGAGACCCTCAACCACCTCCTCCAGGCACGCCGACGGATGCGCCGTCGCGGTCGAGACAGCGTCCAGGAATCCGCGGCTCGTCGGCTCGATCGTCCCGCCATCAAGCGCCACGACCGCCGCACCGGCCGCGCGCGCCTCATGTACCAGGGCGTTGAGAAGCGTCGACTTGCCGACGCCGCCGATGCCGTGGACGAACATGACGAGGGGGCCGTCCTCGTCGAGCACGAGACGGAGGAAGGCTCGTTCGGACTCACGCCCGACGAGCCCTCCCGCCTGCCGCCCCATTCGCTCGCGCACGGACGCCGGCACGAGGGTAGTCTGCGCCAGCCGTCAACGGGCGAATGTCCTGGATGATGCCCGACAGGCCCGGGCCCGATGGGGTGGGCGTGACCGATGCCGCCGATACCGGCGATGCCGGCCCGCCCCGCGGTGAGATGCCGCTCGCTATCGGCAGGCGGACGCGTGCACGGCGCGCGACATGCCGGCATTGCCGTTCGGGTTGTCCACGGACATCGCGTTCTCCATGCCGCCGCGAGCACCCACCCCCCACGCCTGCACCATGTTCCTGGCTCCGCAGAACCCGTTGGGCGTCGGGGAGGGAGCGGCCCACACGGGTCCGGCAAGCGCGGTGAGCGTCAGCACGACCGCCGAAGCGGCCACGAGCAGACGAGAACGCCGGAACAACGATCCCACGACTGTCTCCTCGCCTCCCGCCCGATCCGAACTGGCGGACGTCCTTGGAGGCTGCGGAGCCGACGGTAGCGCTCGTCCCGGCTCCGAATCGGCGCTCAGCTGAGATCAATCTGAAGAAGCGGGCACGTTGATTTGCCGGACGATCGGCCCGCACGAGTCGACCGACGCCGAGGAACGACGTCGGTGAGCCTCGCTGCAGGCGTCGCCACGCGCCGGGCCGCGTCGGGCTACGGCGAGGTCGACGGTGGCGGTGTGCCGCCGGTCAGAGCCGAGAGCTGCGAGAGTGCCTGCTTCACCAGCTGCATCTCCTGGCCGTACTTCGCGAAGTCGCCCGCCCGGAGCGCTGCCTGCGCCGCCTCGAAATGGGCG
>JAJZQV010000182.1 GCA_021803025.1 Actinomycetes bacterium | reverse complement strand
CCGCGGAACCGTGGAGAACCCCCGCGAGTAGGGCCAGTTCCCGGCGGCTTCCGCCTCGCCGCGCCGAACGGGTGTGGCGACGCGCCGCCTTTGCTAGCATCTGGGCCAAGTCGGACGACGTTGTCCGGCCACCCTGGAGCGGTTCGCTCTGAGGTTTGCGTAGACGCGCCCGCGCGGCTATCGTTGTGGTTTGCCCATGCCTCTGGTCGTCCTGTGCCCTTGACACAGGACGTTCGGCACGCACGAAACTCTGGCGAGTTCTGGAAGGACCACAATCTTGGCCGCCTCGCGCACCGCGTCGAAGTCCACAATGAAGAACACCAACGTTGTCTCGGCGAGCGGGCGCATCTCGTTCGCCAAGATCCACGAACCGTTGGAAGTCCCGAACCTCCTCGATCTCCAGGTCGAGTCGTTCGACTGGCTGATGGGCAACGAGAAGTGGCAGGCGCGAGTCGCCGCCGCGCTCGCCGCCGGGCGGACCGACGTGAACACCAAGTCCGGGCTCGAGGAGATCTTCGAGGAGATCTCCCCGATCGAGGACTTCTCCGAGACGATGTCGCTCTCGTTCCGCGACAGTCACTTCGAGGAGCCGAAGCACTCCGTGGACGAGTGCAAGGAGCGCGACGTGACGTACGCCCGCCCCCTGTTCGTCACCGCGGAGTTCATGAACAACGACACCGGTGAGATCAAGTCCCAGACCGTCTTCATGGGCGACTTCCCCCTCATGACCGACAAGGGCACGTTCATCATCAACGGCACGGAGCGCGTCGTGGTGTCGCAGCTCGTCCGCTCACCCGGCGTCTATTTCGAGCAGACCCCGGACAAGACGTCCGACAAGGACATCTTCACCTGCAAGGTGATCCCGTCTCGCGGCGCGTGGCTCGAGTTCGAGGTGGACAAGCGCGACATGGTCGGCGTGCGTCTCGACCGCAAGCGCAAGCAGAACGTCACGGTCCTGCTCAAGGCCCTTGGCTGGAACGACGAGCGGATCCTCGAGGAGTTCGGCGAGTTCGAGTCGATGCGACTGACGCTCGAGAAGGACCACGTCACCACCCAGGACGAGGCGCTGCTCGACATCTACCGCAAGCTGCGCCCGGGTGAGCCGCCGGCACGCGACGCCGCCCAGCAGCTTCTCGAGAACTACTACTTCAACCCGAAGCGCTACGACCTCGCCAAGGTCGGCCGCTACAAGATCAACAAGAAGCTGGGTCTGTCCGAGCCCTTCGACATGCAGGTCCTCACGGAGTCCGACATCGTCGCGGCCATCCGCTACATCGTGGCTCTCCACGAGGGCCGCGAGATGATCGGCGACGTCCCAGTCGAGACCGACGACATCGACCACTTCGGCAACCGTCGTCTCCGCACGGTCGGCGAGCTGATCCAGAACCAGCTCCGCACGGGTCTGGGCCGCATGGAGCGAGTCGTGCGTGACCGCATGACGACCCAGGACATCGAGGCGATCACGCCCCAGACGCTGATCAACGTACGGCCGGTCGTCGCCGCCCTCCGTGAGTTCTTCGGGACCTCGCAGCTGTCGCAGTTCATGGACCAGACCAACCCGGTTGCGGGCCTCACCCACAAGCGGCGGCTCTCCGCGCTGGGTCCCGGCGGTCTCTCCCGTGACCGCGCCGGCATGGAGGTCCGTGACGTACACCCCTCGCACTATGGCCGCATGTGCCCGATCGAGACGCCTGAAGGCCCGAACATCGGCCTCATCGGCTCGCTCGCCTCGTTCGCGCGGGTGAACGCGTTCGGCTTCATCGAGACGCCGTACCGCAAGTGTGTCGACGGGGTCGTGACCAGCCAGATCGACTACCTCACCGCAGACGAGGAGGACCGCCACCTCATCGCGCAGGCGAATGCGACGCTCGACGAGAACGGCAGGTTCACCCAGGAGCGCGTGCTCGTCCGCACGAAGCACGACGTCGACCAGGTGCCGCCGGCGGACGTGGACTACATGGACGTCTCGCCCCGCCAGATGGTGTCGGTGGCGACCGCACTCATCCCGTTCCTCGAGCACGACGACGCGTCGCGAGCCCTCATGGGTGCGAACATGCAGAGGCAGGCCGTGCCGCTGCTCCGCAACGAGGCGCCGCTCGTCGGCACCGGCATGGAGTACCGCGGTGCGGTCGACGCCGGTGACGTCACGGTGGCCGAGAAGGCGGGCGTCGTCACCAGCGTCAGCGCCGACCTCGTCGAGGTCGCGAACGACGACGGCACGTACCGCTCGTACCGGCTCGACAAGTTCCGCCGCTCGAACCAGGCGACGTGCATCAACCAGCGTCCGCTCGTGGCCGACGGCCAGCGCGTCGAGGTGGGCACGCCGCTCGCCGACGGCGCCTGCACCGACGGTGGCGAGATGGCGCTCGGACGCAACCTCCTCGTGGCGTTCATGCCGTGGGAGGGCCACAACTACGAGGACGCGATCATCCTCAGCCAGCGGCTCGTCCAGGACGACGTCCTCACCTCGATCCACATCGAGGAGCACGAGGTCGACGCCCGCGACACCAAGCTGGGTGCCGAGGAGATCACCCGTGACATCCCCAACGTGAGCGAGGACATGCTGGCGGACCTCGACGACCGCGGCATCATCCGCATCGGCGCCGAGGTGGGTACGGGCGACATTCTCGTCGGCAAGGTCACCCCCAAGGGCGAGACCGAGCTGACCCCGGAGGAGCGGCTGCTGCGCGCCATCTTCGGTGAGAAGGCCCGCGAGGTCCGCGACACGTCGATGAAGGTCCCTCACGGCGAGACCGGCACGGTCATCGGCGTCAGGGTCTTCGACCGCGAGGACGGCGACGAGCTGCCTCCCGGCGTGAACCAGCTCGTGCGGGTGTACGTGGCCCAGAAGCGCAAGATCTCCGACGGTGACAAGCTCGCCGGTCGTCACGGCAACAAGGGCGTCATCTCGAAGATCCTGCCTATCGAGGACATGCCGTTCCTCGAGGACGGCACG
>JAJZQV010000077.1 GCA_021803025.1 Actinomycetes bacterium | reverse complement strand
CCGGGCAGCCGACGCCGACGAGCTCGTCACCGAAGGAGCCGCCATCATCGAGGGGACCACGCATGTCTGACCAGCTGTTCGCCGACCTCATCGAGGTCGCCAACGCCTACGGGGAGCCCGAGTTCTCCCGCGCCGGAGGCGGCAACGCCTCCGTCAAGGTGGATGGCGTCCTCCACATCAAGCCGAGCGGCGTACCGCTGCTGACGCTGACCAGGGAAGACCTCGTGCCCCTCGACCTCGGGTCCCTGCTCGACGCGCTCGTCAGCGACGAGCCGGTCGAGGGCGACCCGGTCATGGCGGCGGCGTCCGCAGCCCTGCTCCCCTCCTACACGGGCGGGAGGCGACCCAGCGTCGAGATCCTGTTCCACGCACTCATCGACGAGCCGCTCGTCCTGCACCTGCACCCGCTCACGGCCAACGCCCTCACGTGCAACACCGACGCAGTGGCTCTCGCCGAGCGTCTCCTCGGCGACCAGGCCGTCGTCGTCGACTACATCGACCCCGGTGTGCCGCTCGCGCGGGGGATCGCGGCCGCGCGCGCCTCGTACACCGCACGTACGGGCAAGCCGGCACCGCGGATCACCCTGCTGCGCAACCACGGCATCATCGTCTCCGGCGACACCGCCGCCGAGATCCACACCCACGTGGCCACGGTGACCGAAGCCGTGCGGGCTGCGATCGAGTCGGTTCCCGCGCCTGCGGCGCCGGACGCGGACGAGGCGGCGACGCGGAGGATCATCGACGCCGTGGCTCCCACCCTGCGAGGGCTGCTCGGCGGCGAGCGGCTCGCCGTCGTGGTGAGCGACGACGGTGAGCTCGTCCGCGCGGAGACCGCACCCGACTCCGCGATGCTCACGGGCGGGCCTCTCATCCCCGACCAGATCGTGTACGCCGGGTCGCTGCCCTGCGTCGTACGGATCGACGACCTCGCCGCGGCTGCCGAGACGGTCACCGCCGCGGTCGCCGACTACCGGGCCACGTACGGGAAGGCGCCCGTCGTCGTCGTCGTGCCCCACACCGTCGTCTTCGCGGCCGGCAAGGACAAGGCGGCGGCGGACAACGCGCTCGCGGTCTTCACGGACGCGCTCCGCGTCACCCGTGACGCCAACCGCATCGGAACCGTCCAGGTCATGGACCAGGCCCAGCGCGGCTTCATCGAGACGTGGGAGGCCGAGGCGTACCGCCAGAAGGTGGCCGCCGGCGCCTCCAGCGGTCGGCTCACGGGCAAGATCGCCGTCGTCACCGGCGCGGCGCAGGGCTTCGGGCTGGGCATCACCGAGTCGCTCCTCGCCGACGGGGCGACGGTCGTCCTCGCGGACCTCAACGTGGACGGCGCCTCCGTACAGGCGGAGCGGCTCTGCGCCCAGTACGGCCCCGGCCGTGCGCTCGCCGTGAGCGTCGACGTCTCGAGCCCCGAGTCGCAGGCCGACGCCGTCCACGAGGTCGTCCGGCTGCTCGGCGGGCTCGACGTGTTCATCTCGAACGCCGGGGTGCTGCGCGCCGAGGGCGTGATGACCCAGTCGGTCGCCGACTTCGACTTCGTGACCAACATCAACTACCGCGGCTACTTCCTGGGCGTACGGGCCGTCGCGCCCGTCCTCGCCGCCCAGCACGCGGCGCGCCCCGACACCCTGTTCGACATCATCGAGATCAACTCGAAATCGGGGCTGGAGGGCTCCAAGCGGAACTTCGCCTACTCTGGGTCGAAGTTCGGCGGCATCGGGCTCACGCAGTCGTTCGCCCTCGAGCTCATCGAGTACGGCATCAAGGTCAACGCCGTCTGCCCCGGCAACTTCCTCGACGGGCCGCTGTGGTCCGACCCGGAGCGGGGCCTGTTCATCCAGTACCTCCGAGCGGGCAAGGTGGAGGGCGCGACGACCGTCGACGACGTTCGGCGCTTCTATGAGGCCAAGGTGCCGATGGGACGGGGATGCCTACCCAGCGACGTGGGCCGCGCCGTGGCCTACGTCATCGAGCAGCAGTACGAGACCGGCCAGGCGGTTCCGGTCACCGGTGGCCAGAACATGCTCAACTGACAGGAGAGACTTCATGACCGAGTTCCCCGCGACGCAGAACGCCATCGAGATCTACGGCGTCGACCAGGTGCGCCTCAACCACGACAAGCCCGTGCCTGCGGTCGGGCCGACGCAGATCCTCCTCAAGGTGGAGGCCAGCGGCATCTGCTTCAGCGACACCAAGCTCATGCACGCGTTCGACCACCACCCGCGCAAGAGCGAGGTGCTCCGTGGGCTCACGCCCGAGGAGCTCGCCGAGATCCCCACGTACCGTCCGGGCAGCCAGCCCGTCGTGCCGGGCCATGAGCCGGTCGCGCGCATCGTCGCCGTGGGTGACGCCGTGAGGAAGCACTCGGTCGGCGAGCGCGTCCTCGTGCAGACCGACTACCGCCACCTGCCGACGGCGTCGTCGAACGGCTCCTTCGGCTACAACTTCGACGGCGCTCTCGAGGAGTACGCGCTCGTGGACGAGCGGGTCGTCCTGGAGCCCGGAACGGGCGAGCGGTTCCTCATCCCCGTGACCGACGCACCCGCCGCGTCCGCGGTGGCGCTCATCGAGCCCTGGTCGTGCGTCCAGGCCTCGTACGCCTGGCCCGAGCGGCAGGCTCCGAAGGCCGGTGGCCGGGCGCTCGTCGTCGGCGAGGCCCAGGGCACCGAGGACCTGTTCGCCGACTCGGGGTCGGTCGAGCGGGTGGCCACTGCCGCCGAGGCGGGGGAGGGCTACGACGACATCGTCTACGGCGGCTCCGACCCGGACGAGGTCGAGGCGCTCGGTCCCAAGCTCAACGGGAAGGGCATCCTCGCCGTCGTGACGCACGGCGGCTCGTTCGGTCGCCGCGTGAAGATCGACGTCGGCCGCGTGCACTACGACCTCATCCGCTACACCGGGACGACCGGTGACGACGCACGCGACGCGTACGGGCGGATCCCCGCCACGTGCGAGCTGCGCGCCGGGGACAAGGTGGCGGTGATCGGCGCCGCCGGGCCCATGGGCCTCATGCACGCCGTCCGCACAGCCGTGTCGGACATCGACGGCCTCACCCTCGACGCCGTGGACGTCGATGACGACCGGCTGGCACGCCTGGGGAAGGTCCTGCTGCCGATCGCGGAGCAGCACCGCCTGCCCGTCCGGGTCATCAACTCGAAGAACACCCCGCTCGAGCCCGGCTACACGTACGTGGCGGTGATGGTGCCCGTCCCGGTCCTCCTCGCGCAGGCCATCGACCTGGCCGGCGAGAACTCGGTCGTCAACGCGTTCGCCGGCTTCGCCATCGGCACGCTGGCCGAGCTGGACCTCGACGGCATCGTGTCCCGTGGCGTCTACCTCGTCGGCACCTCCGGGTCGCGCATCGAGGACATGCACACCGTCCTGCACCTCGTGGAGCAGGGCACCGTCGACACCAACATCTCGCTCGACGCGGTGACCGGTATGGCCGGCGTCCCCGAGGCGATCGAGGCGGTCAACAACCGCACGTCCGGCGGCAAGATCATGGTCTACCCGACGCTGCCCGACCTCGGGTACGTCCGCGTGGCCGAGATGGCCGAGAAGCTCCCGCACGTCGCGGCGAAGCTCAAGGACGGGCTGTGGACCAAGGAGGCGGAGGACGCACTGCTGGGTCGCTGAGGCGTTGAGGCTCGCCCATGACACGACGGTCCCAGGTACGGACGACCGGGCGCTGACTGCGACGTTCGCGCCGCGCCGAGGTTGCAGTTCGGCGTTCCCCCCTACCATCCTCGCGCGTCGGCGCCTAACCTCGAACCTGACCGACCCGAGGAGCGGCGATGGTGACGCTGACGCAGGCATTGTCGGCCATCGCGGATGCTCTGGGGCTCCGCGACAGCGCGACGTCGACACGTCCCGTGCGGACCCGTCCTGACGAGCCGCCCCGGCTCCTCATCAAGGCGAAGGTGCGCGACGTGCTGCGCCGGGGTGTCCCCGTGAACCGCATCGAGCCCGGCCCGGCCTACCACACCGCCCGCGTGGTGTTCGCGGACGGCTCGGTCGCGCTCATCCAGTCCGTACCTCCCGGTCACCTCATCGACGCGGCGGTCGCGTGCCTTCGGACCAGAGTCACGGCTCATCCCGCGAGCGCATCGGACGACGGCAACATCCTCCTGACGTGGCGATACGGCCACGTCCTCGTCGAGCTCATCGGGCCCGACCAGCCGGACTGACGAGCAACGCCCGACCCACGAACGACTCCGGCCTTCGATCCCCACTGAGCACCCCGGACGTGACGGAGCACCGTACGTGGCGGGTGCTCGGAGAGGTTTGCGGTGCTCAGTCGGGCGTCAGACGCGACACTCCACCCCCGCTCTTGCGGCCAGAAACGCTTCGGTATACCGTTTCAGCGAAGCAAGTGAAAGTCGAATCGAAACGATCCGAAGGCGGGTGGTGACGTGACCGTGAGCCGAGCGAGCCGCGAGACGTACATCCTCGACCTGTTGGCCAAGGACGGGTCCCTGTCGGTCTCGGCGCTGTCCCGCGACCTCGGCGTCTCCGAGGTGACCGTGCGCAACAACCTGCGCGACCTCGAGAGCAAGGGCCTGCTCACCCGGACGCACGGCGGCGCGCAGCGCACGTCCGTCGTGGACGTCCTGGACCGGCAGCGGTCGCGCGTCGACGAGAAGGACCGGATCGCCGCAGCCGCGGCGGACCTCGTCCTCGACGGCGACACGATCATGATCGAAGCCGGGACGACCACCGCGCTCGTGGCGCGCTATCTCACGAACCGCCGCGGGGTTCAGATCGTCACGAACTCCACGCTGGTTTTCGCGTACGCCCGGCAGAACCCGCTGCTCAAGGTGATCCTCACCGGCGGAGAGTTCCACCACGAGTCGGAGTCGCTCGTCGGCCCCGTCGCGCTGCGCACCCTGCGCGACTTCAACGTGCGGCTGGCGTTCGTCGGTACAGACGGCTTCACCTCCCACCGCGGCATGACGACGCAGTTCCCGCAGGGGGCCGAGGTCCTCGCCGCGATGCGCGACCGGGCTGAGGAGACCTGGCTGCTCGCCGACTCGTCGAAGTACGGGCGGGCCGGGTTCGTGTCCGTCCTTCCCCTGTCCGGCCTGGCCGGCATCATCACCGACTCAGGTCTCGCTCCCGAGGCCGCCGAACAGCTCACCATCACCGTTCCGGACGTCCGGATCGTCTGAAGAGAGGTCCCATGGCCACCACTGTCGTCATGCCCCAGCTGGGCAACACCGTCGAGTCGTGCCTGGTCACGGCCTGGCATGTCAAGGTCGGTGACACCGTCGAGACGAGCACCGTGCTGTGCGACATCGAGACCGACAAGTCGACGATGGACGTCCCGGCGGGCGTCGCCGGTACGGTGCTCGCCCTCCTCGTCGAGGAGGGGGACGACGTGCCGGTGAAGAGCCCGATCGCCGTGATCGGAGCGCCAGGCGAGACCGTCGACGCGCCGGCCGCCCCGGCCGAGGCGCCCGCGTCCGGTGAGGAGGCTGCACCGGCAGCGCCGGTCACCCCGTCCGGTCCGGCAGCGGCCCCCGTCGGCGCGACCGATGCTCCCGCCTCGCCGCGGGCCAAGGCCGCCGCCGCCGCCGCAGGCATCTCCGTACAGGCGGCAGGTGCCGGGACGGGACCCCACGGCCGGATCATCGAGCGCGACGTCCAGGCGGCCGTCGCCGCAGGTCCCGGCCTCACGGCCGGCGCCCGCGGCGCCGAAACGTACACCCCCGGCCAGACCGGCACCGGGATCGGCGGCCGCGTGACGACCGCCGACCTCGCCGCCGCAGCCTCGGCCGCACCGGCCTCCCCGCAGCCCGCTCCCGCCGTCCAGACTGCGGCACCGGCGGGAGAGGTCACCGAGACGCCGCTCAAGGGGATCCGCAAGCTCATCGCGGACCGCATGCGGGAGTCGCTGGCGGTCTCCGCGCAGCTGTCCTACGACATGTCCGCCTCGGCCGAGGGACTGCTCGCGCTGCGCACCCGCCTCAAGGCCACCGACCCGTCGCTGGGGCTCAGCGTCGTGACCATCGGCGACCTCATCGGCCTCGTCACGGCCAAGGTGGTCCGGGACTACCCGGCGCTCAACGCCCACCTCGTCGACGGTGTGCTGCGAAGCTTCCGTGACGTGCACCTGGGCATGGCGGTTGACACGCCGCGCGGTCTCATGGTGCCCACCATCCGGGGCGCCTCGTCCATGGGGCTGCGGGAGTTCGCCGCGACTACGAAGGACCTCGCAGCGCAGTGCCAGGAGGGAAGGATCAGCCCCGACCTCCTCGCGGGGGCGACGTTCACCGTGACGAACCTCGGGTCGTTCGGGATCACGAGCTTCACGCCCATCGTCAACCAGCCGCAGACCGGCATCCTCGGCATCAACGCCATCGTCCCGGCGGCGACGGTCGACAAGGACGGAAACCTCGGCATCGAGCGCCGGATCTCGTTCTCGCTGACCGCCGACCACCAGGTCGTCGACGGTGCGGACGCCGCACGGTTCCTGCGCGACCTGACCACCGCGATCGCGTCCGTCGACCTCTTCCTGATGGCCTGAGCATGAGCGACTACGACGTCATCATCATCGGCGGCGGGCCCGGCGGCTACCTGGCCGCCGAGCGCCTCGGCCATGCCGGCAAGAAGGTCCTGCTCGCCGAGAAGGAGTTCGTCGGCGGCACCTGCCTCAACGTGGGGTGCATCCCGACGAAGAGCCTGCTCAACTCGGCGAAGCTGTACGAGCACGCGCTGCACTCGGCGCAGTACGGCGTCACGGCCGGCGACGTCTCGTACGACTGGGCGACGGTCCAGGGCTGGAAGGCCGAGGTCGTCAAGACCCTCGTCGGCGGCGTGACCAACACGCTGAAGCGGCTCAAGGTGGAGATCGTCCCGCAGCTCGCCACGCTCGTCGCCCCCGGTGTCGTCGAGATCGCCGGGCAGCGCAGGACCGCCGACCACGTCATCGTCGCCACGGGGTCGGTCCCGGTCATGCCGCCGATCCCCGGCGCCCGGGACAATGCGAAGGTCGTCGACTCGACCGGCCTGCTGGCGGTGCCCGAGGTCCCGAAGCGGCTCGTCGTCATCGGCGGCGGCGTGATCGGCATCGAGTTCGCCAGCGTGTTCGCCGCCCTGGGCAGCGAGGTCACGGTCGTCGAGATGATGCCGGAGATCCTCCCGTTCATGGACTCCGACCTCGCGAAGACGGCTCGCCATTCGATGCCTCGCATCACGTTCCGCCTGTCGAGCAAGGTCGAGGCGATCGAGTCCAGCACGGTGGTGCTCACGCCGGAAGGCGGCACGCAGGAGCGCGTCGAGGGCGACCTCGTCCTCATGGCGGTCGGCCGTCGTGCGCTCGTCGACGGGTGGGGCGCCCGTGAGGCCGGTCTCGAGATCGACCGCCGCGGGATCGTCGTCGACGACCGGATGCGGACCAACCTGCCGAACGTCTGGGCCGTCGGTGACGTCACGGGACGGAGCCTGCTCGCTCACGCCGCGTACCGGATGGGCGAGATCGCCGTGGCCAACATCCTCGACCCGGCCGCCCACACGAAGGGCGAGGTCATGCGCTGGGACACCATCCCGTGGGCGGTGTACGCCATGCCTGAGTCGGCCGGTGTCGGCCTCACCGAGACCGAGGCACGCCGCCGGGGTCTCGACGTCGCGACGAAGACCGTCCCCCTCACCCTCAGCGGCCGGTTCGTCGCCGAGAACGGCCTGTCGCGGGCCGGAGCGGTGAAGCTCATCGCCGAGAAGGGCACCGGCATCGTCAAGGGCATCCACATGCTCGGCACGTACGCGCCCGAGACGATCTGGGGCGCGGCCGCGGCCCTCGAGTCCGAGTACACCGTGACCGACCTCCGCCAGGTCGTCTTCCCGCACCCCACTGTTTCCGAAGGTATCCGCGAAGCCGTCTGGGCCATTCGCGTCTAGTCAGAAGGACGAAACCACCATGCCCAAGTCCCTCACCGTCGACCCGGTCGCCGTACGCGCCCGCGGATCGCTGACGGTCCCGGAGATCCCCGTCAACGCGTACACGCTGGACTTCGCCGCGGAGAAGAAGCGGTACGGTGCCGAGGGCCTCCTCGCGATGCTCCACGACATGCTCGCCATCCGTGAGTTCGAGACGATGCTCAACTCGATCAAGACCACCGGCGGGTGGCAGGGCGTCCAGTACAACCACATGGGCCCCGCTCACCTGTCCATGGGTCAGGAGGCCGCGGCCGTCGGGCAGGCCGCTGAGCTCGGCGTCGACGACTTCATCTTCGGCTCCCATCGCAGCCACGGCGAGATCCTCGCCAAGTCGTTCTCGGCGGCGCGGAAGCTCGAGGCGGGCAAGCTCTCCAGCATCATGTCGGGCTTCCTCGGTGGCGAGACGCTGCGCTACGCGGAGCGGGTCCCGCACGCGACCGAGGCCGAGCTCGCCGAGAACTTCATCCTCTTCGGCACGCTCGCTGAGATCTTCGCCCGCAAGGCCGGATTCAACCGGGGCATGGGCGGCTCCATGCACGCCTTCTTCACGCCGTTCGGCTCGATGCCGAACAACGCGATCGTCGGCGGCTCGGCGCCGATCGCCCAGGGCGCGGCGCTGTTCAAGCGGATCAACCGCCAGCCGGGCATCGTCATCGCCAACATCGGCGACGCGTCGATGGGCTGTGGTCCGGTGTGGGAGGCGATGATGTTCTCCGCGATGGACCAGTTCCGGGACCTGTGGCGCGCGGAGGACGGCGGCAACCCGCCGATCCTGTTCAACTTCTTCAACAACTTCTACGGCATGGGCGGCCAGACCTACGGCGAGACGATGGGCTACGACGTGCTCGCCCGCGTCGGTGCCGGCGTGAACCCCGAGGCCATGCACGCCGAGCGCGTCGACGGCTACGACCCCCTGGCCGTGGCCGACGCCGTGCGCCGCAAGAAGGAGCTCCTGCTCGCTGGCCGGGGCCCTGTCCTCCTGGACACGATCACGTACCGCATCTCGGGCCACTCGCCCTCCGACGCGTCGTCCTACAGGACGAAGGAGGAGATGGAGCTCTGGGAGCAGGCAGACTCCATCGAGGCATTCTCCAACCTCCTCGTGAGCAAGAAGGTCGCGACGAAGACCCAGGTCGACGACCTCCGCGCCGGCATCGTCGAGCGCCTCACCAAGGTGCTCACGCTCGCGACGGACGACAGCGAGTGCCCTCGCGTCGACGCGGCCTTCGTCGAGTCCGTCATGCTGTCGAACACCCGCGTGGAGTCGTTCGGCACGGGCGAGCCGGAGCTGCTGCAGCCGCTCGCCGAGAACGCACGCGTCAAGACCATTGCGAACAAGATCCGCAAGGCGACCGACGCGGACGGCAAGCCGGTCTCCAAGGTGAAGATGTACCAGTTCCGCGACGGACTGTTCGAGGCGATGGCGCACCGCTTCGCCACCGACCCGACGATGGCCGCGTGGGGCGAGGAGAACCGTGACTGGGGCGGTGCCTTCGCCGTGTACCGCGGCCTGACCGAGCTCCTCCCGTACCGTCGCCTCTTCAACTCGCCCATCTCCGAGGCCGCGATCGTCGGCGCCGGCGTCGGGTACG
Organism: Actinomycetes bacterium; assembly: GCA_021803025.1. Lineage (GTDB taxonomy): Bacteria > Actinomycetota > Actinomycetes > Propionibacteriales > Propionibacteriaceae > Fen-668. Next base: position 6,944 of record JAJZQV010000077.1, on the reverse strand, counting down.
CCCTGTGCGGCGGCCGGGCGGTCGTCGAGCTCATGTACTGCGACTTCCTCGGCCGTGCGGGTGACGAGGTGTTCAACCAGGCCGCGAAGTGGCAGTCGATGTCCGCGGGGCTGCTCAAGATGCCGCTCGTCATGCGCATCTCGGTGGGCAACAAGTACGGCGCCCAGCACAGCCAGGACTGGTCGGCGCTCGTCAACCACATCCCGGGGCTCAAGGTCTACTTCCCGACCACGCCGACCGACGCGAAGGGGATGCTCAACCTCGCGCTGTCCGGCACGGACCCTGTCGTGTTCCTCGAGTCGCAGCTCCTGTACGACATGGGCGAGCAGTTCGAGCCGGACGGCGTCCCCGAGGGCTACTACGAGACGCCCGAGGGCACGTCCGTGGTGCGTCGCCAGGGCACGGACGTGACGATCGCCACGATCGGCGCCACCCTGTACCGGGCGCTCAAGGCCGCGGACATCCTCAAGGAGAAGTACGGGATCTCGGCAGAGGTCGTCGACCTCCGGTTCGTGTGCCCGCTCGACTACTCGGTGCTGCTCGAGTCGGTGAAGAAGACCGGCCGGCTCGTGCTGTCGTCCGACGCCGTGGAGCGTGGGTCGGTGATGCAGACGATCGCCGCGAACGTCTCGCAGGTCGCGTTCGACTCCCTCGACGCCCCCGTCGCGGTCGTCGGGTCGCGCAACCACGTGACGCCTGCTCCGGAGCTGGAGTCGCTGTACTTCCCGCAGCCGGAGTGGATCATCGACGCCATCCACGAGCGGATCCTGCCGCTGGAGGGCCACGTGCCCACCTCGAACCAGACCGAGGGGGAGCTCCTGCGTCGGGCGCGGCTAGGCGTTTAGCCGCGACCGACGCTGCGGTGCGGCGTTCTCAAGGATGACGTGGCCTCACTGGGTGGTCTGGGGGACGGCGACTGCGGCGCCACGGACCCTAAACGTGTGGCGGCCAGTTCAGCGACGACGTCTCCGCGTGAACGTCCTGCTGCCGCATCTCGAGATGGAGTACAGCCCCGCTGAAGTTGCGCTGAGTGTGAACCCCATGGCGTTCTCGGGCGAACCGGCCGCCGAAGCTGCGCTTGTGATGCGTTTGGAGTCTCCCACAGCGCAACTTCCGACGTTCATCGCTGACAGTCGCGCTGAGCCTCGCGTAAGAGCGCAACTTCCGGGGTTGTACTCCACCGACGCGAGTCGTCTGCCTCCAACAGAAGGCTCGCTCGAACGCGTTTATGGTTGAATACAGCGGCGATTCAGGAGGCTTCGTTGCCGGTCGCGCAGAAACGGTTGTTATGGGGGCCGAAACCCGGCTCATATCAACCGTTATCGGGTTTGAGGGCCCAGGCGACCCCTGTTTGCCTCGCCATAACAACCGTTAATGCGTTTGGCCGTGCCTCGAGGCCGGGTGCGGCAGCGTTCCTGGCGATGTGGCCCTCATCCGGTCTGCAGTTCCATGCCGTGGCCCAGGGCCGGCCACGGCACGACTCTCGGCACGAGCGCGGGTCGCGACCCCGGGATATCGGACGCCGAGTCACAGGATCTCGGCCAGCCACTCCACGCGTGGGCGGCACGTACGCCAGTCGGTACGCACGGCGTCGAGCAGCTCGGCTGTGTGGATGACGGGCTCGAACCCGTACGACCGGCTCAGGTGGAGCGACTTGTGCCGCAGCAGGTCGATCCTCGGGTCCCTTCTCATGGCGAATCGGTCTGAGAAGGGACCACTCACCCACATAACATGGTGAACTGCTTGCGTGGACCTGCCGATTCTCCAGTACGACCCCGATCCCGACGACCTCATCCGGCCCGGGCTGCGCACCCGGCTCGCGAAGGACAAGCTGCCGCGGGTCGCCGTCGTGACGTTCCTGGGGGAGGTCTCGCGGGGCTGGGTCGCTGCGCGGAGGTGGCGCATCGCCTCGAGCGTCGACATGGTCACGAGCACGGTCCCGATCTGGGCGGGCACGTACGAGGGTACCGAGATCGCCGTCGCCGAGCTGCCGGTCGGCGCACCTGCAGCCGTCATCGTCGTCGAGCAGCTGCTTGCTCTCGGCGTCGAGACCGTCGTCGCCGTCGGGTCGTGCGGTGCGCTCGTACCGGTCGAGGCGGGGGAGTTCCTGCTGCCCGTCCGGGCGCTGCGCGACGAGGGGACCTCGTACCACTACCTTCCGCCGGACCGCTGGGTGGAGACCGACCCGGAGGTCCGGGAGGCGTGCCGCTCGGCGCTCGCCGCACGGCGGTTCACGGCGACCGACTGCGACACGTGGACGACGGACGCCTTCTTCCGGGAGACGGCCGGGCTGGTCGCGGCGCGCCGCGAGGAAGGCTGCACGGTCGTCGAGATGGAGTGCGCCGCCATCGCAGCGTGCTGCCAGCTGAGAGGCGCGAGGTTCGGCCAGATCCTGTACTCGGCGGACACGCTCGCCGGTGACGAGCACGACGTCCGGGGCTGGGCCCACCCGACGCGCGGGACGGCCCTGTGGGCGGCACTCGACGCGGCGACGATGCTGGCGACGTAGGCGCGCGTCCCTTTCCGGCCCCTCCCTCCCCACTGAGCACCAGGAACAGTGACTGAGCACCACTCACGGAGGGTGCTCAGTGACGTTAGGGGTGCTCAGTGGGGTGGGAGGAAGGGGGGCTCCGTCAGCCGGAGGGTCGAGAGGCCAGTTCGTGCCTCGACACGCCGTACCGACCGCGCGTGTCGTGGCCTTTCGTCGAGGGGAGAGGGGGGTCGCCGGCGTCGGGATGGCGAGAATGGTGGGGGCGGCCAGGACGGCGGCCGGCGTGGGATATGGTGAGCCCACCTGAACCCTGTGGGGGAAGCCGGTGAGAGTCCGGCGCTGACCCGCAACCGTGAGGACGTCCGCGTCCGAGTCGGAATGCCCACTTGGTCCAGGCTCATCACACCCGTCGTGGCATGCGGGCCGAGCCGAACAGCAGTTGGCCGGACACCTGGGTGCCCCCTTGAAAGGAAACCTGGATGACCGCCAACCTCAGGCGAGTCCTGGCCGTCGGGACTGCGGCAGCACTCGCGTTCTTCGGTCTTCTGACCGTCCCTGCAGCCCATTCCGCTCCCGCGGTGACACCGACGAGCTGCGCAGGCGTGTGGGAGGTAGTCCAGGGCGACGAGACCCAGCCGAGCACCGCGAAGATCGGCTGTGCGACGACCTACACCAGCGGCCTGGTCGCTCTGCAGAGCGCCGGGTTCGCGCCGACCGGGACATCGTTCATCACCCAGATCGACGGGCTCCCCAAGAACCCCGACTACACCACGAACGGGAAGCTGTGGTGGTCCTACTGGCACGCACCCGTCAACGCTGACGGCACGATCGGCACGTGGACCCAGTACACGGTGGGTGCGGACTCCAGCACCCCCGCCAAGGGCACCGTCGAGGGCTGGCTGCTCACCGTGGCAGGCGCGTCGGGTCCCGCGGTGACGCGGCTGTTCACCCCGGCCGCGAGCACGTCGCCCGCGTCGAGCAGTGCCCCCGCTTCCTCGAGCGCTGTGGCGAGCAGCAGCCCCGCGAGCTCGAGTCCGGCAAGCAGCAGCCCTGCCAGCACGAGCCCCGCGACGAGCGCCCCCGTCCTCAGCGCGACGGCGGTCAAGGCCGCGTCGTACCTCAGCAAGAACCTGCCGACCGTTGACGACGGCACCGGCGCGTTCGTCGCGGCCGCGCTGGCGCTGACGGCGACCCGGTCGTGCGACTACTCGACGACCATCGCCGCGCTCGTGACGAGCATCCGGGCGCAGTCCAGGGACTACGTGGGTACGGATGCGCCCCGGGCCGCGAACCTCGCCATCCTGGCCCGGGCAGTCGGCGAGAGCCCGAACAGCTTCGGCGGCCTCGACCTCATGTCGATCCTGGCGGCCGGCACGGCGGCGGACGGGCAGGTCGGCTCCTACGCATCCTCGTACGTGCAGTCGCTCGCCGTCATCGCGTACGTCCGTGCAGGCCAGTCCGTACCTCAGCCCGTTCTCGCGAACCTGATCGCCGGACAGGCGGCGACCGGCGCCTTCGGGTACACGTACGGCGGCACGTTCTACCCGGACTACGACACCACCGGCCTGGCGCTCCAGGCACTGTACGCGGCCCACGGCGACACCGCGGTGATCGCCAAGGCGGTCGCCTGGGCGCAGTCCGAGCAGACCTCGGCAGGCTACTGGCCGAACCCGTACTCGCCGGTCGACAGCACCGGTCTCCTCGGCTCGGGCCTAGAGCTGGTCGGCGCGAGCGCCGGCAACGCCCTGGCGTGGCTCACGACCCAGCAGCTCGCGGACGGCGGGTTCCCGGCCTCGCTCGGCGGGACGACATCCAACATCGGGGCGACCGCCGACGCGATGTGGCTGCTCGCAGGATCCAACCTCGTGTCCGTCTCGCTCGTGAGCTGCCCGGCGCCCAGCGCGACCCCGGCTGTGCACGCCACCACGCGCACCCTCGTCACGACGCTCGCCGACACCGGGAGCGACGTGGAAGGCATCGTGGGTGTGCTCGCCGTGGTGACGCTCGTCCTCGGCGCCGGGCTGCTCGTCGTGCGCCGGCGGCAGCGTCAGGCGTGACGGCCGTGGCAGGGTTCCACAGGTCCTCGCGGGGACCAGAGGTGGCGGGCCGGGGCGTGGCACGCGGGATCGCCGCGGTCCTTCTCGGCCTGGCCGCGCTGCTGGGGTCGTACGTGCCGGCACAGGCGCAACCGGTCCCGCAGGCCTCGAGCTGCGCGGGCATCTGGGTCGTCGTCGACTACGCCGCGCTCGGCGGCGGGACCGTCACGGGGTGCGCGACGACGTACACGACGGGGACCACGGCGCTCCGCAACGCCGGGTTCCCCGGGGTCGTCCTTGATGCCGGGATGATCGTGAAGATCAACTGGCTCCCGACATCTCCCAACACAGCCCAGAACTACTGGTCGTATTGGCATGCGACGCGCCAGGCCGACGGCAGCTACTCGGCCTGGTCCTACTCGAGCCTCGGGGCCAACGCGTTCCAGCCGGGTCCGAACGACGCGGAGGGGTGGCGGTACGAGCCGACGAACGGCGCCTACGTGCCGCCCAGCGTGCTGCCGCCGAAGCAGGTGACGGCCACCCAGGCTCCTGCGACGACCGCGCCCGCTCCTGCGACAACCGCGAGGACGACCGCGGCACCGAAGAGGACGACGACCACGGCGCCCGCTGCGACCACGACGACCGCCGCGGCAGCGGCGTCGACCAGCGCCTCCCAGGCCGTGTCCGACTCGCCCACTCCCAGTGCGTCGGACAGTGCGTCGCTGTCGGACACACCGTCGGACACGCCGACGTCGACCCCAGGAGCCTCGTCGAGCCCGTCGCCCGGCGCGAACACGGGAGCCGCGACCCGCAGCCTCCTCGGCGGGCTCGGGGCGATCGGTGCCATCGCGGCGGGTGCGGGAGGCGTCCTGTGGTGGCGGAAGCGAGGACTCCCGGGAGGGTGACGCCGGTCCGAGGCGGCTGACGACCCCTGGACCATCGCCGTCCCGCACGCCTGGAACCGGCAGGCTGGGGGCCGCGGGACGACGTATCCTCTCCCGGTGACCTCCCTCCGCTCTGTCCTCGGTACCCGTGTGCTCGTCGCGGACGGGGCGATGGGCACGATGCTGCAGGCACAGGACCCCACGCTGGACGACTTCCAGGGCCACGAGGGCTGCAACGAGATCCTCAACGTGAGCCGTCCCGACATCGTGGGGGCGGTCCACCGCGCGTACCTCGAGGCCGGCTCGGACCTCATCGAGACGAACACGTTCGGGGCGAACCTCGCGGCGCTGGGTGAGTACGGCATCTCCGACCGGATCGCGGAGCTGGCAGAGGCGGGAGCGCGGATCGCCCGGGAGACGGCCGACGCGTACAGCACGCCCGAGCGGCCCCGCTGGGTGCTGGGGTCCGTCGGCCCGGGCACGAAGCTGCCGACGCTGGGCCACACCACGTACGCGGCGGTGCGGGACGGGTACGAGATGCAGGTCGCCGCGATGATCCGTGGCGGCATCGACGCGGTCCAGGTCGAGACCAGCCAGGACCTCCTCCAGACGAAGGCGGCCGTGCTCGGCGCCAAGCGGGCCATCACCGCCGCGGGCGCGGACATCCCCATCTTCGCCAGCGTCACGGTCGAGACGACCGGCACGATGCTGCTCGGCTCCGAGATCGGGGCTGCGCTGACCTCGCTGGAGCCGCTCGGCATCGACGTCGTGGGGCTCAACTGCGCCACCGGGCCCGCGGAGATGAGCGAGCACCTGCGCTACCTGTCCCACCACGCCCGCTGTCTCGTCTCGGTCATGCCGAACGCCGGGCTGCCGGAGCTCACCGCCGACGGAGCCCGCTACCCGCTGACCCCGGACGGGCTCGCCGAGGCGCTGGAGCGGTACGCGTCCGACTACGGCCTCGCCCTGGTCGGCGGCTGCTGCGGCACCACCCCCGAGCACATCCGCAAGCTCGCCGACGCCGTCGCCGACCGTCCGGTCGCGCCGCGCGAGATCGAGTACGAACCCTCGGTCGCCAGCCTGTACCAGGAGGTCCTGCTCGACCAGGACACGACGTACCTCGCCATCGGGGAGCGGACGAACGCCAACGGCTCCCGGGCGTTCCGCGACGCGATGCTCGCCGAGAACTGGGACGAGTGCGTCGACATCGCGAAGGCGCAGGCGCGCGAGGGGGCGCACCTCCTCGACCTCTGCATCGACTACGTGGGACGCGACGGCGTGGCCGACATGGTCGCCCTGGCGTCGCGTCTCGCGACCGCCGTGACGCTGCCCATCGTCCTGGACTCGACCGAGCCTGCGGTGCTGCGCGCGGGGCTGGAGCACCTGCCCGGCCGGGCCATGATCAACTCCGTCAACTTCGAGGACGGTGACGGGCCGGAGTCGAGGTACCAGAAGGTCATGGAGCTCGTCGTCGAGCACGGGACGGCGGTGGTCGCGCTGTGCATCGACGAGGAGGGCCAGGCCCGGTCGGCC
>JAJZQV010000181.1 GCA_021803025.1 Actinomycetes bacterium | reverse complement strand
TCGCCGGCGGGTCGTCTGAGCTCCTCGACGGGATCGGCCGGTACGGGTCGCCGCTCGGACGGGCGTTCCAGCTGCGCGACGACGTGCTCGGCCTGTACGGGGACGAGTCGATCACGGGCAAGCCTGCAGGCGACGACCTCCGCGAGGGCAAGCGGACCGTGCTCGTGGCCCATGCGATGGCGCTCGCCACTCCGGCTGCCGCGGATCGTCTCGACGCCTTGCTCGGCGACCCCGGCCTGGACGCCCGGGGCGTCGACGAGGCGCGGGAGATCATCCGCGCGAGCGGCGCGCTCGACCGGGTGGAGCGGACGATCCGTACCTCGCTCGACGAGGCGATGGCAGCCCTGGCGGAGATGACGGTGGACGAGCGCGCCCGTACCGCCTTCACGGCCCTCGCCCACCTGGCGGTCGTCCGGGCGGCGTGACGCCGGCGGCTCGCGATGCTCCTTGGGATCCCGCTGACCTCGGACATCCCCGATCTCGGGCCACGCCGGCCTCGCCTGGTGGTCGTCGCGACGACCGGCTCCGCCGGGTGGCTAGGGTTCCCTGCGTGACGAGCCCGGACGCGGACCTGACGGTGGCCGACCTGCTGCGCAGCGGTCGCACGACGTACTCGTTCGAGTTCTTCCCTCCCCGCACGCCGGAGGACGCGGACAGGCTCTGGCAGACCCTCGACCACCTGCAGCAGCTGGAACCGGACTTCGTCTCGGTCACGTACGGAGCGAACGGCTCCAACCGCGACCGGACTCTCGCGATCACCGAAAGACTGGCCCGCGAGTCGAGTCTCCGTACGGTCGGCCATCTCACGTGCGCCTCGCAGAGCCGCACCGAGCTCGTGGCCGCGATCGAGGCCTACCGCGACGCCGGCGTGCGCCACGTCCTCGCCATCCGGGGCGACATGCCCGGCGGCCCCACCGAACCGTGGATCCGGCACCCGGAGGGCCTCGCCAACGCGACCGAGCTGGTACGGCTCGTGCGTGAGACGGGCGACTTCTGCGTCGGAGTCGGCGCCTTCCCCGACCCGCACCCCCAGGCGCTCGACGCGGCGCTGGACACCCGGCTGCTCGTCGAGAAGGCCGAGGCGGGTGCGCAGTTCGCGATCACGCAGCTGTTCTTCCGCCCCGAGGCGTACCTCGCGCTCGTCGACCGGGTCCGTGCACTGGGCTGCGACATCCCGATCGTCCCGGGCATCATGCCGATCACCCAGATCGGACAGGTCAAGCGCTTCGCGGAGTTCTCCGGCGCCCAGCTCCCCGCCGAGGTCGTCGCCCGGCTCGAGGCGGTGGCCGACGATCCCAAGGCCGTACGCGCGGTGGGCGTCGACATCGCGACCGAGCTGGCCCTCGCGGTGCTGGAGGGCGGGGCCCCGGGGCTGCACTTCTACACGCAGAACCGGTCCACGGCCACGCGGGCGATCTTCCAGCGGATCCGCGCGGCGCGGGGCTGATCAGGAACGCCAGGCCCCCATGCCGCCGATGTCGAGCGTCACGAGGCGCTGGGTCGCGCGGGTCAGTGCTACATAGAGCACCCGCTCCCCGCCGGGGGACTCGGTGACGATCGCATCGGGGTCGACGACGAGGACCCCGTCGTGCTCCAGGCCCTTGGCCTCCAGCGCCGTCAGCACGACCAGCCGGTCGTCCTCGGCGAGGGACGCGTCGGCCGCCACCACGGCCCGTACCTCGCCGATCCGGCTCGGGGGCACGATGGCTGCCACGGTCCCCTCGACCTGGCCGAGCAGCACGCCGAGCTCCTGGGCGAGCGAGCGGTCGAAGGCACCCTCCGACGTCTCCCTGAGCACCGGCTCGACCCCCGTGTGCCGCACGGCCGACGGAAGGTCGGCGGTCGGGAAGCTCCTCACGATGTAGGAGCTCGCAAGGTCGAACACCTCGGCGGGCGAGCGGTAGTTCGTGCTCAGCCGGTACGTGCGGCTGGGTGAGGAGCCGATGAGGCTCTCCAGCGCGCGGCGGCTCTCCTCGACGTCGGGCCAGGACGACTGGGCGGGGTCGCCCACGATCGTCCACGACGCCTGGGGGCCACGGCGTCGGAGCATGCGCCACTGGAGCGGCGTGATGTCCTGCGCCTCGTCGACGAGGACGTGCGCGTACGTCGAGTGCGGCTCGTCGGTGTCCACCTCGCGCGTGTCGGTGAGCTGGTCGGCGATCGTGACGAGCTCGCTGTCGTCGCCGCCGTCGATGTAGACGTCGACCTCCTGCTCCTCGGGCGGGGTGCCGAGGAGGTGCACGAGCTCGTCGAGCAGCGCGACGTCCGCGACGGACCAGCCGGGCAGCCCGTACGACTCCAGCACGGCCCTGCGGTCCTCCCCGGCGAGGTCCTCGCCCGCGACCCGTGCCATGACGGCGGGGTCGCCGAGGCGCCGCAGCGCGTCCTGCGCCGTCATCGGCGGCCACCACCCCGACACGAGCTGCCGGAACGTGGCGGCGGACCGTACGAGGTCGTCGAACTCGTCCCGGTCCCGGACGTCGAGGTCCTCGGGGGCCTTCGCCCAGAGCGCCGAGACGACGGCATCCTCGGCAGCGGCACGGCCCGTGTTGTACGGCTGGCGGCTGAGCACCTGCTGCCGGATCCACTCGAGCTCGGCACCGGTGAGCCGGAGCGGCTCGCCCTTCACGGTGAGGAGGAGGCCGGAGCCGGGCACCTCGCCCAGGCTGGTCGCAAGCCTGCGGAGCACGGGCAGCATCCTCAGCGAGCCCTTCGCGACAGCGGCCCTCGAGTCGTCGACGCGGGACGCCTCGACCGTGAGCACGTCGGAGGCGAGCTGCCCGAGAGAGCGGAGCGTCACGGTGTCCTCGCCGAGGCTCGGCAGCACCCGCTCGATGTAGTTCATGAACACCGGGGACGGGCCGACCACGAGCACACCGCCGTTCTCGAAGCGGCGACGGTTGGAGTAGAGGAGGTACGCCGTGCGGTGCAGGCCGACGACGGTCTTCCCCGTCCCTGGGCCGCCGGCGATGACGGTGACGCC
>JAJZQV010000076.1 GCA_021803025.1 Actinomycetes bacterium | reverse complement strand
GGGCTCGCCGGCGAAGCCTCTCCCGCCGCCGTGCTGCCAGCCGTACGGAGGCGTCGACGGTACGGGGACGGTCAGCCACGACCCGCCTCGAGCAGCTCGGCGAGCGCCGGTCCCGTACTCGTGATGTCGCCCGCGCCGAGCGTGAGGACGAGGTCGTCCCGCCGCACGAGACCCGCGAGGACGGCGGGCACGTCGCTGAGGGCGGGCACGTACGTGACGTCCGCGCCCGCGTCCCGGGCCGCGTCCGCCACGAGCTCGCCGGTCACCCCCGGCACAGGCTCCTCACGCGCCGCGTACACGTCCGTGACGACGACGACGTCCGCGGCCGCGAGCGCCTGCCCGAACTCGACGGCGAAGTCACGCGTCCGGCTGTACAGGTGGGGCTGGAAGCAGGCGACCACCCGGCCGCTCCCCGCCGCGGCCCTCGCCGCGGTCAGCGTGGCGGTGACCTCGGTGGGGTGGTGGGCGTAGTCGTCGACGATCCTCACGCCGGCCACGTCCGCCACGAGCTGGAACCGGCGCTCCGTACCCAGGAACCCCCTGGCGCCGTCGAGCAGCAGCTGGGGGTCGAGCCCCAGGTGGTGGCCGACCGCGAACGCCACCGCGGCGTTGTGGAGGTTGTGGCGGCCGGGGACGTGGAGGGTCAGCTCGCCCGTACCCCCGGGCCAGGTGAGCGTGGCTCGGTCCGCGCCGCCGTCGCTCGCGATGTCGGACAGCCGGATGTCGGCGTCCTCGCCTTCGCCGACCTTGGTGACGGGGACGGAGCCACCCTCGAGCGCCTCGTACAGGCGTCGGCACCCGGGGTCGTCGATGTCGAGGACGACCCGTCGGACCGTGCGCGAGGTGCAGAACTGGACGAAGCCGGCTGCGTACGCCTCCGGCGTGAGCCAGTTGTCGAGGTGGTCGGCCTCGATGTTCGTGACGACCGCGACGACCGTGGGGTACTGCCGGAAGCTGCCGTCGGACTCGTCGGCCTCGATGACGAACGTCGACCCGGCCCCGAGGTGGGCGCTCGAGCCGGAGTCCTGCAACGGGGAGCCGACGACGTACGAGGGGTCCGCCCCGGCGACGGCGAGCATCGTCGCGGTCATCGCGGAGGTCGTGGTCTTGCCGTGGGTGCCGGTCACGCAGACGGCCGTACGTCCGAGCATGAGCGCGGCGAGAGCGGCGCTCCGGTGCCACACGAGCAGGCTCTTGTCGCGCGCCGCCGCAAGCTCGGGGTTCGACTCCCTCACCGCACTGGAGACGACGACCGTGCGCGCGTTGCCGATCTGCTCGGAGCGGTGGCCGACGTACGTACGGATGCCCATCGCCGCCAGCCGCCGCAGCGCTGCCGAGTCGGCCTGGTCCGAGCCCGTGACCTCGATCCCCCGCTCGGCGTACAGCTGGGCGATGCCGCTCATGCCGGCGCCGCCGATCGCGATGAAGTGGACGGGACCGACGTCCTCGGCGGGCAGGACGGGGATCGGGTCGAGCAACGTCATCGCCGGGCCTCCTCGAGCACGATGGCCGCGACCTTGCCGGCGGCGTCGGCGGGCATGATGCCCTGCCCGGCCGCGGCCATCCGGGAGAGGAGCTGCGGGTCGAGGATGATGCGCAGCACCTCGTGCCGCAGTCGTTCCGGGCTGAGATCGGCGTCCGCGACGAGGATGCAGCCGCCGGCCTCGACGAGCGTCGTCGCGTTGCGCGCCTGCTCGCCGTTGCCGTGCGGCAGCGGCACGAAGATGCCGGGGAGACCCACGACGGCCGTCTCGACGACGGTGCCGGCGCCGGAGCGTCCGACCATGAGGTCGGCGGCCGCGTAGGCCCGTTCCATCCGGTCGACGTAGGCCACCGGCACGTACACGGCGCCCGAGGCGACGTCCGTGCGGCCGATCGTCGTCGGCGTCATGTTCTTGGGGCCCAGCACGTGGAGGACCGACACGCCGGCGTCGAGCAGCGCGCCGAGCGCGCCGTCGAGGGCGCGGTTGATGCTCGCGGCACCCTGAGAGCCGCCGCTGACGAGCAGGACGGGGCCGGTCTGCGGCAGGCCGAGCTCGCGTCGCGCGGGCCCGCGAAGGGACGTACGGTCGAGGCCGGAGATCGCGGCGCGGACGGGCAGTCCCACGTACTCGGGCCGGGGCAGGGGGGTGCTGGGGAACGACACGCACACCCGGTCCGCGAAGCGCGCGGCGAGGCGGTTCGCGAGACCGGGCAGGGGGTTCTGCTCGTGGACGACGACCGGGATCCTCATGCTCCGCGCGGCGAGGTACACCGGCAGGGACGCGTACCCGCCGAAGCCCACGACGACCCCCGCCTTGCGCCTGGCGAGGATCCGTCGCGCCGCCACCACCGCGGCGGTGAGCCGGCCCGGCATTGTGAAGAGGTCCAGGTTGACCGCCCGCGGGAACGGGACGGCCGGGATGAACGTGAGGTCGAGGCCGGCCTCGGGGACGACCCGGGACTCGATGCCCTTCGGCGTGCCGACGCAGGTCAGCGTCACGGAAGGGTCGGCGGCACGCAGTGCCTCCGCGGTCGCCACCATGGGCGAGATGTGCCCGGCGGTACCGCCACCTGCGAGGACGATGCTGACCATCGGTGACTCCTAGCCCCGCCGGTCCACGACGGCGGTCACGCGCGCCCTCGTCGCCGCGTGACGTCGCGCGAGGGCCTTGCGCGCCGCCGGCTCCTGGCGTGCGCACGAGACGAGCAGGCCGACTGCGGCGACGTTCGCGATGAGGCTGGAGCCACCGTACGAGAGGAACGGCAGCGGCACGCCCAACACCGGCAGGAGCCTGAGGACGACTCCCATGTTGAGCGCCGACTGGAACATCATCCAGGCACCCACACCTGTGGCCACGTGGCGGCACATGACCGAGTCGGACCGGCCGGCGATCCGGAAGGCGGCGTAGACGAGCACGGCGAACAGCACGATCACCGCGACCACGCCGACGAGCCCGAGCTCCTCGCCGATCACGGCGAAGATGAAGTCGTTGTGGGCTTCGACGAGCATGCCCCACTTCTGCTTCGACTGGCCGAGCCCCACGCCCCACCACCCGCCGGACGCGAGCGCGTACATGGCCCGCAGCGACTGCGCGTTGACCCCCTCGGAGTCGGCGTTCGGGTTGAGGAAGCCGAAGATGCGCCGCATGCGGTTCGGGGAGGCCAGGACCAGCCCGAGCACGACGGTGCCGGCCAGTCCGGCGACCGCCGCGAGGACGCGGAGAGGCACCCCGGCTGCGAAGAGGACGAAGCCGACCATCGCGACGAGGACCAGTGCGGTCCCGAGGTCACCCTGAAGGACCACGAGGCCGATGACGAGGCTGGCGAAGAGCAGGTACGGGACGATCTCCTTGGTCCGGTCGAGGAGCTTGTCCTTGCGGGTGAGCTGGTCCGCGCCCCAGACAAGCAACGCGAGCTTGGCGAACTCCGACGGCTGCAGCCGCGTCCACGAGGAGCCGAACTGCACCCAGTTGCGGTTGCCGTTCACGGTGACGCCGAGTGGCGTGAAGGTCAGCATGAGCAGCACCAGCGCAAGGATGAGGATGGGCCACGCCCCCTTCCGCAGGGTGGCGGGCGAGACGCGGCTCAGCAGCCAGGCGGCACCGATGCCGATGGCGAGGAACATGATCTGGCGCTTCGCGAAGTAGTACGGGTCCCCGTAGTTCACCTCGGCGTACACGCTCGACGCCGAGAGGACCATGAGCACTCCGAGGCCCGCCAGCAGGCCGGTGGCCGTCAGGACGAGGTACAGGCTGGCGAGCGGCGTGTCGAGGGCGTGTCGCAGGAGGCCTTTAGCGTGACTGTTCGAGGTACGGACCGTCCTAGGGGAAGAGAGGACCGCCATGGGAGGACCTCAGCCCGTCCCGGTCTGGAGGTTCTCGACCGCGGCGGCGAACGCGTCGCCCCTCGCGTCGTACCCCGGGTACATGTCCTTGGAAGCGCACCCGGGTGCGAGCAGGACGGTGTCGCCCGGCTGAGCCAGGGTGCGCGCCGCGCGTACCACCTCGTCCATCGCCCTATCGTCAACGCTGTCGACGACGATCACGGGGACCTCGGGCGCGTGTCGGGCGAGCGCCGCCCGGATGTGCTCGCGGTCGACGCCCAGCAGCACGGCGCCCCGCAGTCGGTCCTTGTGGCGAGACACGAGGTCGTCGAAGGAGGTGTTCTTCGCCTGTCCCCCGGCGACCCACACGACGTGGGGGAAGGCCCGCAGCGAGCTGTCCGCGGCGTGGGGGTTGGTCGCCTTCGAGTCGTCCACCCACGTGACGCCCTCGAGGGTGGCGACCGTCTGGATGCGATGCCCGCCGATCGTGAGGGCTCGCAGGCCCGCAGAGACGGCCGTCGGGGGTACGCCGAACGAGCGGGCCAGAGCCGCTGCCGCGAGCGCGTTGGCGATGTTGTGGGGCGCGTACGGGACGACGTCGGACACCTTCGCCAGCTCGATCGCGGAGTCCCGGCGCTGCGGGATGAAGGCGCGGTCGACGAGAAGGTCGTCGATGATCCCGAGCATGGAGACGGCGGGGATGCCCGTGGTGAAGCCGATGGCCCGGGCGCCCTCGGTCACGTCGGCCTCCTCAACCATGCGCTCGGTCGCGGGCGCCTCCACGTTGTACACGCAGGAGTGGGTGACGCCGGTGTAGACACGCGCCTTGTCCGACCCGTACGCCTCCATGGGGTCGGCGTGCTCCGACCAGCCGGCGCTGTCGTCGTACCACTCGAGGTGGTCCTGCTCGAGGTTGAGCACGGCGGCGGAGTGCACGGCCAGAGAGCTCGTCCAATGGAGCTGGAAGCTCGACAGCTCGACCGCGTACACGTCGTACGCCACGTCGTCGGCCATCGCCTCGAGGATCGGCCGGCCGATGTTGCCGACGGCAGCGGCCTTGTGACCGCCGGCGCGCAGGATCGACTCGAGCATCTGGGTGGTCGTCGTCTTGCCGTTCGTCCCCGTCACCGCGAGCCAGGGCACGACGTGGTCCGGCTGCTGGAGCCGCCACGCCAGCTCGACGTCGCCCCAGACGGGAACGCCGCGCAGGTCCGCGTCCCGCAGGAGCGGCGACGAGGGCCTGGCCCCCGGGGACGTGATGACGAGGTCGGTCCCCTCGGGAAGCGTAGCCGGCGCGTCGACGCCCATGAGCACGGTCGCGCCCAGCACCTCGAGCATCGTTCCCGCGTCGACCAGCGACGGGGACGTGGCCGACTCGACGACCACGACGGACGCACCGCGCGAGAGCATCGCGTCGGCCGCCGCGACGCCGGAACGTCCCAGGCCGAGCACGAGCACGCTGGCCTCGTGCCAGGGCGCGCGGGCGTCGGCCTGCGCAAGCCATGCCTTCACTGCGCCGCCACCCACTCCGTGTAGAACAGGCCCATCCCCAGCGCGACCGTCAGGCCGCAGAGGATCCACATCCGTACCGCGACGGTGATCTCGCCCCAGCCCAGCGCTTCGAAGTGGTGGTGCATGGGTGCCATGCGCCAGAGCCTCTTGCCCTTGGTCACCTTGAAGTAGCCGACCTGGGTCACGACGGACAGGCTCTCGAGCACGAAGATCGCCCCCAGCACCGCGCTCAGCAGCTCGGTCCGGGACATGATCGCGAGCGCCGCGACGCCTCCGCCGAGCGCGAGCGACCCGGTGTCGCCCATGAAGATCTTCGCCGGGTTCGCGTTCCACCACAGGAAGCCGAACGTCGCTCCGGCCACGGCGATCGAGAAGAGGGCGAGGTCGGAGGGGTTGCGCACCTCGTAGCAGCGAGGCCCGATCGTCGAGGTCCGGCCGCACCACTGGCCGGACTGCCAGACGTTGAGGATGACGTACGCGGCGAACACCATCGCCGCGACGCCGGACAGGAGGCCGTCGAGACCGTCCGTGAGGTTCGACCCGTTGCTGAAGGCGGCGATGATGAACATCATCCACAGCACGGCGACGGCCGAGGGAAGCGCGAGCCCGGGGATGTCGCGGAGGAAGGAGACAGCGCTCGAGGCCGGCGTCACGCCACGGTGGTCGGGGAACATGAGGCTCAGCACCGCGAAGACGAGGCCGACGACGCTCTGGAGGATGAGCTTCGCCTTGGCGCCCAGGCCCAGCGAACGGGCATTGCGGATCTTGGTCCAGTAGACGAGGCAGCCGACGAACCCGAGACCGACGAACAGGAACAGAGCGAGGATGCCCGACCAGGAGGTGGGGCGCCAGAAGATGAGGTGCGACCCGAAGTAGCCGAGGACCACGGCGACCAGGATGATGAGCCCGCCCATGGTGGGCGTGCCGCGCTTCGTGTGGTGCTCAGTCGGACCGTCGTCGCGGATGAACTGCCCGTACCCACGTCGTGACAGGAACGCGATGAGGAAGCGTGTACCGAACAGGGTGACCGTCATGGCGATCGCTCCCGCGGTGAGGATGCTCAGCATGGTGCTCCCAGTAGATCGGCAGCGACCGTCTCCAGCCCGACGCCACGCGACGCCTTGACCAGGACGACGTCGCCGGGACGCAGGCTTCGCAGCTGGGCGAGCGCCTCCGACTTGTCCGTGAGCCTCAGCGCGTCGGCGCCTCCGGCGGCAGCGCCGGACACCACGTGCTGCGCCTCCGCGCCCACGGCCAGCACGAGGGCAGCACCCGACTCGGCGGCGTAGCGGCCGATGCGCAGGTGCTCGGCCCGCGTCTCGTCGCCCAGCTCGAGCATGTCCCCGAGGACGACGAAGAGCTTGGCGTCAGGGACGGCGCCCCGCTTCACCTCCACGAGCCGTGACACGGTGTCGAGCGCCGCACGCGTCGAGTCCGGGTTCGCGTTGTACGCGTCGTTGACGATCGTCACGCCGTCGGCACGGTCGTGGACCTCCATCCGCCACCGCGACCGGAGACCGGCATCCGAGAGGGTGCGCGCGACGAGGTCGAGGGGCAGCCCCAGGGCGAGGGCGGCGCCCGCGGCGGAGAGGGCGTTGCTGACCATGTGCCTGCCCGTGACCTGGAGCTGTACGGACTGGGGCGTCGCGCCCCGGGCATGCAGGACGAAGCCGTAGCGCTCCCTGTCGTCCGGCCGCATGTCCTCCGCCCACAGGGCGTGGTCGCCGCCCGGGTCCCCCGAGGCGGACACGAGGAGCACGCGGCCGCGGGTGCGCGACGCCATGGCGAGGACGCGCTCGTCGTCCGCGTTGAGGACCGCCCAGCCGTCGTCTTCGAGCGCCTCGACGATCTCGCCCTTCGCCTCGGCGATCGCCTCGACGCTGCCGAACTCACCGAGGTGCGCCGTCCCCACGTTGCACACGACCGAGACGTCCGGCGGGACGATGCCGGTGAGCGTGCGGATGTGGCCGGAACCGCGCGCCCCCATCTCGGCGACCAGGAAGCGGGTGGCCGCACCGACCGCGAGCGCGGTGAGCGGCGTGCCGATCTCGTTGTTGAACGAGCCCCGAGGCGCGACGGTCTCACCGGCCGCCTCGAGCACCTGGGCGAGCAGGTCCTTGGTGCTGGTCTTGCCGGCCGATCCGGTGATGGCCACCGCACGAAGCCCGCGGGCACGCGCCGCCGCCACCTGGACGCGGGCGAGGTCGGCCAGTGCCGCGAGCGGGTCCTCGACCAGGACCTCGGCCAGCGGTGCCCCAGTCGTACGGCGCACGATCGCCGCGCTGGCCCCGGCGTCGGCGGCCGCGGCCACGTAGTCGTGCCCGTCGACGTGCTCGCCCGCCAGCGCGACGAACAGCGCACCGGGGGTCACGAGACGGGAGTCGACGACCACGTCCGGCCCGACGACCAGGTCCGGGTCGCTGTCTCGGATGTCGCCGGAGACGGCGCGCGCGACGGCTCCCAGGGGGGTCAGCTCCACGTGGGTGCTCCTTCATCGCGTTCTTCAGGGCGGACGCGGCGCAGCCGGGCCCACTCCTCGCGGACCACGTCGGCGTCGTTGAACGCCGTCACGGTACCCCGCACCTCCTGGCCGTGCTCGTGGCCCTTGCCGAGGACGGCCACGACGGCGCCCGGACCGGCCATGCGAAGAGCGAGGCTGATGGCGCTGCGGCGGTCACCGCCGTCGACGACCTGGCAGCGTGCGGCGCGGCTCCCCGGGGCGGCGGCGCTCTTCGCCCGCTCGGCGCCCTCGAGGACGGCCTCACGGATCGCGAGAGGATCCTCCGTACGGGGGTTGTCGTCGGTCACGACGAGCAGGTCGCTACCTGCCAGCGCCACCGCCCCCATCGGTCCCCGCTTGAGGTGGTCCCTGTCTCCCCCGCACCCGAGGACGCAGACCGTCCGACGGTCGTTGAGCGCGGCGAGGGCTGCCGCGACGGCCTCCGGCGTGTGGGCGAAGTCGACGTACACGTCAGGCGCACCCGCACCGAGGTCCACGCGCTCGAGACGGCCGGGGATCGTCACCTCGGCGAACCCGGGGCTCGCTGCCTCGAGCGGCACGCCGCCCTGCTGGAGCATGCCGACTGCCGTGAGGAGGTTGCGCACGTTGTGCGCGCCCGGCAGGCCCACAGTGAGCCCGATGCCTCGGTCGCCGACGGCGACCTCGACGCGCTGCGAGCCACCGGGCATCCTCGCGACGGAGACGGCCCGTACGTCGCCCTCCTCGCCCGTCGTGAGAAGCGGCGTCCCGGCGTCCCGTACCCGCTGCGCCAGTCGGCGTCCCCACACGTCGTCCGTCGCCACGACCGCTGCGTCCGACTGGCCGGGGAGGAACAGCCGGGCCTTGGCCTCGAAGTAGTCCTCCTGCGTCGGATGGAAGTCGCGGTGGTCCCAGCCGAGGTTCGTGAAGCCGGCCACCGCGAAGCGGACGGCGTCGACACGGTGCAAGGCGAGGGCATGGCTCGAGACCTCCATGACGACGGTGTCGGCTCCCCGCTCGACCACGAGGGCGAGCAGCGCCTGCAGGTCCGACGACTCGGGGGTGGTCACGGTCGTCCGGCTCATCGGGAGTGCCTCTCCGGCCACGTGGGCACCGATCGTCCCGATGGTCGCGACCGTACGACCGGCCGCCGTCAGGCCCGCCGCGAGGAGGTACATCGTCGTGGTCTTGCCGTTCGTCCCCGTGACTCCGTACGCCTGAAGCCGTTCGGCCGGCCGGCCGTACACCTCAGCCGCCCATGCGCCGATGCCCTGACGCGGCTCGTGGACGACGACGACGGGAACACCGACGTCCCCGGTGAGCGTGGCACCCGCCTCGTCGGTGACCACGGCGACCGCGCCCCGCTCGACCGCGTCCGGGGCGTACCTCGCCCCGTGCGTGGTCGCTCCCGGCAGGCCCACGTACAGGTCGCCGGAGCACACTGCCCGCGACGACAGGGAGACGCCCGTGAGGCGGACCGACGGCGCACCCGGCACGAGCTGTGCGAGGTCCGCACCCGCAGGTCGAGAGGGTCGCAAGGGCGGGAGCGCCTGGTCGGAGCCGGTCACGGCCGACACGCTACCCGGCGCAGCGAGGTGGGCATGGGTCTCAGGTCACCACTCGATGGGTTCGACCCGTGCCGCCGTCGTGCTCGGCAGCACGCCGTAGCGCTGCAGGGCGATCTTCATGATGTCCTTGTACGCGGGGGCCGCGACCTGTGACCCCTGGATGGCTCCCTGCGGCCGGTCGACGACCACGTAGACGAGGATCGACGGGTCCTCGACGGGCGCGACGCCGACGAACGAGGCCACGTAGCCGTTGTAGCACTTGCACGTGGGGTCGATCCGCTCGGCGGTGCCGGACTTGGCCGCCGTCCGGTAGCCGTCGATCGGGAACCGGTTCACACCGACCTTGCTCGCCACGACCGACTCCATCATGTCGAGCACCATCGCCGACGACGCCGGCGAGATGACCCGCCGCGACGTCGACACCGGTACCGGGACAGCCTTCCCGTCCTGCGTCACAGCCGACTTGATGATCGTGGGGCTGTTGTAGACACCACCGTTGACGATGCCCGCGACGGCGGACGCCTCCTGGATCGCGGTCACTGACAGACCTTGTCCGAACGAGATCTGGTCCCGCGTGTTGTCGGCGAGCGAGGTCGAGGGCAGCGAGCCCGTCGCCTCGCCAGGGAGCCCCAGGCCGGTCGGCGAACCCAGCCCGAACGACTGGAGGTAGGTGACGAGCTTGGCCTTGTCCATCTGGCGGGTGAGCAGCACGGTGCCGATGTTGGAGGAGTTGGCGACGATGCCGCGCGCCGTGAGGTTGATGGTGTTGTGGGGGAAGGCGTCCTTGATGGGCCTGCCGCCCGACATCACCTGGCTCGGCACGATCACCCGGGTGTCCGGCGTGATGACGCCCGAGTCGGTGAGCGCGGCCATGGTGAGGACCTTCTCGACCGAGCCCGGCTCGTACGCATCGGTGACCGCGCGGTTGCCGAGGTTAGCGGCCTGGGCCGTGCCGGGCGAGTTGGAGTCGAACGTCGGGTAGTTCGCCATCGCGAGCAGCTCGCCGGTCTTGACGTTCATGGCGATCGCGATCCCGGACTTCGCCTTCGCCTGGTCGACCGTCTCCTGCAGCCGGCTCTCGACCATGTACTGGAGGCCCGCGTCGAGCGTCAGCGTGTAGGTGACGCCGTCCTGCGCCGGCACGAGGACGTTCTGGCCGGTCGGGATCTTGCCGTTCGGGGACGTCTCGTACATCTCGGAGCCGGCCACGCCGGCGAGCTGCATGTTGTAGGCGTACTCGAGGCCGCCCGCGCCGACCTGGCCCACCCCGTTGTCGCTGTCGCGCACGAAGCCGAGCACGTTGGAGGCGAGCGTCCCGTTGGGGTACGTGCGGACCGCCGCCGTCTCGCGGTGGAGCCCGACGTAGCCGAGGTCCGAGAGCTTGTTCGAGATCTGCAGGTACGTGTACGCCTGGACCTTCTTCGCGATCACCACGTACTTCGTGCCCGGCTTCGTGAGCTGGGCCACGTACGTGTCGTGGTCACCGCCGAGGTAGGAGACGAGGACGTCCGCGATCGCGTTCGGCGCGCCCGCCGCCTTGTCCTTGTCCTTCGCGGTCATGGCCGACGCGAGCTTGCCGTTGGTGGCGATCTGAGTGGGGTCCGCCACGATGGTGACGGCGGGCTGGCTGGACGCCAGCACCTCGCCGTACCGGTCGGTGATGGTGCCCCGGTTGGCGACGATCGTCCGCGAGACGCTCATGAGGGCCGCCGCCTTCGCCGCGTTGGCGGCGCTGTCGAGGCCCTGGACGACGATCGCGCGCGCCGCGAGCAGCGTCGCGACCAGACCCAGTACGACGAGAGCGACCTGGAGCCGTCTCGTGGGCGAGCCGAGCGGGAGACGTCGCTCCACACGGCGACTCGCCCTGCGCCGCGGCGAGCTGGAACGCGAGGGGCGGCGAGCAGAGTCGGGACGCGGATGCGTCGCGCGGGTGCGGGCGCTGGACGCGGACCCGGCTGCGACGCGACGCGCCGAGGTGGTGGACGGGGTGGGCCGAGACTCGGTCACTGGTTCGTCCCCTGCGGGGTCGAGTCACCGGGCTGGGCCGCCTCAGGCGAGGGCGTGGCCGCGGCCGCCTCGGCGGCCCTCTGAGCGGTCGACTTGTACGTGATGTTCGGCACCTCGTTGCCGCGCACGACCTTCGGCGACCCGACGACGGCGCCGTTACGGACGTCGATGTAGACGCCGTACGGGTTGGGCACCATGCCGAGGGCCGTCGCCTGGCGGGCGATCTCGGCCGGCGTCGCCTTCTGCTGCACCTCGGCCTCGAGCTGGGCCTGCTTGTAGGCGAGCTCGGTGGCCTGCCTCTGCAGCTGCCGCACCTCGAAAGACTGCTCCTGCACGCGGGTCTGAAGCATGAGCAGCCCGACGAGCCCGGCCACGAGGACCCCGGCGAGGATGATGAGGAACGGCAGCCTCCCGAGACCGCCCTGTACGGAGGGGACGGGACGGAGCCCCGACCCGGTGTCCTGCGGTCTCTGCCGCGGTTCGACGAGAGCGCTCACGCCGCCTCCTGGATCCGTTCGGCGGCCCGGAGCCGGGCCGACGCCGCGCGAGTGTTCACGGCGATCTCTGACTCGTCCGGACGCTCCGCGCCGTGCGTCAGCAGGCGGAGCTCCGGTCCGTACCCGTCGGGCACGAAGGGCAGGTCACGAGGCGCACGGTCCGACGAGGCGGTCCGCAGGGCATCCTTGACGAGCCGGTCCTCGA
Organism: Actinomycetes bacterium; assembly: GCA_021803025.1. Lineage (GTDB taxonomy): Bacteria > Actinomycetota > Actinomycetes > Propionibacteriales > Propionibacteriaceae > Fen-668. The sequence continues at coordinate 4,530 of JAJZQV010000076.1, read as the reverse complement.
GGGAGTGGTACGCGAGGACGGCGATGCGGCCGCCGAGCGCCAGCGCGCCGATGGCCGCGGGGAGAACGCCGGCGAGCGCGTCGAGCTCGCTGTTGACCGCGATGCGCAGGGCCTGGAACGTCCGCTTCGCCGGGTGGCCCCCCGTCGCGCGCGCCGCGGCCGGGATGGCGTCGGCGATCGTCGAGACCAGTCGCGCCGAGGTGGTGAACGGCTCACGGTCACGCTCGTCGACGATGCGGCGGGCGATGCGGTCTGCGAACCGCTCCTCCCCGTACACGCGCAGGATCCGGGCGAGGTCGGAGCGTGTCGCGGTGTTGACGAGGTCGGCGGCCGTCATGGGGTCGTCCGGCGACATGCGCATGTCGAGCGGGCTGTCGGTCGCGTACGCGAAGCCCCGCTCGGGGTGGTCGATCTGGAGCGAGGAGAGGCCGAGGTCGAGCAGGACCGCCTGGACGCGCCGGATGCCGGCCTCGGCGAGGACGTCGGGCAGCTCGTCGTACACCGCCTGGTACAGCCGGACCCGGTCGCCGAACTCGGCCAGCCGCTGCCCGGCGATGTCGAGGGCGTGAGGGTCGCGGTCGATGCCCACGAGGATGGCCTGGGGACAGCGGGCGAGCACGAGCCGTGCATGGCCGCCGAGCCCGAGCGTGCCGTCGACGTACACCGCCCCCGGCTCCTCCAGCGCCGGGGCCAGCAGCTCCACCACGCGCCCGGCCATGACCGGCACGTGGGTGTCGCGCTCCCCCATCATCTCGACCCCATCCTCGCCGTGCGGCTCCGTGCCGACCGGTTTCGATCCGTGGCCTGCCTCCTGGCACCGGGGAAGGTGAGCCAGGGTGCGGGCCAGCGGATCGAAGCCGGAGGGCACGGGGCCCTTCCTTCTCGTTCCCGCCTGATGGCGGCTATGTCGTGAACATCTCGTCCAGCCGTGCTGACTGCTGTTCCCACCTGGCGGGGTCCCACACCTCGACCCGGTCGCCCGAGCCGATGACGACGACGTCCTTGTCGAGCCCGGCGAAGGTACGCAGTGGGGCCGGCAGGGTGACTCGCCCCTGGCGGTCAGGGACGTCGTCGTGGGATCCGGAGTTGAGCCAGCGCTGGTAGGCGCGGATCTCCGCGTCGTTGTTCGTCTTGGACTCGAACTTCGCGTCGAGGCTGTCGAACGTCTCCACGTCGTAGACCGCCAGGCAGCCCTCCTGGACGCGGGTCACGACCACGCCCTCCGCGAAGTGCTCCCTGAACTTGGCCGGCAGGGTGAGGCGGCCCTTGTCGTCGAGCTTGGGGAAGAAGGTCCCGCCCAGACGTCGTGCCATCGCGAGAGCCCCTCCTTCCCTCCGCCAGCGAGCCCACCTGCTCCACTGCGACCCACAGTAACCCACTCCTCCCCACTTTGACTACGTTTTCCCCTTCTATCTCCCCACCCGCGGGCCGTGCGGCCTCGGTCGCGATGCCGGCGGGTCTGGGCGACCCTGCGGCGGTTGGGTCGACTCGCGTAGGGTTTCGACGACGAGGGCGGCGGGCGGTGAGGGAGGGAACGTGGTCGAGACACGGTCACTGGGCGACGTGCTGGAGATCATGGGCAGGGTGCGCAGCGCCATCGAGGGAGTCATCGAGGGCAAGCGCGGCTCGATCGACATGGCGATGGTCGTCCTGCTGGCCGAGGGACATCTCCTGCTCGAGGATGTGCCGGGCGTCGGCAAGACGATGCTTGCGAAAGCGCTCGGACGGTCGATCGCCTCGACGGTGCGGCGCATCCAGTTCACGCCCGACCTGCTGCCCAGCGACGTGACGGGCGTGTCCGTCTACAACCAGGCCAGCGGTGCCTTCGAGTTCAAGCCGGGCGGCATCTTCGCCAACATCGTGGTCGGCGACGAGATCAACCGCGCATCACCCAAGACCCAGTCCGCCCTCCTCGAGTCGATGGAGGAGCGGCAGGTCACCGTCGACGGCGTCACCCACAAGCTCGCCACACCGTTCATGGTCGTCGCCACGCAGAACCCCATCGAGATGGAAGGCACGTACCCGCTCCCCGAGGCCCAGCGGGACCGCTTCATGGCTCGCATCGAGATGGGCTACCCCACCGTCGCGGCCGAGATCGAGATGCTCGACAACCACGGCGCCCGCGACCCCCTGGCCGACCTCGCACCGGTGACGGACGCCGACACGATCCACTCCCTGATCCGCGCCGTGCGTGGCGTGTACGTCGCGCCGGCGGTGAAGAAGTACCTCATCGACATCGTGACGGCGACCCGGCAGAGCCGCGACCTGCGGCTCGGCGCATCTCCGCGTGCGAGCCTCCAGCTGCTGCGCGCCGGACGGGCCAAAGCCGCCCTGTCGGGCCGCGACTACGTGCTGCCCGACGACATCGCCGACCTGGCGGTCTCCGTCCTCGCCCACCGCACACTTCCGTCCACGGAGGCGCAGCTGTCGAGACGATCCGTCGGCGAGATCATCACGAAGGCGGTGCAGTCGGTCCCCGTCCCGGACAAGAGGTAGGTGAGGTGAGGTACAACCCTTGGGTTCTGCTGACGCTCCGCGGCAAGACGTTCGCCGTGGTGGGCGGCCTGCTGCTCCTGGGCGGCGTTCTCCTCGGCCAGAGGGACGTGCTGTGGTTCGGCCTGTTCCTCTTCCTCCTGCCGGTCGTCGCGGTGATGGTGGTGGCACGCAGCCGGCTCCGGCTCACGTGCGAGCGACGCGTCGTGCCGCAGGAGGCGATCGTCGGGGAGCGGCTCACCGGGGAGCTCATCATCACCAAGTCCGGACAGCTGCCGACCGGCCTGCTCCACTTCGAGGACGAGGTGCCGCGCGGTCTCGGCCGTCCTCCCCGCTTCACCGTCCACCGGTTCGCCGGCGAGTGGCGCCGGGAGGTCGCGTACCCCATGGCCGGGCTGCGGCGCGGGCGGTACCACACCGGGCCGCTCACCGTCCGGGCCACGGATCCCTTCCAGCTCGTCAAGCTCGACAGGCGCTTCAGCGCCACGAGCGAGGTGCAGGTCACGCCCCGGATCGTGCCGCTGCCGATGATGCGTACCGTGAGCGGCGCCGGATCGACGGGCGACGCGCTGCCCCAGAAGGCCGGCGTCATCGGTGCCGACGACGTGCTGGTGCGGGAGTACCACGCGGGCGACGACGTACGGCGGATCCACTGGCGCACCACGGCCCGCAGGGGCGAGCTGTTCGTGCGCCGCGAGGAGCAGGCCTGGGACCCGACCGCCACGGTCATCCTCGACTCGCGCCAGGGAGTCCATGCAGGCACGGGGCGCGGGAGCTCGTTCGAGTGGGCGGTCTCCGCGGCAGCGTCCATCGCTCTCCACTTCGTCGACTCGGGCTTCCGGGTGGACCTCTTCGACGCGGACGGCGCCATGATCCACGGCGAGCGTCTCGTCCAGGCGACCGTCACGCGCCAGCAGATCGTCGACGAGATGACGGACGTGGTCACGTCACCGAGGTCGACCCTGACCCGGACCGTCGAGCACGCCTCGCTCTCGCAGAGGGGCCAGCTCATGGTGTGCGTTCTGGGCCGGCTGACCCGGGGCGACGTGGAGGTCCTCCTGGGAGCCCAGCGCAACCGCACCCGGTGCTTCGCGTTCATCCTCGACACCGACACGTTCACGTCACGCGCCGAGCGCAGCACGCCGGAGCAGTACGACGAGCACCGGGCAGCCATCGACCGTCTCCACAACGTGGGCTGGCGGACCATCGAGGTGACGGCGGAGATGGGGGTCGCCGACGCGTGGGCGAACCTCGACCGTGTCGGGGAGTACGTCTGATGCGCCCCGTCGACAGGCTCTGGACCGGAACGGCCGTCGCCGGCGCCATCGGCGGCATGACCCTGCTGCCTCTCACGGCCGACGCCGGCTACCTCTACCCGTCGTGGCTCCTCATCGCCGTCCTCAGCGTGGCCGCCGTGGTCGGGGACCGGCTGAGGCTCACGAAGGTCGCTGTGAACGCGATCCAGCTCCTGCTGGCCGCCGCACTGGCGATCTCCCTGGCGATCGGCCCCGGGCCCTCCGACGTCGTCTGGTACGCACGGCTCGTCCCGCTGCTCCGCTCTGGCTACGACCACATCCAGACCTCAGCCGCGCCCATGCCCCCCGACCCCGGCGCGCAGATCATCCTCACGCTCATCGTCGTGCTGCTATTCCTCGTCGCCGGGATCATCGCCGACACGCTCGAGAGGCCTGCCTGGGCGCTGGCCCCGCTCCTCGCCCTGTACCTCATCCCCGCCATCGCGCTGCGCTCGGACGTCAACGCCGTCTCGTTCCTCGTCGTCGTCATCGGCTACCTCGCGATCCTGTTCGCCGACGGCCTCAACAGCGACCGCCAGTGGACGCGCAACCTCAGCCACGACAGCGCCATGGCGCGCGGCTCTCGCGGCATCTGGCGCCTGTCGGTCGTCATCGCCACGCCGGCGCTCCTCGGGGCGGTGATCCTCGGGGTGATGCTGCCCGCCCTGTCGCCGACCTTCTTCTCCTCGCTGCGTCCGAACGGCACCGGGCCGATCGAGATGGTCGACCCTCAGCTGGACCT
>JAJZQV010000075.1 GCA_021803025.1 Actinomycetes bacterium | reverse complement strand
CCGGCGTGTGCCCGGCCTCGTGTTCGCCGGGTCGGGGACGACCCCGGGCGTGGGCATCCCCATGGTGCTCGTCTCCGGAAAGCTCGCGGCCGAACGCGTGAAGGGACTGCTGCCATGACGACGCTCCTCGAGACCGGGTACCGGCGCTGCGCCGAGCTGACCCGCGCGTACGGGACCACCTACTACTGGGGCGCACTGCTCCTGCCGGCGCGCCAGCGGCGGGACGTCTACACGGTGTACGCGCTGTGCCGGCTCGCGGACGACATCGTCGACGAGCCGGACAAGGTCGACCTCTCCGTGCCCAGGGACGGCACGGCGGCGGAGCGGCTCGCCGCGTTCCGCCGGATGTTCTTCGAAGCGCTCGCCCGCGGGACGAGCGACGAGCCAGTCATGGCCGCGGTGGTGAGCAGCATCAAGCGCCGCGGGACGGACCCCGGCTGCTTCGAGCGGTTCTTCGACGCGATGGCGCTCGACCTGACGCGTACGACATGGGCGACCTGGGACGAGCTGCGCACCGGCTACATGGAGGGCTCGGCCGCGGTGATCGGGGAGATGATGCTCCCGGTGCTCGAGCCGTACAGCTCCGCCGCGAAGGCGCCGGCGCGTGCGCTCGGGAACGCGTTCCAGCTCACGAACTTCCTCCGCGACGTGGGTGAGGACCTCGACCGCGGGCGTGTGTACCTGCCGCAGGACGACCTCGCGCGCCACGGCGCGGACCCCTGGCTGCGGCGCGTCACCCCGCAGTGGCGGGCGTTCATGGCGGAGCAGATCGCCCGGAACAGGGCCCTGTACGCGGAGGCCGTGCCCGGCCTCGACCTGCTGCCCCCCGCGTCGAGGCGCTGTGTCGCCACGGCACTCGTCCTGTACAGCCGGATCCTCGATCGCATCGAGGCCGCCGACTACGACGTCTTCACCGAGCGCCGGCGGGTGCCGGGCTGGGAGAAGCTCGCGGTCGCGGCCCGTACGCTCGTCGCCGGCCCGCCACGTACGGACATCCGCCGCTTCCACCCCTCGGTCGCCTGACAGTCCTCCCCCGCATTCCGACTGAGCACCACGAATGTCACTGAGCACCCTTCACGGAGGGTGCTCAGTCGCGTCAGGGGTGCTCAGTCGGGCGGGAGGAGCCCCGGGGGGTCAGTCGGGCGGGAGATGCCGGTGGGGGTGCGGGGTTGGCCGGAGCAGGCCCCGTACCGGGACGGTCCAGATGTCCTGCCCTGCCGCGCCCCACCCGGCGAGCAGCTCGTTGGCGGCCATGAACCCCGTGGTGGCCGCACGCTCCATGAGGGCGACCGGGTAGTCGCAGCGGACCCAGTCGCCGGCGAGCACGAGACGCGGGCTCGGGGTGGTCACCCCTGGGCGCCGACGCCACGCCTCGGGCCCGATGAGCGTGCAGTCGTCGCGGACGAGCACCTCCTGCTCGAGGACCTGGAGCTGTGCGGTCTCCGGGTACACGCGGTGCAGCTCGTCGAGCAGCCGCGCCACGACCGCCGTCGCCGCCTGAGGGTCGGTCGCCACCTCCGCCGCGCAGGCGTACGCGTGCAGCTCGACGACCGAGCCGCGGTGGGCCCTCGACCAGGTCGCCGCTCCCTCCTCGAACCGCTCGAGGACCGACACGTTGTCCAGGGGGCCGTACCCCGCGGTGCCGAGGAAGGCCGGCCGGTCGCCGTGGACGTGGCCGCCGAGCCACAGCCGGACGACGACGAAGGGGGGCGCGTTGTACGTGGCGGCGACGCCGTCCTTCCAGACCGCCAGGCCCGGCTCGTCCGCGAGCCCGGCTACGAGGGCCCGTGCGGCACGGGGGTCCGCGGCGAGAACGACCGCGTCGACGGCGAGCGACTCGTGAGCCGCGGTCACCCGTACCCCGTCGTCGTCCACGCTCAGCCCGCTCACGGGAGTGCCTGTCCGCACGGTGACGCCCAGCGCCGCGAGGTGCTCTCCGAGCGGTGCCCACAGGCAGGTGTCGTAGTCGTCGTCGGGAACGTCGAACAGCAGGCCCTCGGCCGAGCCCAGGAAGTACGTGTGGAACATCGCGACGAGCTCGCCGGCGGCGAAGTCGGAGGGGTCCGCGAAGAAGGACCGAGCGAACACCTCAAGGGCGAGGTCCCTCGCCGCGGGCGGGAAGCGCAGACGGTCGAGGAAGGCCGCGGCGGACTCCCCGTCGTAGTCGTCGTACGTGCCGGGGAAGTGAACCCTCAGCAGCTCCATTGCCGCCTTCACGTCGACCTTCGCCAGGGAGCGCAGGGTGAACGAGTCGCTCTGCCGCACGAACTCGAGGACCGACCACGGCGGCGTGCGGGGCAGGTTCGTGAACGAGTCGCGCATGCCGTCCGGCCGTTGCAGCGGGTAGTCGGAGACCGGAACGAGGTGGCGCAGCGTCGGGTCCGTACGCTTCAGGAGGGCCCGCAGGTTGTAGTACTGACGGAAGAACGCGTGGAAGCCGCGGCTCATCGTCCGCCTGCCCGGGAGGGGCCACGATGCGACGCGCCCCCCGAGCCGGTCGGACGACTCGTACAGGGTCACGTCCGACCCGTGCTCGGCCAGCACGGTGGCGGCGGCCAGTCCTGCGATGCCGCCGCCGATGACCGCGACGTGCCGGGGCGTCCCCAGCCTCACGGCACCCACGGGAGCGGGGTGCCGTACGGCCCGCCGGTCCCGGCCGGGCAGCGACCTGCTCATGACGTCTCCCTCGTGTCGTGCCGGGCCGGCTTCCCATGGTCCGCTCCCAGACGTTCCGTACGACCGAGTCTGGCCCACACGACGATCGTGAGGGTGACCATCGCCCAGCCGAACCCGAAGTCCTCCACCGGGATGTCCCAGGGGAACCGCAGCCCGGACTGCTCGGCGGGGTTGTAGAGGACGACGGGTGCGGAGAGCTTCGTGAGCCAGCCGTCGACGGCGACCTGGAACGCCCACACGATGGCGATGGAGACCCAGTACTGGAGCGTGCGGAAGACGCCCGTACGCAGCCACACGAGTTCGACGAAGGCCACGAGGACGACCGCGACGACGGTCATGACCGGGTACTCAGGCACGCGGGTCCTTCCTGCTGCGCCGCAGGACGGTCCCCACGGCCTCGTACGTCAGGAGGGCGCAGATGGGTACGACGACGAGGAAGACGAGCTCCTCGATCGGTATCACCCCTATCCGGAGGCCTGTCGTGTAGAGCGGGCTGTACGACCAGTGGTGTCGCACGATGCCGACCAGGTCCCAGAGGGTGAACAGGGCGACGGCGGGAGCGAGCGCGAGGAGCAGCCGGACCGGCCGGCGGTACACGCGGGCCCGGAGGGCGAACTCGAGCGGGAGCGTCACGACGAGGCAGGCGGCCATGAGGGCGAGGTACTGCCAACGGTCATCCATCAGGAGCGGTCGCCGCCTTCCGCCCGCCGCGACGGGGCAGGGCGGGTGACCCGGGATCTGTGCGACATGACTCTCCTGTCCAATGTTTGTATAGACTTTAGGGGACCAAGAAGGCCACGACAACGGTCGTGCCCCGTACGAAGGGCCCTGCATGGCCGAGACGCACGACCGGCGACGAGCCCGGAAGCCGGGCGAGCGAGCGAGCCCGACGATCGAGCAGCAAGGGAGCGTGTGGCGGTTCAGGTCGCTGTCTGCCGCGCGCCAGGTCCTCCGTGCCAGGAGCCAGACGACGCAGGCGGGCTTCACCGCGGAACGGATCCCTCGCGGCGTCTTCACCAAGCACCCCATCCTCATCTCGGACGGCCCTGCCCACGACGAGCAGCGGAGCAAGGTGGCGAGGTTCTTCGCACCGGCCGTCGTGGAGCGCTACACGCCCCGGATGGAGGCGTGTGCGGACCGACTGCTCGACGAGGTCGACGGCGCCTTCCGGCTGGACGAGCTCGCCCTCCTGTACACCGTCGAGGTCACGGCCGACATCGTGGGGCTGACGGCCGCGCCCGTGCCGAGGCTCGCGCGACGGCTCGTGAGCTTCTTCAACCAGCCCCCCTTCGACATCACCCGCCCGGACCTCGGCCGCACGCCCCGGCAGTGGGCACGGGCCGCGGTGAACGGACTGGTCCCCGTCGCCAGGATGTGGCTCGAGGACGTGCGTCCCGCCGTACGGGCACGTCGGCGCTCCCCGACCGGTGACGTCATCAGCCACCTCATCGCCGAGGGCTACAGCGACGCGGACATCCTCGTGGAGTGCGTCACGTACGGCACCGCCGGGATGGTGACGACGCGTGAGTTCATCGCGATGGCGGCCTGGCACCTGCTCTCCGACGAGACGCTGCGGCGCCGCTACGTCACGGCGGAGAAGGACGAGCGCTACGCCATCCTCCACGAGATCATCCGGATCGAGCCGGTCGTCGGCCACCTGTACCGGCGGGTCCAGGAGGCGTTCGAGGTCGATGACGGGGACGAGCGGTTCACGGTGCAGCCTGGCGACCTCCTCGACGTGTGCGTCCGAGAGGCGAACGCCGATCCCCGAGCGGTGGGTACGGACCCGCTGGACGTCTGCCCGTACCGCCCGCTGCCCGCAGGGGTCGCGCCGTACGGGCTGACGTTCGGCGACGGCGCCCACAAGTGCCCGGGTCAGCCGCTCGCGATCCTCGAGTCGGACGTGCTGCTGACCCGCCTCCTCGCGCGCGAGCCCGTCCTCCTGCGTGAGCCCACGCTCGGCTGGGACGACCTCATCGAGGGCTACCGGCTCCGCCACGTGGAGCTCGGGCTGGGGGCGCCGGGGACCGACGGAGCCTCGGCCTGACCGCCTCCCGCCAGATCGTCGCCGCGATGCCCACGCTCTCGTTGGTCGTGGCCACCGCGGCGGTCTTGCGGACGAAGTCGGTACGGCTCAGCTGGTCCACGATCGCGGCGGCGAGGTCGCGGCGCGACGTCGAGCGTCCCGGGATGTGGTCCTCGGCGACCGCCCACCGGGTCGAGGCGTCCATGTCGGTGAGGCCGAGGGGGCGCATGACGGTCCAGTCGAGTCCCGACGTGGCGACGATGTCCTCCATACGGCGCATGTCGTCGTACAGCGTCGCCCCGACGCGTTCGACGGCCCGCGTCAGCACCAGCCGTTCCGTCCAGGTCATCGTGGGGTCACGCCACGCCGAGAGGATGGCCGAGCTGGTCACGACGAGGCGCGCGGGCCCGTCCGCCCCGAGGACCGCCGTGATGGCGCGCGCTGTGCCGGAGTAGGTGCGGACCTGCTCGCGGCTGTACTGCGCGCCGAGCACCGACACCACGGCCTGCGCCCCTTTGAGCACCCTGCGGAGGTCGTCCTCGTTGGATGCGTCCCCGCGGATGACGGTCGTGCCCACACCGCTCAAGCCCGCCGCGTCGTGGTGGCGCGTGAGGGCGCGGACCTCGTGGCCCGCGTAGACGAGCTGACGCGTGAGCAGACGGCCTGTGCGGCCGCTGGCTCCGAGAACGGTGACCAGCATGGCGCCTCCTCGCGTGTGCGCACACAGAACCTACCCTGTACGGGGACGTCCGCTGCTGACGTCGCGGGGATCGCCGACGCGGCTGCCCGGCCATAGGGGTTCCAGGGCATGTACTACACGGTCCCGCCGCAGGACGGCCGACGCCGAAGGCGGCCATCCGGCGTGAGGCTCCGGACGCCGTCCTCGACGTACGACACCTCGACCTCGCGGACATCGGGTCCGTACGGGCGTTCGCCGCCGGGATCGTGGCGGACGGCCGACCCGTGCAGGGCCCTGGTCGACAACGCCGGCGTCATGATCCCGCCACGCCGGTTCGAGACGGCCGACGGCTTCGGCTCGGGACGAACTTCCTCGGCCCGGACGCGCTCACGCATGCTGCCCGGGCTCGTCCCTACCCCCGGAGCGCGGGTCGCGACGGTGTCGCTCGCGCCTGGGCGCAGCTCCACCTTCAATGACTGAGCGGGTACGGACAGGGCGGGGCCGGGCAGCATGTCACCCGGGTCGGCACAGCACAGCGGGTGTGCCCGGAGGATCCCGGACACACCCGCTGTGTCGACTGTCAGGCGCCGATCACCGACACGTACACGTCGCTGTTGCCGAACTGCGACGGGCAATCGGTCGGCGGGGCCGGCTTCGTGACAGTGGTGGTCGTGCCCGCCGTCGTGCCCGCGTCCTTGCCGCCGTCGGCGCCGTCAGGAGCGGCGAGGCCGTTCGCGGCGAGGTACGACTGGTAGGCGTCGACCGCGGGGCACCCCACGCCCGTCCGGGAGTCGGTGTAGATGAACCACGCCGTGCTCTCGCCCGAGACGAGGGTGTTGTAGTCGCCCCAGAACTGACGCTGGAGGTTGTTCTGGGCCGTCGCTGCCGGGTCGCTCGAGGCGCTCGACACCTTGACCGGCGCTGTCCAGGACGTACCGCCCGCAGGCAGGGACGAGTAGTAGGCATCGATCGTCGCGTTGCCGGTCCCGAAGGTGTTCGGGTCGGTCGCCTTCAGGCCCTGCCACGCGAGGTCCACCCGACCGTTGGGCGCGACGTCGAGGCCGGGGAAGAACGCGTACCCCTGTGCCGCCGAGCTGACCGTGGTCGTCGGGCTCCACGTCCGGCCACGGTCCGTGGACTTCGCCACGACCGTACGACCGCCCGCGGACGTCCGGGTGGTCCACGCGGCGTACACCGTCGTGCTGCCGGCCCGCGGGTCGGAGGCGATGACGGGGAAGCTGTCGGTCCGGAAGTTCGCGCCCGGGATCGGGTCCTGGATGTCGGTGACGGCGCCGATGGTGATCGGCCGCGTCCACGACACCCCGCCGTCGTGGGAGATCACGACGACCTGGGAGGAACCCTGCTCGAAGGCGACGTACGCCGTGCCGTCAGGTCCGACGGTGCTCGAGGTTCCCTGGCGCCCGTTCCCTGTGAGGTTGTTGCCCGCAGGGGACAGCTGGTCCGGGGCCCCGAACGAGGCGCCGCCGTTCGTCGACGTCGCGACCATCGTGGGCTCGTTGCCGAAGCCCCGCACGGTCGCGGAGCGGAAGGCCGTCCACGACACGTACACCCGGCCGAAGAACGGGCTGCTCGCGTTGCGGTCGACGGTGACCCAGTTCTTGTCGTTGAAGGTCGTCGCGCTGGTACGGGTCGTCGCCACGACGGGTGCGGACCACGTCACGCCGTCGTCGTCGGAGTACGAGACGATGACGTACTCGTAGCCCTTGAGGGACGTGATCGTCGCGAGGCTGGCGTAGTACGCGCGTGCTCCGTGCGCATAGGTGAAGCCGCCATGTCCGTCCGGCTTCGGACCGAACGTGATGACGGGGTCACCGTCCGAGATGACGCCCTTGTCCTTCCAGGAGGCCTGCTGGTCGAGCAGCCCGTGGTTGGTCCAGGTCATCCCGCCGTCGCTGGAGAGGTAGATCCCGGAGGTGCCTACGCCGGGGAAGAAGGAGCAGTCGGATGCCGGGACGTTGCCCCGCACAGGGCCGGGCCCGCATGGAGGCTGCATCTGCTCGTCATTGGACCCGGCGATGAGGCGGCTCGGGTTGGTGGGGTCGACCGCCACCGACGGCTCGTTCTGCTTGTTGGTGGGGAAGACCGCCGTCGAGTTCGACGTGGCATCCCCGGCCACCTGCGGGTTGTTCGCCTGGACGTCGACGGTCGCGGCATGCGCCGTGACCGGCCAGATCGCAAGTGCCAGTGCCGCGCCGATCGCAGCAGCTGTGGACGTTCGTCTCATGCGGGCTCCCATCACGAAGGCGCTCCCCCCGCTGGCCCGCCGCCGGTTGGCGGCGCGCAAACCAGTCAGCACCGATGTCGAACAGCAGCATCACAGTAGGACAGGGACCCCCGGAAGGGTAGACCCTGAAGGGAAATCGTCGACACTTCAGCGAGTGGGGGCACCACTCTCTGCGGGCAGGAGGCGCGCGATGAGAGCCTCCACACGGGCTCGGATCTCGTCTCGGATCGGCCGTACTGCCTCGAGCGGCTGGCCCGCGGGGTCGTCGAGGTCCCATGTGAGGTACTCCTTGCCGGGGAAGTACGGGCAGGCGTCGCCACAGCCCATCGTGATGACGACGTCCGAGGCCTGGACGGCGTCGGTGGTCAGCACCCGCGGCTGCTGGTCGGCGACGTCCGAATCCTCCTCCGTTATGGCCGCCACGCTCTGGAGGATCGAGCGGGAACGGAGCCCGCACACCCGGACCTCGATGCGCTTTCCGCGAGGGCGCGTAGTAACTCGGCTTCCACGCGGGACCGGCGTGACGGAGGTTCACGAACAGGACACCGGTCATTCCCGTCCACGGCGTGGTGCCTTGGCGACATGTCGTCCAGATCTATTGACGCTTCCATCCCACTTGTGTCATAGTCGGCCCACCTATTCAACAAGTGTCATGCCCTAGCTGCACCATCGCGCGAGACCACAGCTGGGGCGCGGGTCCACCACACGGGCAGACCTCAACACCTCGAAGAGCCGCTTGCCGGCCAACTTGGAGAAGCCACTCAACGTCGAGCCGCAATCCTTGAAAGGAACCCTTTGTCATGACTCTTTCCACCTCGGCAGCCTTCACGCGTCGGACCCTCTTGGGGACATCACTGGGCGTCGCCAGCGCAGGGGTCCTTGCAGCCTGCGGTGCCAGTGGCTCCTCTCCCAAGGGGGGTTCAGCCCCACGGACGATCTCGCTGCAGTTGTTCGGCGCCAACTCTGATCTCATCGACTGGTTGGACAAGACCGCGCTTCCCGCATTCAAGGCCCAATCCGGCGCGTCGGTCGAGGTTCGGCAGACCGACTGGGGCTCCAGCTTCCAGAAGATGCTGACCGGGGCGGCCAGCGGCACGTTGGCCGATGTCACCATGATGGGGCAGGTGCAGACCGCCGCGCTCGCGGCGAAGGGGGCCTTCCTCTCGCTGGACGATTACGTCAAGTCCTGGGCTGACACGACGAGCTTCTACCCCGCCATGCTCAAGAACGGCCAGTACAACGGCCACCAATATGCCATCCCGTTTATCGCCGACACGCGCACCGCGTACTACCGCGCGGACCTGCTGAAGCAGGCTGGCGTCTCGAGCTCCGAGCTGCCCAAGGATTGGACCGGATACCTGGCGCTCGCCCAAGAGCTCAAGAGCAAGACGAGCCTAGCCGCCCCAGCGTTTTGGGGAGCGGACAACTCGGTGGGACTCATGCAGGCGTTCTCACAACTGCTGTACCAAGCCGGTGGATCCTACTTCGGTCCGGCCGGAAAAGCGAGCTTGGCATCAGACCAAGGGATCACGGCGCTCAACTACATGATGAGCTTCTTCCAGCAAGGCCTGGCGAACCCAGGCATCATCTACAACGGCTCCGGAGCAACTCCGTTGACCACGGGTCAAGCCGCCATGACCTTCACAGGCTACTCCGCAGTCCAGAATGCTCTTCAATTCAACAAGCCCAAGGCTGCAGATATCATTGCCGGGCTTCCGCTCTCAGGACCCTCGGGAGGCCAGCCGGCGACGATCGCATGGATCAACAAGTTCGGGATCTCTGCCAAGACCAAGAACCCTGATCTGGCCTGGCAGCTTCTGACCTTCCTCGTCTCCAAGGACAACATCAAGAAGCTCGACCAGTACCTCGGAGGCCTGAGTGTTCGAGCCGATCTGAACAGCACCGATTACCTGCCGAATGTCACCTCGACCATGGCCGCCGCCTCGAAGTACGCCGGCGCGTTGCCTCAGAACCCGAACATGATCGACATTCAGCAGAAGGTCAACATCTCCATGCAGCAGGCCATTCGTGGCCAGGGAACGGCGAAGCAGATCCTGAGCGCTTTGGACAGCACCATCGATACGATCAACCAGGCGTCGTGATCGAGCACCGGATGGTGACGAGGACGGAAACGCCTCCCGCGACCGGACGGTGGATCAAGCCCTCCCGTCGACCTCGGATGCTACGGGCTCAGAGACGGGCTGCCGTCGGGCTCGCTAGTCCAGCGTTCATCGTGATCGGGATCGTCGCGGTCATCCCCTTGCTCGCCGCGATCGCGCTGAGCCTCACCGACTACAACATGATCAACCCACCTCGCTGGGTGGGCCTGCGCAACTATGTCGCCATACTGACGACCGGGCTATTCTGGACGACGGTCCAGAATACACTGGCTTTCGCCGTAGGACAGATCGCCATCGGGCTGGTGATGGCGATGGGCGTCAGTGTCCTGTTCAACCGTCGCATCCACGGGGGAGCGGGATTTAGAACACTGATCTATCTTCCACAGGCCGCATCCTATGTCGCCGTCGCGTTGGTCTGGAATCTGTTGCTCGACCCGTTCGCCGGGCCACTCGACAAGATGATCCGTGCGCTCGGGGGTTCGAGAATCTACTTCCTCTCGGATTCTTCGACCGCCATGCTATCGATCATAGCAATGAGTATCTGGCACAACCTCGGGTACTTCGTGCTGCTTCTTCTCGCCGGGCTCCAGTCGGTCCCGTTGGAGCTGATCGAAGCTGCCAAGGTCGACGGGGCCGGTTCCTTCCGCCGATTCATTCATGTCACCATCCCGTCCATGAGGGAGGTCTTGGTGTTCGTCGTCGTCACCTGGTTCCTGTGGGGTCTGCAGATGTTCACGCAGGCCTACGTCATGACGGGAGGCGGCCCCGTGAACGCCACGAGAACGGTGGTCTACCTCATGTACGACGAGGCATTCACAAGTCTGCACATCGGTTCCGCAAGTGCTGTCGCCGTCATGTTGTTCGCGTTAGTGGTCGGATCGTCGCTGGCCCTCCGGGTCATCCTTCGAGGAAGAGGGGATTAAGCGAATGCGCTTTCGCACAGCCTTCAAGAGCAAGCTCGGGCTTCACGCGCTGGTCCTGCTCGTGGCCGCACTGTACGTGGGTCCGCTTGGATACGTCGTCATGATTGCCTTGACCCCGCTCAATGAGACACTGGGGTCCTGGCCACACACCCTCGCTCCAGGCAACTTCATCACCGCATTCGAGAGCGCCGACTTCCTTCGATTCTTCATCAACAGTGCCGTGGTCTCGGTCACGTGCACCGTGATCCAAGTGGTCCTCGCTGCCTCCGCGGGCTATGCGCTCGCCCAGTTGCCGCTTCCCGGGCGGGACATCCTCCTCCTGCTTCTCGTAGGGCTGATCGTCGTACCTGCGGAGATCTCTATGGTGCCGCTGTTCGTCATGGTGGCGCACATCCCACTGGCGGGAGGAAACGACATTCTCGGTCTTGGGGGCCAGGGCTGGCTCGACACACTGCCCGGCCTCATGGTTCCGCATCTGATCGGCGCTATGGGAGTCTTCCTCATGCGACAGTTCTATGCCGCTCTGCCGGAGGAGCTCGGCAACGCGGCGCGCGTCGACGGAGCCGGCGAGTTCCGTATCTTCGCACTCATCTACACTCCGCTGGTCCGTCCGGCGCTGGGAATCGTGGGTGTCCTGGCGTTCCAGGGGACGTGGAACGACTTCCTGTGGCCACTGATCGTGACGAACAGCAACAGCATGAAGACTCTTCAGCTGGGTCTCACGGGGTTCTTCCAGGAGAACTCGACCCAGTGGAATCTGCTCATGGCAGCAGTTATCGTGGTCAGCATCCCGGTCCTGGTGCTGTTCCTCGCGATCCAACGAGTATTCACGTCAGGCGCTCTGTCAGGTGCCCTGAAGTAGCCTGGCCCAGCTGGGCTGATGCGACATAAGTACGTGTCATGGCAGGAGGGCGTCTCGAGCTGCAGGAGCGACTATGGCCGACCGCCGTTCTCCGTCGCCGACGAAAGTAGGCGCACGAAGAGCGCCGTTCACAGCTCACTCGTGGGGTGCTGGTGAATCGAGTTCCTGACGAGTTTCACAGCAGTTGGCGTGGATACAGCGGGCCCTCCATCCCGTCGTTGCACAGCGGATTCTACTTGTGGCATACTTTGGCTATATTCAGGAGGGTACGAGGGTGAGATGAAACTCGAATACATTCTCCTCGGGGCGTTGCTCGAACATCCGTCTACGGGGTACGACCTCAAGGGCTACATGAACACACATGGGCGGTTCCTGCGCTCCAACACGCAGATGAGCCAGGTCTATCGGACGCTCACGGCTATGCAGGGCCGCGGTTGGGTGACGTATGACATTGAGCCCCGGCCCGGGGCACAGGACGCCAAGACCTACCGGGTGACGTCTGAAGGAATCAACGTGTTCCTCGACTGGATAGCCGGGCCGTACACTCCCCCATCACGTCTAGGCGACCCGGACCTCAGCGTTCGGCTTGCCTTCGCGGGGTTCATGACCGTCGGCCAGCTGCTGCGACTCATCGACACCGAGATCACGACGCGAGAGAGCGAGATCCGAAGGTTCCGCCACCGCGACCGGTCCATCTCCTGGGACTCTCCGATCGCCGTTGACCACGAGCTGTTCGAGATGGTCGACGAGTGGGGCCACGCCCAGGGGTCGGCCGCGATGGACATGCATCTCGACACGATGCGTGAACTCCGCCGAAAGGTTGAGGAGCTCGCATATGCACGGAAGAACCGCACGCTGGTTGCGGACGTCGCCGACATGAGCGGGTGAAGCCACCCTCGTGGGAATACTCACGCCCCCAGCCCATCGCTCATCGAGGTAATCGCGCCCGCGCGCTCGATGGGTAAACCCGAATAGGAGTCTCTGGTCCATGCGCGCCATCGTCTTGATGTTCGACAGTCTCAACCGGCACCTGCTCTCCCCCTACGAGGAGACTTTCGTCGACGCGCCGAACTTCGCGCGGTTGGCGCATCAGGCCGTCACGTTCGACAACTTCTACGCGGGGTCGATGCCGTGCATGCCCGCGCGACGGGAGCTGCACACCGGCCGTTACAACTTCCTGCACCGTAGCTGGGGACCGCTGGAACCGTTCGACGACTCGATGCCCGAGCTGTTGGGCCGGGCCGGCGTTCATACTCACCTCGTCTCGGACCATCCGCACTACTGGGAGGACGGGGGAGCCACCTTTCACACCCGTTACACCACCTGGGAGTTCTTCCGCGGCCAGGAGGGCGACCCGTGGAAGGGGGTCGTGGCTGGTGGCGACCCCAGCCGCGGGGGCCTCGCACGGATGGTCCGCCAGGACCAGGTCAACCGGTCGTTCATGACGACCGAGGCAACGCATGTGCAGACCCGCACTGTCGACGCTGGCATCGAGTTCCTCGTCACGAACCGCGACGCCGACCGGTGGCTGCTGCAGGTGGAACTCTTCGATCCCCACGAACCCTTCTTCGCCCCGGCTGAGTACACGCGCCGCTACCTCACCGACGACGAGGACACGGGTTTCGACTGGCCCGGCTATCAGAAGGTGACCGAGTCACCCGATCGGGTCGACGAGGCGCGACGGCACTACGCGTCCCTCGTGACGATGTGCGACCACTCGCTCGGCCGGGTGCTGGATGTCATGGACGCCCACCACCTGTGGGACGACACGATGCTCATCGTCAACACCGATCACGGGTTCCTGCTGGGCGAGCACGGATGGTGGGCCAAGTCGGTACAGCCCTGGTTCAACGAGCTGGTGCACCTGCCGATGTTCCTGTGGGATCCCCGCACGGCGGGCCGTGACGCGCGTCGCGCGGCGCTCGCCCAGACCATCGACATCGCCCCCACCCTGCTGCGCTTCTTCGGCGTCGAACCGACGCCCGACATGCAGGGACGCGATCTTGCCGAAGTGCTCGACGACGACCGGACCATTCATGCCGGCGCCCTGTTCGGTATCCATGGAGGGCACGTCAACGTCACCGACGGGCGCTATGTGTACATGCGCGCGGCTCAGGATGCCTCGAACTCGCCCCTCGACGAGTTCACCTTGATGCCCACCCACATGCGCGCCCGCTTCTCCCCCGCCGAGCTCACCCCCTGGCAGCCGGCCGAACCGTTCGCGTTCACCAAGGGGGTCCGCACCATGCGGATCCCGGCCGCCGCCCTATGGATGAACCCGTGGCATCACGGCACCCTGCTGTTCGATCTCGAGACCGATCCGGGTCAGGAGCATCCG
Source organism: Actinomycetes bacterium (assembly GCA_021803025.1). GTDB lineage: Bacteria > Actinomycetota > Actinomycetes > Propionibacteriales > Propionibacteriaceae > Fen-668. The sequence continues at coordinate 2,738 of JAJZQV010000075.1, read as the reverse complement.
ATGGTCGACGACGACGTCGAGCTGCGGATGGCCCAGCTGCTCGTCGAGCTCATCCGTGCCACAGACGCGCCAGCCGGTCAGTACCAGAGGCTCGGCCTGCCACTGGAAGGGCCGGTCGAACGCCGGCACCTGCACGCGCGTTCGCACGCGGAGCGTGCGGCGAGCATCGCCGCACGGCTGCCACCCGCGTCCTCTCTGGTCGCGGCAGACCTGCTCAACGCACCTCTGCTCCACGTCCTCGAGGTGCCCGGCGCCCGCGCCGTACTCGAACGCCACGCCCCGGATCTGATCGGCACGGAACTGGTCTCGATCGACAACCGCCTGAGCCTGCTCCACCTGGCCAGGCACGCGGCGATCCCTGCGTCGCTGCTGATCGCCCTCGACCACGACCTCGGCGGACTGGTGACCTGAACCGCTCGGGCAGGGTCCTGAGCCCCACGCGTCAACCTGCCACCGCGATCACCTACCGGTAGCCGGCATGTTGCCCAGATCGACGCACTGAGGTGATGGGAGAACCTGTCGTCGACCGGAGCCCGAACACCAACCCACGGCAGCTGCAGCCGCCCCTCGGGCGTCCATCCGTGCTGATGACCATGCCGACGGGTGCGCCATGCAACCTCGACTGCCCGTACTGCATCTTCCTGTCGAAGGAGGTGTTGTGGGGTGGGAGCGACCAGCGCAGGTCGCGCGACACCTTGCACGAGTACCTGCGTTCGTACCTCGATGCGCAGCCGACGGGCTCGTCACCGTCGCCCGGCAGGGCGACGAACCCACCTTGCGGGACTCGGCCTCTTCCGCGAGGCGGTCCGGCTGGCCATAGAACTGGCCCGCTCCCGCCAGCGGGTCGAGCACGCCATCCAGACCAACGGCACTCTGCTCGACGAGGAATGGGAGCGTTCCTCGGCGACAACACGTTCCTCGTCGGCATCAGCATCGACGGGCCGAAGGGCCTGCACGACACCTACCGGGTGAACAAGGCCGGGCGCGGCAGCTATGACCAGGCGGGCCGCGCCGTTAAGAACGCGCCAAGAAACGGACCCGTCTCGCTGTTCGCCTGACGACGCGTCCTCACGGTGGAACAGTCAAACGCGACAGATTAATCCCCCTTTCAACAGAGAACGAAGGCCCCGGCCATGGACGCCAGCCCTGCCCCACTCCACACCCCCCGCAAACGCCCCCTCGTCGAGGGCCTCGGCACCCTCATGATCGAGAGGGTCCCGAGCTACGGCAACAAGTTCCTGTACTCGCTCGGATTCCTCTCGATGATCTCGTTTCTCGTCCTACTCGTCACCGGCCTCGTCATGGTCTTCTTCGGCCCGAACTGGTGGCTCACGACCCGGACGGGCGGCTACATGCGCAGCCTTCACCTGTGGGCGACCCAGGCGTTCGTACTCTTCATGATCCTTCACCTGCTGATCGTCTTCTTCACGTCCGGCTTCAAGAAGCCGCGCAGGCTCACCTGGGTCATCGGCGTCGTCATGCTGTTCGTCGTCCTCGCCGAGACCGAGTTCGGCTATATCCTGCGCGGCGATTTCTCGTCGCAGTGGCGCTCGCTGCAGGGGGCGGACTTCTACAACGGGGCGGGGATGGGCAGCTGGGTCAACCCGTTGAACTACGCCCAGGTGTACGGGATCCACATCGCGTTCATCCCGCTCGCGCTCCTCGCTCTGCTGGGGATGCATTACCTCCTGGTACGGGTGCTCGGCATCGCGGAGCCGTACCGTAAGGACGTCGTCGCGCCCACGGTGAAGGCGAACCACACGCTCCTCTTCGTGCGCGGCGGGGTCACGCTGGTCGTCCTGCTGTTGCTCGCGGTGGTCCTGCCCTCCCCGTACCTGTCGCCTGTCACGATCGAGACCGTCGCCACACAGGATCCCAACCTCATGGCGACCACCCTCGTCAAGGAGTTCGACCGCTCGTCCGACACCGCGGGCTACATGGACAACATCGACCCGTACACGTTCGACACGCGAGCTGTCTTCATCGACGCTCCGTACGCGAAGCTGGTCGCGGCCCAGCCCGGCACCACCGACTCGATGGCCGCGTTCAAGGGCTTGTCCGCTGACGGGCAGACGGCTGCGCTGAAGGCGCTCAGCGACTACTACGGCTCGACGGACCCGGACCCCCAGGCGGTCCCGAAAGGGCCGGCGACCGACATAGTCACCGCGTTGACCAATATGGCTGCAGCCGGTCTGTACGAACCGGCCCTCCTGTCGTCGGACCTCGGGTCCAAGGCTGCCAGCACGGGAACGTACGCCGATCGCTTCCTCGCCGACACCGGCGCGCTGGAGGAGCAAGCCTCACAGCTCGGTATCACGACGGAGCAGTACGGGATGATCCGCGAGGAGACCGGCCATGCACCTGGCGCCTGGTGGCTGTCACCCATCGGACTGCTCAACCACACCGTCCTGGCGAACGACGACAACGGCGACCGTGACGCGGCGATCCTGTTCGGGTCGCTGCTCATCACGATGCTCGCGTTCCCGTTCATCCCGTACGTGAACCGGCTGCCCGACGTCCTCAAGGTCCACGCGCTCGTGTGGCGCAAGGAGCGCAAGGCGGCAAGGACCGCGGCCACGGAGCGCACAAAGGCTGGGATGTAAGCAGGTCACCCGCGACCAGGCAGGACGGGCCCCGGCCTGTCACGATGAGCTCGTGGCCACGCAGGTGGGAGCCTCTGGCTCCGTCGTCTCTTCGATCGCCCCGTCGGCACCGTGTTCGCGTTCTTCCCGGACGCG
>JAJZQV010000180.1 GCA_021803025.1 Actinomycetes bacterium | reverse complement strand
GATCTCGATGACGAGGAACGTCGCGGTGAGTCCCACGACGACGGGGAGGAAGGTCGTCGAGACACCCAGGAGGTACGCGAGGACGAGCGCGGCGACCATCGGCACCGGCGCCCAGACCGGCCTGCCTGAGCGCAGGCCCACCGTGACGGAGCCGAGGACCGAGGCGAGCCCCACGAGAACCACCGGCACGTACAGGAAGCCGGTCTCCCCGATCGGGGGCTGCAGCGTGAGCATCGCCTTCCACCCGAGCACCGGCCCTTGCACGAGCCCGGCGACGGAGCGTGCGGTCGGCAGGACGCCGAAGCGGCCGGCCGACGGCATCGCCAGGAGCGTTCCGACCAGGAGGTACGCGGCCGCGGCGAGCCCGACCGTACGGACGGCGTCCCAGCGGCGCAGTGCGGTCACGATCCCGATCCCTGCGCCCACGGCGCCGGCGCCGAGGGAGGCGACCCACACCCAGCCCGAGCCGTACGTGGGGAGCCAGGCCACGGTGACGAGGACGAGCATCGCCCACGCGGCGAGGGTGTCGACAGCGACCCAGACCGTACGGTCGGTGCCGGACACCGCGTCGACGGTGGCCGCCGTACGGCGCCGGGACCGCAGGGACACGGGCATCGGCGCACGGCTCCGCAGCGTCGCGACGCGCTCCGCAACGCGGTCCCGCCTGTCGTCGAACCAGTCGAGGACGTTCACGCGTCCGACCTCCGCACAGCGCGAGGCAGGTCGTCGAGCGCGGGGAGCCTCACCACCGTCACGTTGGAGACGGTATCGACGGCCAACGGCCGGCCCGGGTCGAGGCGGATGAGGATGACGCGCGTGTCGATGCCGAGCAGGGTCGCCGCCCGCCGGAGCCGGTCGGCCCGTGGCCTGGAGCCGGTGATGACGACCACGATCGACGCCATGGCCTCGCGTTGCCGCACGAGCCGGAAGAGCTGCGTGACGTGCGTCCGGTCGAGGCGCTCGACCCGGCTCAGCTCGTTCATCGCGCGCGTGGCTGTCAGGCCACGGTGCACGTCGACATTGGTCACGAGGGCCAGCGGGTTCTCCTCGCGGAACGCCTGCTGGACGAAGCTCGCGGCGACCGAGACGGCGTCCTCGAACTCCTCGTCGCGCCCGTACGACTGGTCGGAGAGGTCGAGCGCGACGGCGATCCGGGACTGGCGGGTCTCCTCGAACTGCCGCACCATGAGATCGCCGGTACGTGCCGACGAGCGCCAGTGGACGTGACGTCGGTCGTCGCCGGGCGCGTACTCGCGCAGGGCGTGGAAGCTCATGTCCGAGTTCGACAGCTTCTGGGTCGTGTGGCCCTCGAGGTCGTGGACGAACCCGGTCTGGCGACCGGGGAGGGCGAGCGTGCGGGGATGGACGAAGACCTCGACCACGTCGGTCCACTGCGTCTCGCGGCCCGACAGCCCGAACGGGTCGCCCTGGACCGACACCGCGGGCCCGACCTGGACCACGCAGCGCCGCGCGGTCGGGATGACGAACGACTCCTCGACCAGCGCGTCAGGGGGCAGTGCCGCAAGCCCGACCGAGGCCGTCTCGTCGCCGATGGGCAGGTCGAGACGGCCTGGCAGAGTGCGGGAGCGTCCGGCGTTGCGGACGACGATCGCGCCCGTGAGACGGGCCCCCACCTGGACGTGCCGGTCCGCCACGGTCATTGCCACCGCCAAGGACGGCCTTCCCAGCGTGAACAGCAGGGCGGCGAGCGCGAGCCCGACCGCGGCAACACCCGCGACCCGGAGCTCCAGCCAGGACAGCCACCAGCCGGCGAGCAGAAGCGCCAGGCCTGTACCGAGCACGACCCAGCCCGTGGTCCTCATCCCCAGCGCCCGGGACGCCCGCACCGAGACGTTCCGGACGTCCCCCCAGCGGAGACGCACCGCCTCCGCGGGCGCGTGCCGCTCCTCGAGCGGCGGCTCGAGGACCGGGACCGGCTCGAGCACGTCCGTACCGGCCGTCTCGGGGACGGCCCGGTGAGGAGTGGCTGGCCGGTCCTGGTTCACGACGCCGCGCGCTCCGTGGGCGGTACGACCTCGCTGATGATCTTGACCATGACGTCCGTGGCAGTGATCCCGTTGAACTCCGACTCCGGGTCGAGCACGATGCGGTGAGCCAGGCACGGGATCGCCAGGATCTTCACGTCGTCAGGCACGACGTAGTGGCGCCCGAGCGAGGCTGCCCAGACGCGCGCGGAGCGGGCGACGGCCAGGGCGCCCCGGATGGAGACGCCGAGCCGTACGTGCTCGGCAGACCTCGTCGCCTCGACGATGCGGGTGATGTAGTCGAGGACGGACGGCTCGACGTGGACCGACTGGCCGAGCTGGGCCATCTCGGCGACGGCCGCCGTCGTGATGATGGGCGCCAGCGCCGCCGACTGGGGACGGGAGCCGCCGGTCGTGAGGATGCGCAGCGATGTCTCGCGGTCGGGGTAGCCCAGCGTCGTCTTCATGAGGAAGCGGTCGAGCTGCGCCTCGGGCAGCCGGTACGTGCCGGCCTGCTCGATGGGGTTCTGCGTCGCGATGACCATGAACGGCGACCCGACCTCGTACGAGATGCCGTCCACCGTCACCCGGTGCTCCTCCATGACCTCGAGGAGCGCGGACTGCGTCTTGGGCGACGCGCGGTTGATCTCGTCGGCAAGGACGATCGAGGCGAAGATCGGGCCCTGGTGGAACTCGAAGGAGCTCGACTTCTGGTCGAAGATCGTCACGCCGGTCACGTCGCTCGGCAGGAGGTCGGGGGTGAACTGGATCCGGCTGTGCGTGCCCTGGACGGTCTGGGCGATGGACCGTGCGAGCGTCGTCTTGCCGGTTCCCGGGAAGTCCTCCAGCAGCAGGTGCCCTTCGGCGAGCATGCAGGTCACGGACAGGCGGATGGCCTCGGTCTTGCCGAGGATCGCGCGCTCGATGTTGCGCACGATCACCGCGAACGTGTCCGAGAACCAGCGTGCCTGGTCGGGCGTCATCGCCATGGGAGAAGGTGTCCTTCCGGGGTC
>JAJZQV010000074.1 GCA_021803025.1 Actinomycetes bacterium | reverse complement strand
TGCAGAACTCGTCGAGGAGGATGAGGAACGGCCCGATGGCGAGCTGTCCCCGGTTGACGGCGTCGGCGACCCGGCCCACGTTCTCGGGACGCAGCGCGAGGTAGTCGTCGACGGCGGCCGCCTGGCCGTCGAGGGTGAAACGGTAGCCGGGATCGGACTCCAAGAGCTCGAGCAGCCCGTCGACCATCGCCACGAGCCGCACGCGGAACACGTCGTGAGGCTCGTACCACTCACGGTCCCAGTGGGTGTGGGGAACGAGGAGAAGCCTGGGAGGAGTCACCGGACGCCTTGTCACGCGCTGAGGGCAAGCATCGAACGGTCCGCGGCGACGAGGCGGAACGGACCCGCATCGCGGGCCGCGACGAATCTCTGGTGCCTGGTCGTCACCGGTTCCCGCCGGCCGGCGCCGTCCACGAGCAACGTGCCTTCGGCGTCCACCGCCACGAGCTCGTTCCCGATCCGCAGCAGGACAGGTCCCGATGCGACGTCTGGCGACAGCAGCCCCCCGGACGGCATCAGGGCGCCACTGACGGCGGTACGACCGCTGCGGACCGCGTCGAGGATCCCGTCCACGCTGTTCTCCTCCGCGGCGACCCACGTGGTCGGGCAGCCCGGCCTGTAGCCCTGGGAGGTGCTGTGGAAGTCGCTGCCGCCGATGAGCACGGCCGAGCGGTCCCAGCCCTCGAACCAGGCGAGGGGCGCGGTAGAGATGAGCTCCTTGTACCAGCCGGAGTGGAAGAGCTCGACACACGACGGACGCGTCCTGGTCCGGTGCGTCCACGAGCAGTCGCCGGAAACGGGGTGGTTGACGCTGAGGATGCCACCGCGCTCGGCCACGCAGCGTACCCACTCATCAGCCGGCTGGCGGAAGTCGACGAAACCGATGTCTCCGAAGGCGTTTGCGTGGCCCTGATGTGTCGTGACCTCCTGACCGGGGACCAGGGTGACCCCGTACCTGGCGGCGAGTGCCGGGAGCAGGCGGTGATGGCTCGCCGTGTTGTGCTCGGTCACCGCCATGAAGTCGAGCCCGGCCTCGACGCCGAGGCTGACGAGCTGCGAGAGGCTCGAGGTGCCGTCGGAGTGGGTGCTGTGCGCGTGGAAGTCGCCGGCGAACCACGTGAGGCCCGGGTGTGCGGGCAGGTCACGCTCGCTGCCCCGCGCGGGTCGGAAAGCGGGTTCGCCGACCGGTTCGGGCTCGGGACGCTCGCCTGTCGACAGGTGGACGGCCACGGTGATGTCGGTGCCTTCGGGAGGCAGCCGGTGGAGCCCGAGCACCACCGACCAGCGGCCAGGCTCGAGCGGGCCGGGAAGGTATCCCGGGGTGGCCGTATCGGCCGCGATCACATAATCGCGCCTGGCCCCGCCAGACCAGCCGCGCCAGCCCGCCGGCCCCTGGCACCCGAGATCGATCCCCGAGTCGCGACCGTCAAAGTCGATCCGCACCTCGAGAGACTCGGTCCCGGGCGGGACGTCGAAATCGACCTGCGGGTAGCGATCGCGAGCCTGCTCGGCGAGCGTGACGTGGGAGACGCTGACCTGGCGACTCACTCCCCGCCGCCGATCCGGTCGGTCGTCACCGCGTCGAAGAGGAGCGTCTTCTCCACTGAGCACGCGAACCACACCTGTTGGCCGACCTGGGGCGCCGACTCCTCGCTGACGACGCACTGCAGCCGCGCGTCACCCGCCTTCGCCAGGACGAGGGCCGTGGCGCCAAGGTTCTCGACGATGCTGACCTCGGCGCGGACGCTGTCGGGTGTCGCGGTGCCAGACCAGGAGATGAACTCCGGCCTGACGCCCCAGACGACCTCGTGGCCGTCGGGCACATCGACCGTCAGGCGCGGCGCGGGGAGCGACGCCCCGAGCACCTCGACGCGACCACCGGAGACACGTCCGGGCAACAGGTTCATCGGGTGAGACCCGATGAACGACGCCACGAACGTGTTGCGTGGGCTGTGGAAGACCTCGCGGGGGGTGCCGATCTGCTGGATGCGTCCATCCTTCATCACCGCGATCCGGTCGGCGAGAGCCATGGCCTCGGCCTGGTCATGGGTCACGAAGAGGGTGGTCACGCCAAGGTCCCGCTGAAGCTGTTTGAGGAAGCCTCGGGCCTCGAGCCGGAGGCGGGCGTCGAGGTTCGACAGGGGTTCGTCGAGCAGGAGGACGTCGGGACGGGTCGCAATCGCCCGGGCCAGTGCGACGCGCTGCTGCTGTCCACCGGAGAGCTGGCCGGGCCGGCGATCGAGAAGTCCTCCCAGGGACAGCCCCTCAGCGGTACGGGCGGCAGTCGCGCGGCGTTCCTCTTTGGGAACCTTGCGGACCCGCAGGGGGTAGGCGATGTTGTCGGAGACGTCCATGTGCGGGAAGAGGGCGTAGTCCTGGAAGACCATCGCCACACCCCGGTCTCCCGGCTCGACGTGCGTCATGTCCGTCACGCCGATGTGAAGTGCTCCCTCGGTGACGGACTCGAGGCCCGCGATGGACCGAAGCAGGGTGGTCTTGCCGCAGCCTGATGGCCCGAGCAATGCGAAGAACTCGCCGTCGGCCACGTCGACATCGACGCCGTCCACCCCACGGACACCGTTGGGGTACTGCTTGACCAGCTCTCGGATCGTGATGTCGGACATCAGGACTTGATCCCTCCGTAGAAGCGGAAGCCGAACTTCCGGTTGACAAGGAAGTAGATAACGACGACAGGGAGGGTGTAGACGAGCGAGAACGCGGAGATGAGCCGGAGGTCCGCCTGACCTGCCTCCGTGTAGAACGTGTACATCAGCACGCCCGCCGGCTGCAGCGTCGGGTCACGCAGCAGGATGAACGGCACGAGGAAGTTGCTCCAGGCCTGGACGACGGACCAGACCGCCACGAAGGCGATGCCAGGGCGGGCCACGGGGACGACGACATCGCGGAGGATCTGGAAGGGCCCGGCGCCATACAGCCTGGCGGACTCCTCGTACGACTTCGGCACGGAGTCCATGAAGTCCTTGAGGATGAAGACGACCGTCGGCAGGATTCCGCCGGACATCACGAGTACGACGCCCAGCTGGGTGTTGATGAGGCCGAGCGCATTGATGAGCTGGAAGGTCGGCACCATGGCCGCGGTCCCGGTGACGATGGACGACAACAGCAGCAGTCCGTACAGAAGGGCGTCCCTGCCTGGAATCCTCACCCGCGACAGCGCGTACGCGGCGAGCGTGGCCAGGATGACGGTGAGGGCCACGACGCCACCGCTGATCATGAGCGAGTTCACGATCGAGCCGAAGGCGTACGGGTTGTCGAGGATGCGGTGGAAGTTGTTCAGCGTCCATTCCGGCCACTTGACCGACATCGTCGGGTTCCCGTCGAACGGTGCGACGACCAGCCAGATCATGGGCACGGCGAAGAACACCGACACCACGGTGATGAACACGACGAAGCCCAGGCGCCCGACGAATCGGGTCGCGGTGCGGGACGTCCTGTGGGCGGTGGCACGGGTGGCGATGGTCATCACTTCTTCCTGCCGACCCGCATGTACAGAAGGGCGATGGCGAGGTTGATGAGGAGCATGATCATCGAGATCGCGGCGCCGAAGCCCAGCTGCCCGCTGCCGATCGCGGTCTTGTAGATGTAGACGGAGAGGATCTCGGTCTTGCGGTTCGGGCCGCCCGCGGTGAGCAGGAAGGGCGTGAACGTGTTGAACGTCCACAGCGTGATCATCAGTGTGTTGGTGAGGATGTGGCCCTTGATGGTCGGCAGCACGATGTCGAAGAGCTGACGGAACTCCGACGCGCCCGCGATCCGGGCGCTCTCGAGCTGAGACGGCGACACGGCGCTGAGGGCCGACGAGAAGAGCTGCATCGAGAACGCCGTTCCCACCCAGATGTTGAAGATCACGATCATGGCCATGGGGTCACTGATGAGCCATGCCGTGCCAGGGGTGTTCAGCAACGTGTTGAGCGTCCCGTCGCGCCGGTCGAGCAGAGCGATCCACAGGAACGCGTTGACGCTCCCGGGAATGACCCAGGCGGCGAGGGCGAGCGACTCCACCAGCGTGCGCACCCACCCCTTGAGGCGTCGCAGCGACCATGCGAGCGAGAAGCCCAGCAGGCTCTGTCCGATGACACCCGACAGGGCGACGAACACCACGGTGAGCTGTAACGCGTTCCAGAACGCCTTGTCGCCGACCGCGGCGGTGTAGTTGCCGAGGCCCACGAACGACGTGTGGGCCGCCGCAAGACCGGTGAGTCGGTAGTCGGTCATCCCCAGGTAGATCGTCCAGATCGCAGGGAAGAGCAGGAACATCCCGATCATGAGAAGTGCGGGGACGACGAACGCCGCGGCCCGTGCCCGGCCGAGGCCCGCGACATCGTCAGCCCGCTTACGGCGGGCACGGACGACGCCCGTGCCCACCGAGGATGGGGTGGAAACCACGAGGGCTCCTCCTAGTTGTTGGTGATGTTGCCGGCCCCGACGATGCCGCCGAGCGTGCCCGTGTACGTCTTGAGGGCGTCGGCCACGGACGTCCCGGTCACCACGTCGAGCGAGGCCTGCTGCAGCGCCGTGGAGACCTGCGTGTAGTCGGCCAGGCCCGGTCGGTACGAGGTGATGGGAAGCACCTCAGTGCTCACGTAGGTGAGCATCGGGTCCTTGGCCAGCAGCGTCTTGTTGACGTCGTCACGCGGCGAGATCGACAAGGTGCCCGCGGCGCGTGCGGCGAATCCCTCGGGTGAGCAGATGAGTTCCATCAGTTTCCACGCCATGTCGGCGTTCTTGGTGTTCGGGTTCAGGACGCGCCCGGCGCCGCCCGACATCGAGACGAAGCTCTGGCCCTTGACGCCGCTGCCGGGCTTCATCGCCGGGATCTTGGTGTAGCCGACGACCGTGTCACGGTCGGCCATCGGTGCAGTACCGACGCCCTTGGCCGGGTTGATCACAGAGCGCCAGAAGTAGTCGCCCTCCGCGAGGATGCCGATCTGGCCGGCAGCGAACTCCTGGAAGGAGGAGTCGCGACCGTTGGCCTCCTGCTGGAGCACGGGGTCGCCGAGCTTCTCGTCGACGTAGATCGTCTTGTAGAGGTTCATGACGTCTCGCAGGCCCTTGGTGTTGCCAGCCCACTTGTTGTCGGCCCAGACGTACTCACCGGTGCCCACCAGCATCGGCAAGATGCCCTGCATCGTCGTCGCCTCGCCCATCGCGGTCCCCGCGTTGAGCTGGATGGGAGTGACCCCCTTGAGCTTCTTGAGAGCGCGGGCGGCGTTGAGGACGTCGTCCCACGAGGTGGGCTGCCAGGCCGTCGGCAGACCAGCCTTGGAGAACAGGTTCTTGTTGTAGAAGAACACGCGGCCGTCGGTGCCCTGGGGAACGCCGTAGACCTTCCCCTGGAACGAGACCGCTCCCTGGACGGCGTTCGGGATCTGCTTCCAGCCGTCCCACGCGTCGACGGCTGCCCCGGCGACATCCTTGAGGGGCTTGATGTAGCCGGCCTGCGCGAACTCCCCGGTCCAGATGCCGTCGATCGCGATGATGTCGGCGCCCTTTCCCGACTTCAGGTCGAGGGCGATCTTCGTCTTGTAGTTCTCGTCGTTGACACCCTGGGGCTCGAACTTCACCGTGACACCAGGGTTGGCCTTCTGGAACTGGGGGATGACCCAGTCCGCGACCCACTTGGCCTCGGCGGCGTTCTTCCCGCCCTCGATCGCGTTCGCCGTGATCGTGAGAGTGACGTTCTTGGTGCCGCCCGAACTGGTGTTGGAGGCGGTCTTCGAGGTGCTGCTGCACGCGTCCAGAGCTCCTGGAACCAACGCCAGTCCGGCGAGGGTGATGAGTTTTCGTCGTCCAATCGAGACCATCAGTGGTGCCTTCCTTTCGGTGAGGTGCCGTCGGAGCGGGTGCCCGACAACTCGTCGTGATGAGCGGTGTTTTCGGTGGAAGCGGACAAGACACGGAGGAACTGCTCGGCGACCCGCAGGTCGGCGCGCGCCTCCGCGACCGACGAGCCCGGGTCGGGGACGCCAGCAGACATGGCAAGCAGGGCGTGGAGCTCCCGCTCGAAAGCCTCGGACTGCGGCCACGTCGTCTCCGTGACCGCATGCCCGAGCGGGTGGGCGACCGAGTCGACGACCAGACGGGTCGGGGCGTTGAGGAGGTAGGGGGTCGGGAAGACCAAGGTCATGGTGCCGGTCTCGTGATGGACCGTGATCGTCTCCCGATACTCGGGGTACTCCGGGATGAAGTGCCACCCGAGCTGCCAGGGGACCATGCCACCGGCCGTGGTGCCGCACGCCGTGATGGACCCCGGGAAGCCGCCACCCGATCGCGACGCGCTCGTGACGTTCTCCAGCGGGAGGCCCAGGTGCCTGAGCAGCGCGATGTCGTGGACGACGGAGCCGAGAAGGACCGACGCGAAGATCCGCCGCAGGTCGTCGGGAACGTCACCGGCCGTCGCCCGCGTCTCCGTGTCGAGGAGCTGCGTCAGCCGCCGCAGCTCGTCAGGTGCGATGTCGGTCTCGGAAGCCAGGAGCCTTGCGAAGTCGAGCTGGCGGTCATCGGCGGGGTGAAGCACCTCGATCGTGACGGCCCGGACTCGGCTGCCCGAGAGGTGTTGGCGCGCGGCGGCCACAGCAGGGTCGTACTCCTTCATGTAGCCGACACGCAGTCGCTGCGCGAGGTCGATCCCCTGACGTCCAGCCTCGCGCTCCAGCTCATCGAGCTCTCTGGCCGAGTACGCGAGCGGCTTCTCCGACAAGACCGAGAGGCCGCAGCCGAGCAACAGCGCCGCGTCGGCGCAGTGCAGGCCTGAGGTGGCGAGGAGGGCGGCGTCCAGAGGCAACGCCCCGGAACGGACGGCGTCGACAAGGTCGGCGACGCAGGCGAACCGTGACCTCTCGGGGATCCCGTACCTCTGCCCCACGACGTCCCGACGATGGGCCGACAGGTCCACGAGTGCGGAGATCTCCGCCCGGTCACGGTTGCGCTGAAGGAGTGGAAGGTGCACGGCCTGGGCGATGCCGCCGGCCCCGACCACGGCCAGGCGGACCGCCGTCATGGGACCCACCTCCGCAGCACCTCGCGGTTGGCGACCTGGTCGTCGATCGCACGACGCACGTCAGGCTCGTTGAGCAGGACGACGTCCTGCTCAACCACCAGCCAGCCCTCGAATCCGCTGGCGAGCACGGCATCCAGGAATCCCTTCACATGCAGGTCGCCATCACCCAGCGGGACGAAGACCCGCTTCTCCCACAGGTCGCGCACGGGGTTGTCGGAGTCCGACGTGGCGTGGAGCAGGGCGGTGCGGACGTCCTTCACGTGAAGGTGGTTGATGCGTGGGCCCCAGTCGGCCAGGGCGGCCATCGGGTCGCCGCCCCCAAGGAGCAGGTGGCCAGTGTCAAGGGTGAGGCCGACGCTCGTGTCCGTCAGCAAGCGGTCGATCTCGCGAGGCGTCTCGACGTAGGTGCACGCGTGGTGGTGGAAGGTCGCGGTGAGGCCACGCTCGGCGACCAGGTCGACAACACGCTGGACCCGACGGGCGAAGATGGCCCAGCGGTCGCGGGCCAGCTCGAGGTCGACCCGACCACCCGGCCGCGCCGACCGCTCGGGCGAGCCGGAGTCGGCGATCGTGGGTTTGGGGGCGATCGTCCCCTGCTGGTCGGCGCAGAGCGCGAAGTCGTCGAGCACGGGAAGGATTGCGGCCTCTGCCGCCTCGTACTCCTCGTCGCCACCGGAGAACGGCAGGTCGAGCCAGCCACCGCACAGCGCGAGGTCGTGAGCCGCGAGGTTCTCGGCGAGCTCGTGGCCCGTGCCGAAGTACCCGTACGGGCCCAGGTCCACGCCGTCGTAGCCAGCCTCCGAGACCAGGCGGAGAAGCTCGGTCCCGCTCGGGAGTGGCACACGATCCGGCCGGGACAGCGCGAAGACCCCGTAGCTGACCGGTGCGTTGGCAGTCCGGATCATGTCCTCTTCTTCCCTGAAGGCCGCTCAGGTGGGTGACGTGCGTGATTTACTCTTCGCTATGGATTTAATCCTGTCAACGATGTGCCGGGTATCGAATGGATAACAGCAGGCGACGGATCCATGAAGTGGCGGAGCCTAGCGATCCTCGGATACGAGCGTCCGCGCACGAGGGACGTAGTGCCCGTCGAGGACACGTGCCGCTGCGCCGATCGCTCCCACGTCGTGCCCCATCGCACTGCCGGTGACTCTCACCTGGTGCTGAGCGACCCGGTGCGATCCGGTAAGGACGCTGAGGCACTCGGGGAGATAGAAGGCTTCGACGAGGTCCCAGTACGGGCCCCCGAAGACCGCCTCGTCGGCGTCGACGATCTCCACCGCGACCGCGGCCGCCTGGGCGACACGGCGCCCTGCGGCGGTCAGGATCGCGGTCGTGCGGTCGTCGCCTGACGCCGCCGCGGCGCACAGCCGCCGGAAGCCCACGTCGATGCCGGCCAGAGTCTCGCTCTCGGCCACCTCGCCGGGGAGGGCGCCGGACGTGATCGCGCGGCGGACGAGGACGGCCGGGTCGTTGTCCATGCCACGTCCGGCGAAGGCATCGTCGGCGTCCGTCGCTCCCAGGCTCACGAGCAACCGTCCGATCTCGCCCCCGTTCCCGGAGACGCCATCCACGGCCTCGCCCTGGATCGAGATGCCGAGGCCAGTGCCGGTGCCGATGTAGGTGAAGACCATGCTCGAGTCGTCCGCGCGTCCCGCTCGTAGCCACGTCTCCCCCGTGACCGCCGCGACCGTGTCCTTGACGAAGGCGACGGGCATGCCCATGAGGGCCGACATGCGTTCCCGGATCGGGAAGCGGTCCCAGGCTGGCATCCACAGGGGGGTGACCATCCAGCCCTCCCTTGTGTCGACGGCACCTGGAGTCGCCACACCGGCGCCGAGGATGCGTCCCCGGCCAGGGGTGGTCCGTTCGATGAGGTCGTGGACCAGGACGGCGATCTTCTCAGTGGCCGCGTCGGGCGGCTCGATGAGGACGTCCTGCGAGTGCACCTGGCCTACGACGCGTCCGGCCAGATCGAGCACGACGACGGTGAGCACTGAGGGGTCGAGGTGGATGCCGACGGCGAACCGCGCATCGGCAACGAGCTCGAGAAGGGTGCGAGGCCGACCGCGTCCCACGTGCTGCACTCCCGCGATGCGAATCTCCCCCTTGCCCAGCAGCTGGTTGACGATGACGGACACCGTCTGCGCAGCAAGGCCCGTACGATGTGCGATCTCTGTCTGGCTGATGCCGCCCGAGGGCCGGATGGCGTGGAGTACGACCTTCTCGTTGTACGCCGCGATGGCGGGAAGGTTCGCACCGGGTCGCACCTCTCACCTCCCCTGTCGAGCGTCAGGATAGGGCACCGCCTCAGACCGGCCCGCGCGCCCCTCGAGGCGAGTACCGCGATGGCCCTCGCCGGCGAGTCGTGCGACACCGACCTCGCCGGAGTCGATCCTGACATTCGAGCACCGCTACACCACCATGACGATCCCGTCCGGCTGCCGCCACACCCAGCCGACCCCAACGCTTGCCTGGCCCCGCCTCAGGCACGCGGTGACACCCCGACGAGCCGGCGGACATGCCCACTATTCTTGCGACCACGTGCCAGAGGGAGGACGCAGCATGAGTGAGAGCGCCGAGGAGACGGCGGCGAGTGGAGAGGCAGAGTTCGTGCGCCCACTGACGCCGGTCATCCCTTTGGAGGAGATTCCGAAGGTCCGTGCGGCACTCATCCACTACCGCGTCATGGCGTACACGGTCGGCGTGCTTCTCGTCCTGCTCATGCTCGTCGCGGTGCCGCTCAAGTACTTCGGGCACGACGACAGGTGGGTCACGTACTTCGGGGTGCCGCACGGATGGCTGTACATGCTGCTGATCCTCACCGCGATCGACCTCGGTCGCCGAGTGAAGTGGAGTGTGCGCAACGTCGTCCTCATCGCGCTCGCGGGAACGGTGCCGTTCCTCTCGTTCGTCGCGGAGTTCCTCGCCCGCCGGGACGTGAACCGCCGGATCGCCGACTCGACTCCCATCGTTAACCACTGACGATCTAGCGTCAAAGCATTTTGTCGCTTTATTATCTAGGCGACTTGGCTATAGGTCGATCGTGACGCCGGTGATGACTGCGAGGATCCGGTCGAGGTCGTCGGTGCCAGCGAACTCGATCGTGATCTTCCCTCGGTTCCGGCTCATGGAGACGACGACCCTTGTGTCGAAGCGTGCACTCAGGTCCGCTGCGACCTCGGACGTGCGAGGGTCCGCTGCGGCGGGCACCTTGGCCGTCCGTGGGGGCCGCGACGGCTCGGTGAGGGTGACGGCCTCCTCGGTGGCACGGACGGACAGGCCCTCGGCCACGATCCGTGTCGCGAGCTTGTCCATGGCCTCGGGCGAGTCCAGCGCAAGGAGGGCGCGGGCGTGGCCGGCCGACAGAACCCCGGCAGCCACGCGGCGCTGCACGGGCAGCGGGAGGCGGAGCAGGCGGATCGTGTTGCTGATCTGGGGTCGAGACCGGTGGATGCGCTGCGACAGGTCCTCCTGGGTGCAGCCGAAGTCGTCGAGCAGCTGCTGGTAGGCGGCCGCTTCTTCGAGGGGGTTCAGCTGCGCGCGGTGGAGGTTCTCGAGCAGAGCGTCTCGGAGGAGGTCCGCCTCTTCGGTGGGCCGCACGATCGCGGGAATAGTGTCGAGGCCCGCCTCCTTGGTGGCTCGCAGCCGCCGCTCGCCCACGACGAGCTCGTACCGGTCATCCCCGAGGGGACGTACGACGACGGGCTGCAGCAGGCCGATGTCCTTGATCGAGGCGGCGAGCTCGGCGAGCTGGTCCTCGTCGAACGTCGTTCTGGGCTGCCGCGGGTTCGGCGCGATCGACGAGGTGGGGAGCTCTGCGAAGAAGGCACCCTCGGGCATCGGAACGGATGCCTCGTCGGACTGCTGGCGGGAAGCCGGGGTGTCGGTGTTCTGGAAGAGCTCGCCGAGGCCTCGGCCGAGGCCTGCGGGCTTGGTGCGGGTGGGCATCAGTGGGCTCCTTCTCGGTGGGCGATCTCGCGGGCCGCGGCGGCATAGGCGTCCGCCCCGGGAGAGCCCGGCGAGTAGGACATCACCGTCTGGCCGTAGCTGGGGGCCTCGGACACGCGGACAGAGCGTGGAATGGAGGCCTTGAGCGTCTCCGTGGGGAAGTGGCGACGCACCTCCTCGGCGACCTGGGCCGAGAGCTTCGTCCGCGCGTCGTACATGGTGAGGATCACCGTGGAGACACGGAGGCGGTCGTTGAGGTTGCCCTTGACGAGGTTGATCGTGCGCACGAGCTGGGAGACGCCTTCCAAGGCGTAGTACTCGCACTGGATGGGGATGAGGATCTCCCTGGCTGCGACGAGCGCGTTGAGGGTGAGGAGACCGAGGGACGGGGGGCAGTCCAGGATCACGTAGTCGTGGGGGTGGTCGGTGAGGTAGGTGCCCAGGGCGTCGAGGAGACGGTGCTCTCGCCCAGGGATACTCACGAGCTCGATCTCCGCTGCGGCGAGGTCGATCGTCGCGGGGAGGACCGCGAGTGACGGCGCCTCCGGGCTGGGAACCACATGCCACGCCATCTCGTCGCGGTCGATGAGGACCTCGTAGGTTCCCCTCACTCCCTGGCGATGGTCGACACCCAGGGCCGTGGAGGCGTTGCCCTGAGGGTCCATGTCGACAAGAAGGACGCGCAGGCCTCCACTCGAGAGCGCGGAGGCGAGGTTCACAGCTGTCGTGGTCTTCCCCACGCCGCCCTTCTGGTTCACGACCACCATGACCCGGGTGTGTGAGGGTGCGGGCAATGTTTCACGTGAAACAACGGTCGTCGCGCCGGGTGCCTCGCTCATACGGTCGCCTCTCCATGCGCCTCGCTGACCGCAGCACTCTAGCGGCCCTTCATCGGCGCCCAGCACCCATGAGACCACTCTCCCCAGACGAGGTGACCAACCGGCGCGCCGAGGGGCAGCAGCTCTGCCGCCCCAGGCCCAGCAGCGGCTTCTCCCGCGAGTAAGACGACATGTCCTTTTCGCGCTTTATCGCTTTCTTTCTTTCTCGACCCTGGGCCCCGAGATGGGGACCCGCCGTCATCACCGGCAATAGGGAAGGCTAGCCTTACTCTTATGGCGACGGGCATGGATCTCCGTAGTGCTCCCCTCGGCGAACCGCTCACCCTGTTGCGCGTCGACGACCCGTTGCTCGGACAACGCCTCGCCACTCTCGGCCTTCGTGAAGGAGTCTCCTTCCGACTGCTCACGCACACGGTCGGGGGTGGGCGGATCCTCCTCGTCGACGGGTCTCGCATCGCACTCGGTAGCGACCTCGTCCGGCGCCTGCGCGCCAGAGCGGCCTGATGAGCGAGTCCACCCATCCCCGCGTCACTGGCTCGGTCACCCCCGAGACAAGCCACCCCCGTTCCGCCGCCCGCCTGGCGCCGGCGAAATCCTGCTGCCAGACCCCGTCGCAGGTCTCCGCAGGTCCCCGCGCACCCGTCGTGGCGATCGTCGGTGCGCCGAACACCGGAAAGTCGACGCTCTTCAACGCCCTCACGGCCTCTCGGGTCACGACCGGCAACTGGCCGGGGACCACCGTCGAGGTCTCACGCGGGGTCTGGCGCGCGACGCCCCCCGCCTCCCCCTGCACGCGCGGTGGCTGTGCGGACGGGCACGAGGAGTCGACGCAGGATCTCACCGTGCTGGATCTCCCCGGCGCGTACAGCCTGGACGCGCACTCCCCGGACGAGCACCTGACCCGCGAGCTGCTTCAGGAGGGTCCCGTGGACGAGCGCCCGGACCTCTGCGTCGTGACCGTCGACGCCTCTCGCCTCGCCCACGGCCTCTACCTCGTCGCCCAGGTACGAGAGCTCCCCCTGCGGGTCGTCGTCGCGATGACGATGTCCGACGTCGCCCTCCAGCGGGGAGTGTCCATCGACTCCCATGCCCTCGCGGAGGGGCTCGGCTGCCCCGTCGTCACCACCGACCCGCGGCGTCGTACCGGTTTGGACACTCTTGCGGCCGTCGTCCGTACGACGTTGGCCGCGCCCGTCCCCGCTCCTCGTCCAACGCCCGACACCGACGACGCCCTCACCCGCGACGACGACCGGTTCACGTGGCTTTCGGCCGCAGCCGAGCAGGCGACCGTCGTCCCCGGACACGACCGCCTCACGCTGTCCGACAAGGTCGACCGCTGGGTCACGGCACCGCTGCTCGGACCGCCCGTGTTCCTCGCGGTCATGTGGGCCGTGTTCCAGCTCACCACCACGGTCGCGACCCCTCTGCAGGACGCACTCGACCGCCTGTTCTCCGGCCCGGTCACCGACACCGTCATGGCGGGCCTCACGCTCGTCCACCTCGACGGGACCTGGGTCGAGGGTCTCCTCGTCAACGGCCTCGTCGCAGGGGTCGGGATGCTCCTCACGTTCGTCCCGCTCATGGCCCTCATGTTCGTCCTGCTGGCGCTCCTCGAGGACTCCGGCTACCTCGCGCGTGCTGCAGTCGTGACGGACCGCCTCATGCGCACGATCGGCCTTCCCGGACGGGCGTTCCTCCCGCTCGTTGTCGGGTTCGGCTGCAACGTCCCGGCCATCTCCGCCACCCGGATCCTCCCCGACGCGCGCCAACGCCTGCTCACCGTGCTGCTCGTACCGTTCACGTCCTGTTCGGCGCGGCTCACGGTGTTCGTCATGCTCGGCACGGTCTTCTTCGGCCGGAACGCCGGTACGGCCGTCTTCGGGATGTACGTGGCCTCCGTCGCCCTCATCGTGCTCGTCGGTCTCCTGCTGCGCCGGACGCTCTGGCGCACCATGGGCTCGGAGCCGCTCATCATCGACCTTCCCGCCTACCACGTGCCGACCCTCCGGCTCATGGCCCTTGTGGTCTGGCAGCGGGTTCGCGGGTTCCTGCGGACCGCGTCCGGCATCATCGTCATCACGGTCTCCGCGGTATGGCTGCTTCAGTCCGTCCCCGCGGTCGCCGGCCAGTCCTTCGGCCACGTGGGGGTCGAGGACAGTGTGTACGGTGTCGTCGCCCGCACGGTCTCTCCCGTGTTCGAGCCGGCCGGCTTCAACCAGTGGCAGACCGCCTCGGCACTCATGGTGGGCTTCGTTGCCAAGGAGGCCGTCATCAGCTCCTGGGCGCAGACGTACGCCACGGACCAGCCGCAGCCGGGACAGTCGGGCCTGCTCGGCGAGCACATCCAGGCGGCCTTCCAGCAGTCATCGGGGGGCCACACGCTGCCGGCGGTGCTGGCGTTCATGGTGTTCCTGCTCGCCTATACGCCGTGTGTCGCGACCCTTGCCGCTCAGCGTCGAGAGGTCGGACTGCGCTGGACGGCGTTCGGCGTGGCCGTCCAGCTCGCCACGGCGTGGCTGCTCGCCGTCGCGGTGTTCCAGGTCGGGAGGCTGTTCTGGTGACCGGTCCCCTCCACCAGGTCCTCGCGGAGGTCAGCGCGGGCACCCCGACGGTCGCGGAGATCATCCGCCGGACCGGCCTGTCGGACGACGTCGTACGGGCTGCGCTCGACCACCTCGTCCTGTCGGGCCGCATCACGAGCACCAAGCTGTCCTTGGGCTGCCCCACGACGGGATGCGGTACGTGTCCGTCGGCGGGCGGATGCGCGCTTCCGGCAGCGCTCGGGGCGCGGCGGCCGGGACTGGTCAGCCTCGCGCTGACCCGGCCCGTCGCCTGATCCGGTCAGGACGCACGGCGGACCCTCACCACGTACGTAGGCTCGGCCTCGTCGTGCGCCCTCACGGTGAGTACGGTCGCCTCGGCCCCGACCGTGGCGAGCTCCTTGCGGGAGGCTGCCACCTCGTCGACCGCTGAGGCGCCCTTCATGGCGAGCAGCTGACCCGCGGGGAGGAACAGGCCGCTGGTCCAACCGAGCAGGCGCCCGAGAGGTGCGACGGCGCGGCAGGTGACGACATCGTACGTGGCCTTGTGCTCCTCCGCGCGGCCGCGGACGACCCGGACCCTCGCGCCCAGGTCCAGCTCACGGACCGTCTCTGAGAGGAAGTCGGCCCGGCGACGCAGCGGCTCGAGCAGCACGACGTCCAGGTCTGGACGCAGCACGGCCAGGGGGATGCCGGGGAGGCCGGCTCCGGACCCGACGTCGACGACGCCGCATCCCATCGGGACGAGCCCCGAGACGGCCACGCTGTTGAGCACGTGACGATCCCACAGGCGCGGGATCTCACGCGGTCCGATGAGTCCCCATTCCACGCCCCGTGTGGCGAGGATGCCGACGTACGCCTCGATCGTGTCGACCGCGTCCCCGAACAGCTCGGACGCGGACGCCGGGGCGGGGGACGCTGAGGTCCCCTCGACGGTCATCAGGCGGGGCGCACGACGACGCAGCGCCGGGGCTCCTCGCCCTCCGACTCGCTCACGAGACCGGCGGCTGCCACGACGTCGTGGACGATCTTGCGCTCGAAGGGGTTCATCGGCACGAGACGGACGGGCTCGCCGGACTCCTTCACGTCGGCGATGGCCTCCTTCGCGAGGGTCTCGAGCTCCTTGCGACGACGGTCTCGGTGGCCGGCGATGTCGAGCATGAGGCGGCTACGCCGACCGGTCTCGGTCATCACGGCGAGACGCGCAAGCTCCTGCAGGGCCTCGAGGACCGCGCCGTCCGATCCGACGAGCAGGTCGCCGTCCGTGACGATGGAGACGTGGGCGCGGCCGCCCTCGACGTACGTGTCGATGTCCCCGTCGAGGTCGGCGATGTCCAGGAGCTCCTCGAGGTAGTCCGCGGCGATTTCGCCCTCGTTCTCCAGCGACTCGGGGCCCGGCTTGGTGTCGTCGACAGCAGCGTCGACGGCGGCCCCGTCCTCCACCTCGGGCGTGGCCTGGTCGGACACGGTCTGGTCAGTCATGGTTTCCTCCAGTTGCGGGAGTGCTGCAGGGGATCAGGCCTCGGCGTTGGTATCCGCCTGGCCCTGGGCCCCAGGGGTCTTCTTGCGCGCCGAGCGCGACGCCGAGCGGGGCTGCTGCCGCTGGATCTGCTGGCGCTGCACCTGCTGGCGCTGCACGGTCGGCTTCGTGGCCGTCCCGTCGCCCGCGTCCGTCGTCGTCGTGGGCGACCCGACAGGTTCCGGCGTGGCCGGCCGCTTCTGGCGCTTGGCCATCCGCTCGGCCTGGATCCTCTTGGGGTCCCGGCCCTTGCGGATCATCCGCTCCTCCCACTCGATGTAGGCGGGCGTGTTCGGCGTCGGGTTGTTGTGGATGAGGAGGTACTGCTGGCCGAGCGTCCACAGGTTCGAGACCAGCCAGTACACGAGCACGCCGATCGGGATGGAGACACCGCCGACGAGGTACATGATCGGGAACAGGTACAGCATCATCTTCTGCTGCTGGGCGAACGGGCCGGTGAGCGCCTCGGGGGGCATGTTCTTGCTCATGAGCTGCAGCTGCGTGAGGAACAGCACGCCGGTCATGGCGAGCATGAGCACGAGTGCCGTGACCTGGGTGGCGCCGAAGGGGCTGATCGGGAAGAACGTGCCCGCGAGGCCTGCGCCGAAGACGTGCGAGTCGCGCAGCGACGTCACGAGGTCAGGGTTCTTCTCGAAGAAGTAGCCGATCGCGTTGCCCCGGGACACGCCGTTGAGCACGTTGAAGAGGGCGATGAAGATCGGCATCTGCAGCAGCAGGGGCAGGCAGGAGGCGGCCGGGTTGACGCCCTCCTCCTGGTAGAGCTTCATCGTCTCCTGGCCGAGCTTCTCCCGGT
>JAJZQV010000179.1 GCA_021803025.1 Actinomycetes bacterium | reverse complement strand
GCCCTCGGGGAGCTCGACCTTGCCCGTGACGTCCGTCGTCCGGAAGTAGAACTGCGGAGCGTAGTTCGAGAAGAACGGCTTGTGACGGCCACCCTCCTCCTTGGTCAGGACGTAGACGTTGCCCTCGAAGTCCGTGTGCGGGGTCGTGGTGCCCGGCTTGATGACGACCATGCCGCGCTCCACGTCCTCCTTCTTGGTGCCACGGAGCAGCAGGCCGACGTTCTCGCCCGCGCGCCCCTCGTCGAGGATCTTGCGGAACATCTCGACGCCGGTGACGGTTGAGGACTGCTTGGTCGGGCGGATGCCGATGATGTCCACGGCCTCGCCGGTCTTGACGACGCCGCGCTCGATGCGGCCGGTGATGACGGTGCCACGACCGGTGATCGTGAAGACGTCCTCGACGGGCATGAGGAACGGCTTGTCCGTCTCACGCTCGGGCTGCGGGATGTAGTCGTCGACCGCGTCCATGAGCTCGAGGATCGACTCGGACCACTTCGGGTCGCCGTTCATCGCCGGGAAGGCGGCCACGCGGACGACCGGGCAGCCGTCGCCGTCGAACTCCTGCGCGTTGAGGAGCTCACGCACCTCCATCTCGACGAGCTCGATGAGCTCCTCGTCGTCGACCATGTCGCACTTGTTGAGGGCGACGACGATCGACGGCACGCCGACCTGGCGGGCCAGCAGCACGTGCTCGCGCGTCTGCGGCATCGGGCCGTCGGTGGCGGCGACCACGAGGATCGCGCCGTCCATCTGCGCGGCACCGGTGATCATGTTCTTGACGTAGTCGGCGTGCCCCGGGCAGTCGACGTGAGCGTAGTGACGCTTCTCCGTCTGGTACTCGACGTGGGCGATGGCGATCGTGATACCGCGCTGACGCTCCTCGGGGGCCTTGTCGATCTGGTCGAAGGCCGAGACGGCGTTCAGGGTCGGGTACTTGTCGTGGAGCACCTTCGTAATCGCCGCGGTGAGCGTGGTCTTGCCGTGGTCGATATGCCCGATGGTGCCGATGTTGCAGTGCGGCTTTGTCCGCTCGAACTTGGCCTTTGCCACTTGGGCTCCTATTCCGGATGTCGCCACGCGGTCGCGAGGCGCGCTTCTGTTCTGTCCCGCGTTTCACTACGGGACGCAGGTGGGTCTGACCCCCACGCAGGGGACCGGACAAGTCTTCCCGAGCAGGGTCGGCGAGTCAAACCCGCCGTCACCGCCCGGTCGGTCGCCCTTCCGAGGCGACCAGTCTGTCAGAGACCGCCGCGGGACTTGGCGACGATCTCGTCGGACACGCTCTTGGGCGTCTCGGCGTACGAGTGGAACTCCATCGAGTACGACGCCTGGCCGGACGTCTTGCTGCGGAGGTCGCCGACGTAGCCGAACATCTCCGACAGGGGAACCAGCGCGCGGACGATCTGGTTCCCGTGCTGCTCCTCGGTGCCCTGGACGTGACCACGGCGCGAGTTGATGTCGCCGATGACCGTACCCAGGTAGTCCCCCGGGGTGGTCACCTCGACGGCCATCATCGGCTCGAGGATCGCGGGGTCCGCCTTGCGGGCGGCCTCCTTGAAGCCCATCGAGCCCGCGATCTTGAACGCGAGCTCCGAGGAGTCGACGTCGTGGTAGGCACCGTCGACCAGCGTCACGCGTACGTCCTCGACCGGGTAGCCGGCCAGCACGCCGAACTGCATGGCGTCCTTGACTCCCGCGTCGACGGCGGGGATGTACTCCTTGGGGATGCGGCCACCGGTCACGGCGTTCACGAACTCGTAGCCGGAGCCCGCAGGCAGCGGCTCGAGGTTGATGATGATCTTGCCGTACTGGCCCGAACCACCGGACTGCTTCTTGTGCGTGTACTCGGCCTTCTCGACGGGACGCCGGAGCGTCTCGCGGTACGCCACCTGCGGCTTGCCGATGTTCGCCTCGACCTTGAACTCGCGACGCATCCGGTCGATCATCACCTCGAGGTGGAGCTCGCCCATGCCGGCGATGATCGTCTGGCCCGTCTCCTCGTCCGTGTGGACGCGGAAGGTCGGATCCTCCTCGGCGAGTCGCTGGATCGCGATGGACAGCTTCTCCTGGTCGGACTTCGTCTTGGGCTCGACGGCCTGCTCGATGACGGGGTTGGGGAACTCCATCGACTCGAGCACGATCGGGTGCTGCGGGTCGCACAGCGTCTCACCGGTACCGGTCTCCTTGAGACCCATCACGGCGCAGATCATGCCGGCGCCCATCGACTCGACCTCTTCACGCTTGTTCGCGTGCATCTGGTAGATCTTGCCGATCCGCTCCTTCTTGCCCGTGGTCGCGTTGAGGACCTGGGAGCCGGAGCGGAGCACGCCGGAGTAGACACGCACGAAGATGAGGCGACCCAGGTGCGGGTCGGCCGCGATCTTGAACGCGAGCGCGGACAGGGGCTCGTCGTTGCTCGGGTGACGCTCGAGCCGTACGGACTCGTCGCCCGGCTTGAACCCGTCGATGGCGGGCACGTCGAGCGGCGTCGGCAGGTAGTCGATCACCGCGTCCAGCAGCGGCTGGACTCCCTTGTTCTTGTAGGCGGTGCCGCAGAGGACGGCGTTGCCGGTGTTGGCGAGGACGGCGCGACGGATGGCGCCCTTGATCTCGTCTACCGTCAGCTCCTCGCCCGAGTCCTCCTTCTCGAGCCACAGCTCGGCGAACTCGTCGTCCGCGTCGGCGAGCGCGGCGATGAGCTCCTCACGCGCCTCCGCAGCCCTGTCGGCGAGGTCGGCGGGAATCTCCTCGACGGTGTAGTCCTCACCGATCGTCGTCTCGCCGCGCCATGTGAGGGCACGCATTCCGACGAGGTCCACGACGCCGAGGAAGCTGGACTCCGCCCCGATGGGAAGCTGCACGACGAGCGGGTTGGCGTTGAGGCGCTCGCGGATCGTCTTCACGCAGAAGTCGAACGACGCGCCGGTACGGTCCAGCTTGTTGACGAAGCAGATGCGCGGCACGTGGTAGCGGTTCGCCTGGCGCCACACGGTCATCGACTGGGGC
>JAJZQV010000073.1 GCA_021803025.1 Actinomycetes bacterium | reverse complement strand
CTCACCCCGGCTCCCAGCGACCCCGGTTCGCCCTGGGCGATCGGCAACGCCGACGGCGGGCACGACGCGATCAACCCTGACCTCGGCGACATGGCCGCCTTCGAGCGGTTCGTGGCGAAGGCCAAGGACCTCGGGCTCGAGGTCGCGCTCGACTTTGCCCTGCAGGCCTCGCCGGACCACCCATGGGTCACCGAGCATCCCGAGTGGTTCACGACGCGGCTCGACGGGACGATCGCGTACGCGGAGAACCCGCCCAAGAAGTACCAGGACATCTACCCGATCAACTTCGACACCGACCCGGCGGGCATCTACGCGGAGTCGCTGCGCCTGCTGAGGTTCTGGGCCGACAAGGGCGTCACGGTGTTCCGCGTGGACAACCCGCACACCAAGCCGCTGCAGTTCTGGGGCTGGATCATGCGGCACATGCGTGACAGCCATCCCCACGTGGTGTTCCTCGCCGAGGCGTTCACCCGGCCCGAGATGATGCACGCGCTGGGCAAGGTCGGGTTCCACCAGTCGTACACGTACTTCACGTGGCGCAACTCCAAAGAGGAGCTCGAGGAGTACCTCAAGGAGCTGTCCACGGACATGGCTGCCTTCTACCGCCCGAGCTTCTGGGTCAACACCCCCGACATCAACCCGGCGTTCCTCCAGTCCGGCACCCCGAGCGCGTTCGCCATCCGCGCGATCCTCGCCGCCACGATGTCGCCGTCCTGGGGCGTCTACTCGGGGTTCGAGCTGTACGAGCACGAGCCGCTGCGTTCCGGAGGCGAGGAGTACCTCAACTCGGAGAAGTTCGAGTACCGCCCCCGCGACTTCCAGGCGCCCGGAAACCTCAGCATGCTCATCGGCACGCTCAACGCGATCCGTCACCGCCACCAGGCCCTGCACGGCTTGCGTACGATCCGGTTCCACCCCACGAGCAACGCCGAGCTCATCGCGTTCACCAAGGCCGACGGCGAGGACCGCGTCCTCGTGGTGTGCAGCCTGAACCCCCACGCGACGGTGGAGGGCGAGGTCTTCCTCGACCTCGGCGCGCTGGGCCTCCCGCACGAGGGGCTCCTGCGGCTCACCGACGAGATCAGCGGCGCCTCGTTCACGTGGGGCAGCACGGGCTTCGTGAGGCTCGAGCCCTCGAACCCGGCGCACGTGGCGTCGATCGGGCGCGCGTGACGGCCGCACGGCCCCAGGAGCTGTGGTGGCCTCACGTCCGCGAGGCCCGCTGGTTCCAGGGCAAGGGCCGTGAGGGTGAGCTCGCCTCGGTCACGCCGTTGGACTGGCTGGTACCCCCCGGTGGGCCCGTAGCCGTACGGCCGGAGCTCGCGCTGGTCACGTACCCGGACGGCGAGAGCGAGCTGTACCAGCTGCTCGTCTCCTACCGCGACGCGGCGCCGTCCGACGACGCGGCCCTGGTCGGCCGGCTGTCCGGACAGTGGGTCGGCGACGCGCCCCGCGACGCCGAGGCCATGGCCGCGGTGGTCGGCGTGCTCCGTGTGGAGTCGCCGCCCGGCGACGCAGGCCTCGCAGTCCGGGTCGTGTCCCCGTTGCCGGACGCCGACCTCACGCCACGCTGGTACGCGGGCCAGCAGTCGAACACGAACGTCTTCCTCGGCACCGAGGCGCTCCTCAAGGTCTTCCGGAAGCTGGAGCCGGGCGAGAACCGCGACATCGTCATCACGAGGCGCCTGCGCGACGCGGGGGTCAGGGACGTCCCGGGCCTGTACGGCTTCCTCGAGGGACGCCTGGACGGCGTCGCGTACGACCTGGCCACCCTCACGGAGCAGCTCCACGAGCCTCAGGACGGCTGGAGGCTGGCCTGCGACGCCTGCCGGACCGGCTCCGACTTCACCGTCCACGCCGCGGCGCTCGGCCACGCCCTCGCGGCGGTGCACCGAGGACTGAGCACCGACGAGACCACGCTCCGGGGCGACACGGTCGCCGACCAGATGTCCGTACGGCTCGACGCCGCAGCCGCGGCCGCCCCTGCGCTCGGCCCGTACGTGCCGGCTCTCCGGCGCTGCTTCGACGCGCTGCGGGGCCGGTCCCTGCCGGTCCAGTCGGTCCATGGCGACTTCCACCTTGGCCAGACCCTGCTGACGCCGGACGGCTGGCGAATCATCGACTTCGAGGGTGAGCCCCTCAAGTCGTTCGCCGAGCGCCTCGCGCCGGACTCGGTGTGGCGGGACGTCGCGGGGATGACCCGGTCCATCGCGTACGCCACGAGCGCCCACCCGGACCCGTTGGGCGCGGCCGCGCAGAACTGGCTCAGTCGCACGCGCCAGGCGTTCCTCGGGGCCTATTGTGGCGACCAGCAGCTCCTCGACGAGGACCTGCTGAGTGCGTACGAGGCGGACAAGGCTGCGTACGAAGTGGTGTACGAGACCCGTAACCGACCGGACTGGGTACAGATCCCACTCCGTGCGATCCAACACGTGACCTCGCTGGTCACACCTGACGGAGGGGAGCAGTCCGATGCCCACGTATGACCTTGGCGGCGAGCTGACAGGCTGGGACCTGGAGGGTTTCCACAGCGGGGGCGACACGGAGCTCTGGAAGCGGCTCGGTGCCCACGAGGCGTCCGTGTACGACCACGAGTCCGGCCAGCGCATCAACGGCACGCGCTTCGCGGTGTGGGCGCCCAACGCCCAGGCCGTCCAGGTGGTCGGAGACTTCAACTTCTGGTCCGGCGACGACATGGTCCTCCTCCCCGGCTCGGGGGTCTGGTCGCGGTTCATCGAGGCGCGCGGCACCGGCACTCTCTACAAGTTCCGCATCCAGGGACCCGACGGCGTGTGGCGCGAGAAGGTCGACCCGATGGCCCAGTTTTCCGAGTCCCCGCCCGGCAACGCGAGCATCGTCTACACCTCCGCCTACGTCTGGTCGGACGACGAGTGGATGACGCGACGGGCCGAGTGGCAGGCACACGCGGCGCCCATCAGCGTGTACGAGGTGCACCTCGGCGGCTGGCGACGCGGCAAGACGTACCTGGAGCTCGCCGACGAGCTCGTCGAGTACGTGACGTGGCAGGGCTACACCCACGTCGAGTTCATGCCCCTGGCTGAGCACCCGTTCGAGCCGAGCTGGGGCTACCAGGTCACCGGCTACTTCTCCCCCACGTCGCGCTTCGGGCGCCCCGACGAGCTCCGCTACCTCATCGACCGGCTGCATCAGGCCGGCGTCGGCGTGATCATGGACTGGGTGCCCGGCCACTTCCCCAAGGACGAGTGGGCCCTCGGCCGCTTCGACGGCACCGCGCTGTACGAGCACGAGGACCCCCGCCAGGGCGAGCACATGGACTGGGGGACGTACATCTTCAACTACGGCCGCAACGAGGTGAAGTCCTTCCTCGTCTCGAACGCGCTGTACTGGGTCAAGGAGTTCCACATCGACGGGCTCCGCGTCGACGCGGTCGCCTCGATGCTCTACCTCGACTACTCCCGGGAACCCGGCGAGTGGCTGCCCAACAAGTACGGCGGCAACGAGAACCTCGACGCCATCGACTTCCTCCGCTACGTCAACAGGCACCTGTACGAGCGGGAGCCCGGCGTCATCATGATCGCCGAGGAGTCGACGTCGTTCGCCGGCATCACGAAGCGCGTCGACCAGGGGGGCCTGGGGTTCGGCTTCAAGTGGAACATGGGCTGGATGAACGACTCGCTGCGCTACCTGCAGCTCGACCCCGTCTACCGCCAGTACCACCACAACCTCATGACGTTCGCGATGGTCTACGCCTACTCCGAGAACTTCATCCTGCCGATCAGCCACGACGAGGTCGTGCACGGCAAGGGGTCGATGGTCAACAAGATCGGCCAGGACGACTGGCGCAAGTTCGCGACCCTCCGGGCCTTCTACGCGTTCATGTGGGCGTTCCCCGGCAAGCAGCTGATCTTCATGGGCTGCGAGTTCGGCCAGCGCCGCGAGTTCAACGAGTCCGTGAGCCTCGAGTGGTGGGTATCCGACCTGTGGGGCCACCACGGTCTGCAGCAGCTCTTCCGCGACCTCAACCGGGTGTACCGGGAGCGGCCCGCGTTGTGGACGCTGGACAACGACCCGAAGGGCTTCCGCTGGCTCAACGCCGACGATGCCGCCGCCAACGTGTTCAGCTGGGTCCGCAGCGACGGCGAGGGCGACCTCGTCGCGTGCGTGGTGAACTTCTCTGCCCAGCCGCACGCCACGTACTCGATCGGGCTTCCGCGCTCCGGCGTCTGGACCGAGATCCTCAACACCGACTCGAGCACGTACGACGGGACGAACACCTACGGGAACATGGGCCAGGTCACCGCGTACGACGTGCCGGTGAGGGGCTTCGACGCGAGCGCGACGGTGGCCGTCCCGGCGCTCGGGGCAATCTGGCTCCACTGGGACCCGACGCAGCAGGTGGAGACGTCGGCCGGCGGAGGGGCCTGAGGCGTTCGTGAGCGAACGTACGGTCAGGCTCGAGGTCCCGTCGACGGAGCGGGACCCCGGCTCGTACCTGCGCGCCGCCTGGCGCCTGGCGATCGAGGAGGGCGCCGAGCGGGTCGAGCTGCTCGTCGCCACCTCCGACACCCGGCTCCGCCGGGCAGCCCATCACGCCGGCTTCCTCCACGAAGGCGTCCTCCGTCGCGCACGCACGACGAGCAGCGGCACCGAGGACATGCATCTGTACGCCGTGGTCGCCGGCGACGAGCACGACTCGCCGGCCGGATTCTCGCACGTCATGAACGCGGTGCTGCCCCGCACGCGTGTCATCGCCCATGCCCTGTTCCGGGACGTCGCGGACCGCGTCCTCGTGCTCGCCGTCTCGTACAAGGACGACTGGGAGCTGCCGGGCGGCATCGTCGAGCCGCACGAGCCGCCGCGGCGCGGCGCGGAGCGGGAGGTCCTCGAGGAGATCGGGCTCGAGCGGAGCCTGGGACAGCCCCTCGTGGTCGACTGGCTGCCGCCCCACCTCGGGTGGGACGACGCCGTCGAGTTCATCTTCGACGGCGGCGTGCTCACTCCCGAGGAGGTCGCGGCGATCACGCTGAACTACGGGGAGATCAGCGCGGCTCACTGGCTCAGTGCTGCCGAGGCGGGCGCCCGGATGTCACCGCTCGCGGCCCGACGGCTGGAGTGGATCGACCGGGTCCGACCGGGGACGACCACGTACTTCGAGGAGGGACGGCCCCTCGGCTGACCACCTGAACGGCGCCGGGCGGGAGGCGGGCCACGACGATCCCCAAGTCCTGCCGTCGTGGCCCGCGTTCCCCCGGACGCTCCGCGTCCGTCAGAACAGCGCCGATGCTAGTTCACGCCGGGAGCGGAGGACAGAGGGATCTGTGGGTTCGCACGTGTCGTACAGCTCGAGGAGCCTCTTCCGTACGACGTCCCGCTCCTCGCCCACGTGGCTGCGCACGGCCGCGACCAGCCGCGAGAAGGCGGCGTCGATCTGCCCGGTGGCCGCCTCGAGGTCCGCCATGACGAGGACCGCGTCGAGGTCGTCGGGGTTGGCGGCGAGCCTGTCCACCGCGGAGCGCGGGTCGGACTCCGCGACCCGGGCCAGCAAGCTGGCCTGCGCCACTCCCGCCTTCGCCACGGCGTCGGACGGCGACGCCGACAGCAGGGTCTCGAACTCCTGGCGTGCGGCGGCGTAGTCCTCGCGCTCCATCGCGTCGTACGCGGCCGCGTAACGCGGGTCCATGGTGGGCTCGGCGCCCGGCTCTGCGGCCGACGCCGTGGAGACCGGCTGGGCCTTCCCGACGACGCCGTACTTGGCCGCCAGGCGCAGCAGCTCCTCGATCCGGGCCTTCGCCTCCTCCTTGGCCAGGGTGCCCTGCCAGAGCGGGACGAGCTGGCCGCTCACGACACCGGCGACGGTGGGTACGGCCTTGATCTGGAGCTCGGCCGCGAGCTGGGCGGACGTGTCGACGTTCACGCGGACGAGCAGCCACCGGCCGGCCGCCTCGTCGGTGAGCGTCGCGAGGTCCTGGCTGAGCCGCTGCTGCTCGGGTGCACGTGGCGAGTAGAACTCGATGAGGACCGGGTAGCGGACCGAGCCCTGCACCGCCGCGTCGAACGACGCGTCGTCGACCTCCGTGACGAAGCTGCCCGCGGGAGCGGCGGGCGCAGCCAGCGAGGACAGGTCGATGGCTCCGCGGAGCGAGTGCTGTTGCGTCATGGTGCCCATTCAACCAGCGTTGCGGCGGGGCGAGTGGCAAGAATGCTCGTCATCGGGCCCCGTCCTTGCCAGGATGGGCCCATGCCTCACGAACGCGCCGGCCTCCCGGCCCAAGCACAGGACCTCATCGACGTCGACGCTGTCCTGGCGGCCTACCACGACATCACCCCGGACCCCACGAACCCCGACCAGATGGTCGTGTTCGGCACGTCGGGACACCGGGGCTCCAGCCTCGACGGAGCCTTCAACGACGCGCACATCGCGGCGACCACCCAGGCGATCATCGAGTACCGGGCATCCCAGGGCACGACCGGCCCGCTCTACATCGCGAAGGACACCCACGCGCTGTCCCTGCCCGCGTGGCGCACCGCGATCGAGGTGCTCTCCGCCCACGGCGTCCACGTCCGGGCCGAGCGCGAGGACGAGTACACGCCGACGCCGTCGCTCTCGCGAGCCGTGATCGTCCACAACCGCGACACCCGCGGGCCACTCGCGGACGGCATCGTCGTGACGCCGTCCCACAACCCGCCACGTGACGGCGGCTTCAAGTACAACCCGCCCAACGGCGGTCCCGCCGACACCGACGCGACGAGCGTCATCGCGGCCCGCGCCAACGAGCTCCTCGCCGACCCCGGACAGATCCGCCGCGTCCCGTACGAGCAGTGCGAGGTGGAACGCTGGGACTACCGCAGCGCGTACTGCCAGGACCTCACGAACGCCATCGACCTGGACGCGATCCGCTCCGCAGGGGTACGGATCGGGGCGGACCCGATGGGCGGAGCGTCGGTGCAGTACTGGGCCTACATCGCGGAGAACCTCGGCCTCGACCTCACCGTCGTCAACCCGACGGTCGACCCGACCTGGCGGTTCATGACGCTGGACCACGACGGCAAGATCCGCATGGACTGCTCGTCGCCGTACGCAATGGCGTCGCTGGTCCAGCAGAGGGAGAAGTACGACATCGCCACCGGCAACGACGCCGATGCGGACCGCCACGGCATCGTCACTCCCGATGGCGGTCTGCTCAACCCGAACCACTACCTCGCGGTGGCCATCGGCTACCTGTACGCGCACCGCCCGGGGTGGTCCGCGACAGCCGGCATCGGCAAGACCCTCGTCTCGAGCTCCATGATCGACCGCGTCGCCGCCGAGCTGGGCCGCACGCTCGTCGAGGTCCCGGTCGGCTTCAAGTGGTTCGTGCCCGGGCTCATCTCCGGTGAGCTCGGCTTCGGAGGCGAGGAGTCGGCCGGAGCGTCGTTCCTCACCACGTCCGGCCGCACGTGGACGACGGACAAGGACGGCATCCTGCTCGACCTCCTCGCGAGCGAGATCCTCGCGGTGACCGGCAAGACGCCGTCCCAGCTCTACGCCGAGCTCGAGGGGAGGTACGGCGTCTCCTCGTACGCCCGAGTCGACGCCCCCGCCACCCGCGAGCAGAAGCAGAAGCTCGGCAAGCTCTCGCCCGAGGACGTCACCGCGACCGACCTCGCCGGCGAGCCCATCACGGCGAAGCTCACGACCGCGCCCGGCAACGGCGCCCCCATCGGCGGGCTCAAGGTCGTCACCGAGCACGCGTGGTTCGCTGCCCGGCCCTCGGGGACGGAGAACGTGTACAAGATCTACGCCGAGTCCCTCAAGGGGCCCGAGCACCTGGCCGAGGTGCAGAAGGAGGCACGCCAGGTCGTCGACGCGGTGCTGGGCTGACGACGTCACCGGCGCTCGGAGCCTCACCCGGGCATCAGCCGCTCAGGTGCCGTCGTCCTCTGGAGCGGCCGCCCGTCGCGCGGAGGTGGGACGCACCCCCGAGCGCTGGATGACCTGCTCGATGACGTGCTCCATCGTGAACGGGTCGTCGACGTACTTGATCTCCCGCAGGCCCTGGTCCTGCGCGGCGGACTCGAACACCAGGTGCCCGAAGTTGAACAGCGTGCCGAGGAACGGCTGGTGCACGGTGATGTCGAGGATGCGCATGAGCGGCACGGTCGCCACGTGCCGTTCGAACGTGCCGTGGACGCGGAACACGCGGAGGTTGGTGACGACGAACCGGTCCATGTGGAGCTCGTGGACCTGGTACAGGCCCAGGACCGCCAGCCCCAGGCCGACGAGCAGCATGAGCCACCAGCCGGGTCCTGCGGAGCCCATGAGGGCGAGGATCGCGACGCCCAGCACGACCCACCCTGCGGGCCCCACCGCTGCGACCGGTGGCTTGGCGATCTCCACCACGACGACTTCTCCGTCCTCGTGGAGAAGGTGCCGGTCGACGTCCGGCCTCAGGTAGCTGGTCCGCCGGACCCGCGGCTCAACGGGAAGCGAGCGCCGTGAAGAACCGGATGATGGCATCGAAGGCACCGACGAACGTCTTCACCGCTGCGGCGGCCTGCTCCGGGCGCGTGAAGAGATAGAAGAGGACGAAGGCGGCCACCAGCAGCCAGATCGCCTTCTTGATCCACGCCATAGCCACTCCCTTCGCCTGAGCCGGACCCTCTCATCTTGCCTGACGAGGCCGCCGGCGGCACGCACGTGCGCCAGCGTGTCGGTCCAGCCCCCCGGCGACGCCACGAGGCGCGTGTGACAGGCTTTGGCCCATGAACACCGACCTCTTTGTCTGCATCGACCACGTGGGCCTCGCCGTGCCCAACCTCGACGACGCCATCACGTTCCACACCGAGGTCCTCGGCTGGCGTGTCCTCCACCGTGAGACCAACGAGGAGCAGGGTGTCGAGGAGGCCATGCTCGGCACGGGCGCGCAGGGGGCCGAGAGCGCTCAGATCCAGCTGCTCGCCCCGCTCAACGAGAACTCGACGATCGCCAAGTTCATCGCCAAGAACGGCCCTGGCATCCAGCAGCTCGCCTACCGGGTCGCCGACATCGACGCCGTCTCCGAGGCGCTCCGCGCCCGCGGCGTACGGCTCCTCTACCCCGAGCCCAAGATCGGCACCGGCGGCTCGCGGATCCAGTTCGCGCACCCCAAGGACACGGGCGGCATCCTCCTCGAGATCGTGGAGCCCGCCGCTCACTGACGCCTGGCTCGCGATATGCCAGGCGGGCCCACCGCCACGGGGTAGCCTTCTGGAAGACCCACCCGTCCGGCACGAGGAGCGT
Source organism: Actinomycetes bacterium (assembly GCA_021803025.1). Lineage (GTDB taxonomy): Bacteria > Actinomycetota > Actinomycetes > Propionibacteriales > Propionibacteriaceae > Fen-668. The sequence goes on along the minus strand of JAJZQV010000073.1, from coordinate 7,750 downwards.
CCGAATGAACGACGAGTACGAGGACCCTGGGCTCGCGATGTTCGACGACCGCGCGACGGTCGTCGGCGGCTTCCCGAACGCCGTGATCGGCTATGACAAGAAGGAAGTCGACGACCACGTCCGCAAGCTCGAGCGCCAGATCCTCGACCTGCGCCGTCGTGTCCGGGAGCTCGAGAGCGAGCACGAGCTGCTGAGGTCCCAGGCGACCGCGACGGACCTCACCCGGTTGACGGGCCATGCGTCCGTCCTGCTGAGCGCCGCAGAGTCGGAGTCGGACGAGCTCAAGACCCGCGCCAAGATCGAGGCCGACGCGATCCGCGCGGCCGCCCGCCGGGACGCCGAGGAGCTGCGCGCGGCCGGCCAGCAGGAGGCCGACGACATGCGCTCGACGGCCATGGCCAACCTCCGGCGCGTCCGAGACAAGCAGAACGACGAGCTGCAGGAGACACTTGCAGCGGCTCGTGCGGAGGCCGACCAGGTGGTGGCCTCCGCGAAGCGGCACGCCGAGGCCATCGCTCACGAGGCCGAGCAGCAGGCGGCGGCGGTCGTCGCCGCAGCCGAGGTGGAGGCCGCGCGGATCACGACCGAGGCGCACGCCCTTGCCGACGAGGCCCGGACAACCGCCGCCCAGGCGACCAGTGAGGCACATCGACAGGCGGCGGCCTTGCTGGCGGATGCGACGGCCCAGCACGAGGCCGCCACGAAGGTCCTCTCGGACGAGACGGCGGCTGCCGTCCAGATCCGCGCCGCGGCCGGCGAGGAGGCCGAGAGCATCAGGATCCAGGCCGTACGAGAGTCCGAGCAGCATCTTGCGGCCACGCGCGCCGCGGGTGCGCAGCTCCGTGCGCGGCTCGACGCCGAGGCCCAGCGCCGCAAGGAGCAGCTCGTGGCCGAGATCGGCGCCCTCACTGCTCGGAAGAAGGCCATCCAGAACCAGCTGGGCCAGATCGCCGGCATGGGGCGCCAGGCGGCGGACGATGAGCCCGTGGACGAGGCGTGGCCCGAAGCCATGTACCCGCCCGTCGAGGACCTCGTCGGCGGCACCGAGGAGAGCGACGCGACCTTGCGCTGGACGGATGCGGTCGGGTCGGAGACCAGCAGAAGGTCGGCGAGGCGGAAGGGCAGGACGGCCTCCGGCCGGCCTCGTACCTCTACGCAGGTCTCCCCGGCCGCGTCGCCACCCGATCCTGAGGCGGTTCCCCAGGACGACGCGGAGCCCAGCGAAATCCGCGAGAGAGAGAACCGATGAGCCAGGACGAGGTCCCGGAGGTCGAGGATGAGGCGGTCGGGAACATCCCCGTGCCTGCGCCGGATGCCGTCGGTGACACCGACCAGGCCGTCGAGGGCCACAGCACAGGCTCACGCTTCCATTGGCCGGTGACGGCCCTTCGGCGCATGACGACTCGCCACCTCATGGCCGACCCCGCGGAGACCGCGGTGCCGGTGCCTCCTCCGGCGCCCACCGAGAGCGGGAGCGCCATCACGATCCGCCAGCCGTTCGCGCTGGGCTTCTACGCGACGATCGGTGCGCTCGTCGCCATCGGTCTCGCCCAGACCCTCATCTCGCTCAAGGCGATCCTTCTCATCGTCATCCTCAGCCTGTTCATCGCCCTGGGGCTCAACCCCATGGTCGAGTGGCTCACTGCGCACAAGCTCCCCCGCGGCCTCGCCGTCGTGGCGGTCATGGTCGGGGTGCTCGTCGTCGTCGTCCTGGGCGCCACCGCTCTGCTCCCCCTGGTCACCGAACAGGGCACCGCGCTGTACAAGAACGCCCCCAGCTACATCCAGGCGCTGCGGGAGAACCAGCAGATCGCCAACCTCGACGCGCAGTACCACTTCCTCGCGAGACTCACGAGCTTCCTCACGAACGGGAGCCTCCTCAACGCCCTGTGGAACGGCCTCCTCGGCGCGGGTGCCCTCGTCGTGAACGCGCTCTTCTCGCTCATCGTCACGATCGTCCTCACGGCATACTTCCTTGCCAGCCTGCCCGAGATCAAGACGACCATCTACCTGTTCTCGCCCGGCTCTCGGCGCCCCCGTGCGAAGTACCTGGCCGACGAGATGTTCACCCGCATCGGGGGCTACGTCACGGGCATGACGATCGACGTCATCATCGCGGGCTTCGTGTTCTTCATCTTCCTGTCGTTCGTGGGCCTGCCCCAGTACGCGCTGGCACTGGCCTTCATGGTCGCGCTGCTCACGTACATCCCCCTCATCGGGGGCGTTGCGAACATCATCATCGTGAGCCTCATCGGCCTCTCCGTGAGCCCGACGGTCGCGGTGATCTGTCTCGCGTTCTGCATCCTGTACCAGCAGCTCGACACGTACTTCACGCAGCCGCGGCTCATGGCACGCCAGGTCAAGGTGCCAGGCGCCCTCGTCGTCGTCGCCGCCCTGGCGGGCGGCACCACACTGGGCATCCCCGGAGCAGTCATGGCGATACCGCTCGCGGCCGCGCTGCTGCTCGTCTACCGCGAGGTGGTCCTCCCGGCGCTCGACGCCCGCTGACGACTCAGAAGAGGCGCCCCTCGCTGCTGTCGAGGCCCCGCAGCGCGTCGTAGTCGACGGTCACGACGGCGATCCCGCGGTCCGCCGCGAGGACGCGCGCCTGCGGCTTGACCTGCTGGGCGGCGAGGACACCGCTCAGCGTCGAGAACCGCGGCTCTCGTCGCATGAGCTCGAGGTACCGGGTGAGCTGCTCGACGCTATCGATCTCGCCCCGTCGCTTCACCTCGATCGCGACGTAGCCCCCCAGGGCGTCCCGGCACACGAGGTCGACCGGACCGATCGGCGTGTAGTACTCGCGCTGCACGAGGGTCCAGCCTTCTCCCAGCGCCGAGGGGTTCTCGGCGAGGAGCGCCTGCAGGTGCTTCTCGACGCCGTCCTTCTGCAGTCCCGGGTCGACCCCGAGGTCGTGGTTGGAGTCGTGCAGCACCTCGGCGATCCTGATCTGCAAGGTGTCACCTGACGTGTTCCGTACCTCCCAGACCTCCGCGACGGCCTCGTCGAACGCGGCCTCCTCGGCCGAGGAGACCCGGACCGTCAGCGTGCACGGGGCGCTCATCCAGTTGAGCGGCTTGTACGCCTTGTCGTCAGCGTGGACGGACACGGACCCGTCGGCCTTGACGACCAGGAGACGCGGCGCCATCGGCAGATGGGCGGTGAGCTTCCCGGCGTAGTCGACCTGACAACGAGCGATCACGAGGCGCACCCGGACACCGTACTGGCAGCCGCCGCCGTCTGTCGCAACGTCCGAGCGTGCGAACGTCGGCCGGAGGGCGGGCTCAGGTGGTCCCGTCCAGGCGGACGAACGTGTACCCATGGGCGAGGTACCACTGGATGATCTGCGGGAGCGCCGCGATGGTGTTCCCCCGGAACGGACTGACCACGAAGTCCGGCTCGTGGCTCGCCTTGCCGGAGTGGAGCAGGACGATGGGGTGCTCCTGTCCCTCCACCCGGGTCGCGTTCGTGACGATCGCGGCTGTCGCGTCCGGGGTCACGGAACCTGGCTGCTTCCAGTCGAGACCGTCCACTGACCACAGGACCGCGGTCATCCCCAGCGATCCCACAGCCCCCACGACATGGTCGACGAAGCCACCCGGCGGACGGACGTAGCACACGTGCTCGGACGTCGTCGCCGCCAGCTGGGCCCTGGTGCGCGCGAACTGGTCGGTGAGGTACGCGGCGGTCCATCCGCCCGGCACCTCCCGCGGGTACAGGTGGTCCCACGAGTGGTCCTCGACGAGGTTCCCCTGGTCGGCCACGTACCTGCTCACGGTCGGGTTGTCGACCGCATGCCGGCCCGTCTCGAAGAACGTCGCGTGGACGCCGTAGCGCGCCAGGACCCGCACGATCTCGAGGTCCGCTGGCGCGGGACCGTCGTCGAAGGTCAAGGCGACGGTGCGGCCGACACCGGGGGCGTGGGTCACGAGCGCTTCGGGTGGGCGCTGACACGGGCCCTGCACCGTGGGGGTCGTCAGCGCCGTGGCGGACGGGGTCACCGACGCGCTCGGCGGCGAGGCGGTGGGAGGAGGTGATGTGGGCGTGGTCATGGACGACGGGGGACGGATGGCGCACGCAGTCAGCGCCGAGGCCAGGGCCAGCCCGACGACCACCCGCCTCAGGAGCCGGTGCGACACCTTGAGCCCCCACACCCGCGTGCGTCCACAGCCTCAGGGTAACCGTCCGGCAACCCGTCGGACCCGCACCGCTGGGCGCGCCTCGACCGGGTATCGTCACCGGCATGGCCCGGCGCCCCAGCAAGCACCTGCGTGCTCCCCGACCCCTGGGTGCAGGTCACGCGACGAACGCCGTGAAGGCCGACGGGCGCTGGATCGTGCGGACCGTGCCCGGCGCCGCCGCCACCAAGCAGTACCGCTGCCCCGGCTGCGACCATCCGGTCGTCGTGGGCACCCCTCACGTCGTCGCGTGGCCGAGCACCCCCGAGCTCGGGCAGGAGCGCGCCGTCGACGCCCGTCGCCACTGGCACACCGCATGCTGGGACCGGCGGCCGTGAGCCTCGCGGTGACACGAGTCGGTGACGGCCCGGTGTCGTACGTGTTCCTCCACGGGCTTCTGGGCCAGGGGAGGAACTGGTCGACGATCGCCAAGGCCCTCCTGCCCGCCTCCAGCCTCCTCGTCGACCTCCCGAACCACGGCCGCTCGCCCTGGACCGCCGACGTGTCGTACGAGGCGATGGCAGGCGCTGTGGCGGACCTGCTCACCGAGACCCAGACGTCCCCGGTGACCCTGGTCGGCCACTCGATGGGCGGCAAGGTCGCCATGCTCGTCGCGCTGCACCACCCCGCGCTCGTCGCCCGCCTGGCAGTCGTGGACATCTCTCCCGCGGACCGCAATGCCATGGAGTTCGTGCGCTACCTCGACGCCATGCTCGCGATCGACCTGTCCCGCATCGCCACGCGTGCCGACGCGGATGCGCAGCTGAGCTCGGCGGCGCCAGACCCGGTCGTACGGGCCTTCCTCCTCCAGGGACTGCAGCGGACGGACGCGGGCTGGGAGTGGCGGCCGAACCTCGAAGGCCTGCGTCACGGAATCGCACGGATCGGCGGCTGGCCCTCCGTCGACGGCACGTACGACGGGCCCGTCCTGTGGCTCGCAGGGGAGCGGTCCGACTATGTGACGCGGGACGAGCTGCCGGCGATGCGGACACTGTTCCCGCGCGTTCGCCTCGTCGTGGTCAAGGGCGCGGGCCACTGGGTCCACGCGGACCAGCCGGAGGTGGTCGCCGCCACCTTGCGCCAGTGGGCGTCCGCGACGGCCTGAGGCTCAGCCGAGACTGACGGACAGGATCCTCGCCGGGTTGTTCGGCTTGCCGCCGCCTGCGCTGTTCGACCCGTCCTGGCCGTCGGCGGCGATCTTCGCGACCACGGCGATGCCCGCCGTGTCCATGTGGCCGAAGACCGTGTAGTGGGGCGGCAGACGAGTGTCCTGGTAGACGAGGAAGAACTGCGACCCGTTGGTGTTCGGGCCCGCGTTGGCCATGGCGACCGTGCCCGCCGGGAACGTGTCGGTCGCGTACGTCTCGTCCCGGAACGTGTACCCGGGGCCGCCGAGGCCAGTGCCGGACGGGTCGCCGCACTGCAGCAGGTACATGCCGGCGTTCACGAGGCGGTGACAGCTCGTGGCGTCGAAGTACCTCTGCTGCGCCAGGGACAGGAACGAGTTGATCGTGCAGGGGGTCCTGGACCGGTCCATGGTGATCGAGATCGGTCCCTCGTTCGTCGTCATGACGGCGGCCACCGTCCCCGTGGCGGGCACGTTGGATCCCGACGGCGGGTCGACGGGCTTGGCCGGGGTAGAGGCGGCGACGTACGTGCAGCTCACCGTTCCCGGCGAGGCCTGCGCGAGGCTCGGCTTCGTCGTGCGGACGGCGGTGGCGGACGTGCTGGCCGTGGACGCGCACGCTGACAGGAGGACGACGGCGACAGCCGCGGCGAGGGCTCTGCGGATCACCGGGCAAGCCTGCCACAGACGGCGCCGGGGACGGTTCCCGACGCGGCGGCGTTGCTAGGCTCGCCCGCATGGTCCACCTGACACGCATCTACACCCGTACGGGCGACCGAGGCACGACACGTCTCGTCGACAACTCGCTCGTGCCCAAGACCGACCTGCGGGTCGAGGCGTACGGAACGGTGGACGAGCTGAACTCCGCCATCGGCGTCACCCTGTCGCTGGGAGAGCTGCCGCGCTCGATGGTCGACGCGCTGCGCCTGATCCAGAACGAGCTGTTCGACCTGGGGTCGGACCTCGCCACGCCGCTCCGTCCTGACGCGCCCACCGAGCCCCTGCGGGTCATCTCCTCGTCGGTGGACCGCCTCGAAGGCTGGTGCGACGAGTACATGGGGGGTCTCGCGGAGCTCCGGTCCTTCGTCCTTCCCGGCGGGACGCCGGCGGCGGCCCACCTCCACGTCTGCCGTACGATCTGTCGCCGCGCGGAGCGCATCGCCTGGCGGGCCGCCGACGAGTTCGGCCTCGACGCGCCGGGTGGGATCAGCAGCCTCGCCGTCACGTACCTGAACCGGCTCTCCGACCTGCTGTTCATCCTCGCCCGCGCCACGAACCGGCGGGACGGCGACATCCTCTGGGTACCGGGCGGCTCGCGTCAGGCGCCACCCCTGCAGCCTCCCGAGTAGGCGGGACCCGCACCCCGAACCCGTGGGCCCGTCAGCCGACCCGCGGCTCGACGCGCCCGCGTCCGGGAGGTGCACCCTCGAACCAGGACATCAGGCCGGTGAGCTCCTGGGCGCCAAGGGCGATCTCCACCGGACGCTCGTCCGGGAGCGCGCCGACGAGGCTGATGACGCGCTGCCCTTCGTACAGGGAGAGCGTCTCGCGAGCCGTGGGCAGTCGCTGGTCGATGATCGCCGTGTCGCTGCGGTGGAAGCGCAGGCGCGGGCTGACGCTCAGGCCGAACACCCGGTGCCACTCGAGCCAGTCCCCCGAGTACCGGGCGACGCCCAGCACCCAGCCCTGCCCGGTGATGGTCGTGTTCAGCCGGGCCGAGCAGTCGAACGTACCCCCCTGGCGAGAAAGCCACCGCCGGCGCCCGAACACCCACAGCAGCCAGAGGAGCACCAGTGCGAGGGCCGTCATCAGGCCCACTTCGGTGTCCCCCACCCAGGTCATGGCGAGACTGTACTAGGTCGGCCCAGGTGCACAGATCCGCCCCGGACCATGGACCTCGCCCGTCGCTGCCCAGGGTTCTTGCCGCATGGACCGGGACGTCGTCAGGCGACGAGGTGGACTGCTCGGATCTGGGCCCGCGCGCGCAGGTAGTGCCGATGGACCTCTTCGCTGTTGTCGCCGGCGTCGAGGGCCTTCTGAGCCTCGCGGAGCTCGTGCTCGGCCTCCTCGAGGGAGATCTCGTGAGCCAGCTGGGCGAAGGGCGAGATCAGTGCCACGCGGGTCGGGGTGACCGACAGGAAGCCTCCGTCGACGACGACGACCTCTCGCCGGCCGTCCGGGGTGGTGACCTCAGCCGTGGACGGCACGAGCGGGGCGATCAGCGGCTCGTGCCGTGCGAGGAGGCCGATGTCACCCTCCGTGGTCCGCGCCACGACCGAGATGGCGTCGCCCTCCCAGACCCGCCGGTCAGCCGCGACGATCTCGACCCAGAACGCCTCCGCCATGGCTCAGGCGCCTTCCTTCTGGAGCTGGTCCCACTTCTTCATGACGTCCTCGAGGCCGCCGACGTTGAAGAAGGCCTGCTCGGCGATGTGGTCGACCTCGC
>JAJZQV010000072.1 GCA_021803025.1 Actinomycetes bacterium | reverse complement strand
AGCCTCACGTCCTCCATGGCGATGGCAAGGCCGAGGCCCGTGCCGCCGATGCTGCGAGCCCTGGCCCTGTCGGCTCGCCAGAAGCGCTCGAACACGTTGTGGCTGTCGCTGGCGTCGAAGCCCACGCCGTGGTCCCGTACGGTCACGGCGACGGCGGTCTGGTTCTGGGCGACCTCGACGTCGACGGGCCGTCCCTCGCCGTGCTCGATGGCGTTCGTGAGGAGGTTCCGCAGCACGCGGCCGATGCGCCGCTGGTCGAGGTCGGCGCCGCAGGGGCTGTCGGGCAGCTTGAGCTCCAGATCAACCCCGCGCGTCGCCGCCAAGGGCCGGAGCGCGTCGACCTCGGTCCGTACGAGCTCGCACAGGTCCTGCTCGTCGAGCGTGAGCTCCGCCGCACCGGCGTCGAAACGGGAGATCTCCAGCAGGTCGGCGAGCAGCGCCTCGAACCGGTCCAGCTCGCGACGCATCAGCACGGCGGACCGAGCCTCGAGCGCCGGGAAGCTCTCACGCCCCTCGTAGATGACGTCAGCGGCGAGCCGTACGGTCGTCAGCGGGGTCCGGAGCTCGTGGGAGACGTCTGCCACGAAGCGCTGCTGCAGGCGGGACAGCTCCTCGAGCTGACGGATCCGGTGCTGCAGCTCCGACGCCATGTAGTTCATCGACACTGCGAGCCGGGCGAGGTCGTCGGTGCCGCGCACCGGCATCCGGTCCGCGAGCTGACCCGACGCGAGGCGCTCCGCCGCCTGGCGTGCGGACCGTACTGGCGTGATGACTGCCCGCGACACCCAGTAGGCGATGGCCATCATGCCGACTGTGACGGCGAGGCTCGTGCTGACGAGTGCCTGCTGGACGACCCGCAGCGTGGACTCCTCCTGCAACATCGGGAACACCAAGAAGACCGGGTAGCGATTCGCTCCCGGGGAACCGACGACGGCGCCGACGACGATGCCGGGCACGCTGCTGGTCCCGTCGAGGTACCGGACCTGCGTGGACGTCCAGTAGAGCCGCGGGTCGCTGGCTTTCACTGCCTCCTGGACCGTCTGCCGCAGCGAGCTCGACACGCTGGACGGGTCCAGCCTCTCGGTGCGGATGTCGGACGTGGGCAGGGACACCAGCACCTGGTACTGCCCGCCCACAGACCCTCGGTCGACCGCCGCCAGCGCGACCCTGGTGATCGTCTCCGTCGTGCTCGCCTGTCCACTCGAGTCGCGCAGCGAGCTCTCGATGATGTCGAGCGCTGTCGACGCCTCCGCGAGCGACGAGGCGACCTTGCCCTTCTCGATGCCGGCCGCCGCCTGCTGCTGAAGGAGCCAGCCTCCGAGCACCAGGACGAGGAGCGTGCCGACCAGCGTCGTGCCGACCACACGCAATGGGAGCGAGCCCCACCAGGCCCGGCTCGGTGCGCGGAGCAGCCGGCGGGCCTGGTCGAGCCCCCTACCTGACTCCTGCGACACCACCGGCCTTGTACCCGATCCCTCGAACTGTCAGTACGAGCTCCGGCCGCTCCGGGTCCTGTTCGATCTTGGACCGGAGCCGCTGGATGTGGACGTTCACGAGCCTGGTGTCGGCTGCGTGGCGGTAGCCCCAGACCTGCTCCAGGAGCTTCTCCCTGGTGAAGACCTGGTGGGGACGGCGTGCGAGGGCGAGCAGGAGGTCGAACTCGAGCGGCGTGAGCGCGATGGGGTCGCTCCCCCGCTTCACCTCGTGCGCGGACACGTCGATCGTCACGTCACCGACACGGATCATGTCGGTCTCGGACTCGGCCGGCGGACGCCGGAGCCGGGTCCAGACGCGCGCGACGAGCTCGCGGGGCTTGAAGGGCTTGGGGATGTAGTCGTCGGCGCCCGCCTCGAGCCCGTCGACGACGTCGCCCGTGTCGGACTTCGCCGTGAGCATGACGATGGGCACTCCGGAGTCGGCCCGGATGCGACGGCACACGGCGACGCCGTCGAGGCCGGGAAGCATGAGGTCGAGAAGGACGAGGTCGAACTGCGCGGACCTGAAGACCTCGAGTGCCGCGTCGCCCGACGCGCACCACGTGGTCTCGAAGCCTTCCTGCCGCAGCACGAGCTGGAGCATCTCGGCCAGCGACGCGTCGTCGTCGATGACCAGGATCCTTCGCCCGTTCGGAGTCTCGCTCACGACTCACCCCCTAACGAGCGATCGTAGCCTGCCAGCACGTCGGGTCAGTTGCGCGAGAGGTCGCCGGGCCACGTCGCGTACATCGCGATGTCGCCGCCCTGCCGCCGCAGGACGCGCTGCCACAGGTCGGCGTACGAGGCGCCGAAGATGTCGTCGTACTGGGCGGGGATGACGTGCCAGGCGCCCCGAAGGAGCTCCCCGTCGAGCTGCCCCGGCTCCCAGCCCGCGTAGCCGGCGTAGATGCGCAGGTCCTCGAACGCTCCGCGGGTGATCTCGACGGGCGTGTCGAGGTGGAGCAGCCCCACGTGGTGGAAAAGCCCGCGCCAGCCCGCCGGCTCCATGTCCGCGTCGGCGAGGCTCGCGAGGCAGATGGCGCCGTTCGGCGAGACAGGGCCGCCCACGAACAGCTTCTTGGGCTCGCTCACCTCGTCCGCCCACTGCGGCAGGACGTCGGCGAGCTCCAGGTCGGACACCTTGTTGAGCACGACCCCCAGAGAACCGGACTCGTCGTGGTCGAGGAGCAGGACGACCGTCTGGTCGAAGACACCGTCGCTGAGGGCGACGCTCGCGATCAGCAGGTCACCGGCCCGGGGTCGCACCATCGGCTCCACACGAGGCATCTTCTCATGGACGACACACACGACGGCCCCCGCGCCACGCGCAGGGGCCGATCGGAACAGGGGTGGAGGTGGCGGGAATTGAACCCGCGTCCTTGAGCGATGAACCAGACCTTCTCCGGGCGCAGCCGACGGTGTCGTTCTACTCGGCTCTCACCCTCGCGTCGGCGCGTGGTGAACAAGCCCAGCCCTATAGATGTCCTTCCGCGGCCCTAGGACGAGGTTGCGGAAGTAAGCCTTCTCAATGAGGCCAGGATCCGGACGGAAGGCACGTCCGGGCTGACCCTTCGGTCACTGCTCAGGCAGCGAGAGCGAAGTCAGTGCGCGTGTTGTCGGCACTTATTGGTTTCCAGGGGTCGTTAACGAGATAACCCTGGATCCTCGGCCCGCTTCTCCTGGGACTATCGTCCCGAGTCGAAACCAGTCACCCCCTGTTGAGTTGTACATGACGAGTCTAGCCGACGGTCCCGAGGAGCCGCTCATGCCTTCTCCTAGCCCCGTACGACCTCGAGAGGCAGCCAGCGCGACAGCGGATGCTGCCAGTCGTTGCCCTTGGCGGCCTGCACGGCGGAGACGAGCGAGGTGAGCCACCAGCACCCGAGGATGAGGACTGCCAGCGGTCCCCCGACGTGGTCGTTGACGACCGCGAGGACTGCAGCGAAGACGAGCCCGAAGAACGCGAGGGCAGACAGGTTGACGGCTTTGGCCGCCTCGCGACGCGCGTACGAGCCGGGCGGTGCGAGGACGTAGAAGACCAGCGGTCCGACGAGGAACAGGAACCAGCCCGACACGTGGGCAGCCACCGCGAGACCGCGTCCGGACTCAGGAGCAACGCTGCGACGCACCTCGTCGGCGCTCACCTCGACGAGGCCGAGGAAGGCGGTGTTGAGGTCCCGTCGCGACTGGGCCATCGCGGCCATCCCCGCCCGTCGGTCGTAGTCGCTCGCGGTGATGGCGCCCTCGTCGTACGCGGCACGCAGCCGCTCGACGGCGGCCTGGCGGTCCGCGTCGGTGACCGCGAGCACAAGGCTCGGGTGCTCAGGGAACGCTGCCACCCCGTCATCGTTGTCCGCGACCTCTGCGCGGACAACGGGGAACACCCCCTGAAGCACCCGGAATCAGACCCGACGGCGGCTGCGCACGTGACGTGACATCTCGCGCTCCGCCTCCCGGTTCGCCTCCCTCGCCGCGATCGTCTGCCGCTTGTCCCAGTCACGCTTGCCGGTCGCGACGGCGAGCTCGACCTTCGCGTACCCGTCGGAGAAGTAGATGGCGAGCGGGACGATCGTCCGTCCCGACGCATCCGTCTCGCGCGCCAGCTTGTCGATCTCGCGGCGGTGCAGCAGCAGCTTCCGGTTCCGGCGAGGGAGGTGGTTCTCCTTGCCGTGGCTGTACTCCGGGATGTGGGCGTTGCGCAGCCACACCTCGCCGTCGTCGACGGTGGCGAAAGCCTCAGAGAGCGACGCACGGCCGGCCCGCAGGGACTTCACCTCAGTGCCGGTGAGCACCATGCCCGCCTCGAACGTGTCGTGCAGGTGGTAGTCGTGACGCGCCTTGCGGTTCTGGGCGACCAACGTGCGGCCCTTTTCGCGGGGCATGTCCGCACCTCCTTCTCGGCCGAGCCAGCCTAGCAAGCACGTCCCGCGCCAGGTTGCCGCATTTCGGAGGCACCCGGCTGTCAGAGGTAGTTGGCCGGGTTCACCATCGCGCCGTTGACCCACACCATGAAGTGGAGGTGGCAGCCGGTGCTGTAGCCGGTGGTGCCGACGTACCCGATCACCTGGCCCTGGGTCACGTGCTGGCCGACGCGGACGGCGTAGCCGGAGAGGTGGTTGTACGCGGTGGTCATGAACGCCCCGCCCACCTGGCCGTGGTCGATGAAGATCCGGTTGCCGTAGCCGCCGTTGTAGTACTCCTCGGTGACGGTGCCGGAGGCCGCCGCGTGGATCGGAGTGCCGCACCCCGCACCGAAGTCCGTACCGTCGTGAAGCTTCCAGATGCGGAGGATCGGGTGGAGGCGCATGCCGTACGGGGAGGTGATCGAGGCGCCGGGGATCGGGCTTGCTAGCCCCCTGCTCGACGACGCGGGCGGCGCGCTGACGGCCGGCTTGCCCGCCGCTGCCCTGGCCCGCGCTGCAGCCGCGGCGGCGGCAGCGGCAGCCTGCAGAGCCGCCTTCTCGTCAGCCATCCGCTTGGCGATGCGCGCGTTCACCGCGTTGACCTCGGCCTGCTGGGCGGCGGCGTTGGCCTCGTCCTGGGCGACGGCTGCAGCAGCCGCAGCCTTGGCCGCGTTGTTCGCATCGACCGCAGCCTGCACCCGCGCGGCAGCGTCAGAGGCCGCCTTCTGCGCCTTCTGGCTCTGCCCCAGCTGTTGTGCGGCCTCCTTCCGGGCGAGGTCGGCACGCGCCTCGAGGACGGCGCGGGTGTTCTTCGCGTCCGCAAGCTTGGCCTGGGTGTCCTCGAGCCTGGTGATCGCCGTCGCCGAGGTCTCGAACATCGTCGTCGCCCACTGGAGCTTGTCGTTCATCGACGCAGTCGTCGTCGGCGTGACGACGGTCACGATCCCGATCAGGGTGGTGTTCTGCTGGTACTGCTCGCGGGCCATCTCGCCGACCTGAGCCTGCGCCGCGTCGAGCGCGTCCTGGTTCTGCTGGACGAGGTTGTCGGAGGCCTTGAGCAGGATCTGCGTGGTGGCGAGCGAGCCGGCGGTCTCGGCGTCCTTGCGTTGGGCCGTGATGAGGTTCTGCTGGGCCACGGCGAGGGCCGCCTGTGCGTTGGCGAGCGTTGCCTGAGATGCCTGGAGCTTCGCGCTCGCCGCGGCGAGGACCGCCGAGGACTCCTCGACCTGCGCCTGCGCGTCGGCTGCCCGGGCGGCGGCCGCGGCGCGCTGCAGGGTGAGGGTGTCGACGTCCGCCCTGGCCGCGGCGGCTGCCGCGTTCTGGCGTGCGATCTCGTCGGTGGTGGAGTCGGCGAGCGACGTGGGTGCTGCCCAGACGACCAGGGATGCCACAGCGAGCGATGTCGCGGCCAGCCGTAGGGCTAGCACTCGAGTTGAGGTCCTCACCGGGCACTCCTTGCTGGGAAGTCAGACCCGGAGGTACCTCCTGGTCGCTATCAACGTCGGGGCTATTGAAAGCACAACAGCGACCCCAGTGACAGCGGCCATGGCCAATCCCGCGTCAGACCAGCCGATCCAGCGTAAACCCTTCAGTGATACTTGAGCATTCTGGAGGATGACGAAGTAGAGGCCCGCGGCGAGCGTCCCGCTGGCCAGAGCGGCGCCGAGGATCGCCGCGAACAGGCTCTCCAGGAGGAACGGCAGCATGATGTAGATGTTGCTGGCGCCCACCAGCCTCATGATCCCCAGCTCCCGCCGTCGGGCGAACGCCGCCATCCGGATCGTGTTGCCGATCTGCAGCGACGCGGCGAGCAGGAGCAGCACGCTCATGCCGATCGTCCCCCACCTCAGGGCGTTGAGCCACGTGAAGATGGGGTCCAGGTAGACGTGGAGGTCCTGGACGAACTGGACCCCCTTCATGGACGAGACCTCGCTGACCAGGCCCTGGTAGTTCGCCGGGTTCTTGAGCTTGACCCGGTACGAGTCCTGCATCTGGTCGACCGTGAGAGAGTCCTCAATCGACGAGCCCGCGAAGACGCGCTTGAACTCGTCGAACGCCTGCTGCTTGGACTCGTAGAAGACGTCTTGGGTCTCGGGGTTCTGCTGGATGGCCTGCAGGATCGCCGCCTTCTGCGCGTCGGTGGCGTCCTGGCCAGGGTCGCAGTTGTCCCCCTTGACGTCCTTCACGCAGAGGAAGGCCGAGATCTCGATCTTGTCGTACCAGCGGTCCTTGAGGAGGTCGACCTGACGTGCGGCGAGGAGCCCGGCGCCGAACAACGACAGCGAGACCCACATGGTCACGACGACCGCAAGGGTCATGCTGGCGTTGCGGCGCAGGCCGCTCCACGTCTCAGAGAATGTGTGTCGCATCGAGAGTCTCCTACCGCGCTCCGTAGACGCCCTTGACCTGGTCGCGAACGACCTGGCCCGCGTCCAGCTCGATGACGCGCTTGCGCATCTGGTCCACGATCGCCGAGTCATGGGTCGCCATGACGACGGTCGTGTCCGCGCGGTTGATCCGGTCGAGCAGCTTCATGATCCCGACGCTGGTGGCCGGGTCGAGGTTTCCGGTGGGCTCGTCGGCGATGAGGATGCGCGGGCGGTTGACGAACGCACGGGCGATCGCCACCCGCTGCTGCTCACCGCCGGACAGCTCCTCGGGGAGCCTGTCGCCCTTCCCTGCCAGCCCGACGAGCTCCAGTGTCTCCGGGACGACCTTCTTGATGACCGAGGACGGCTTGCCGATGACCTGGAGGGCGAACGCGACGTTCTCATGGACGGTCTTGCCGGGCAGAAGCCGGAAGTCCTGGAAGACAGTGCCGATCTGGCGGCGCAGGCCAGGGATCTTCCACGCCGGCAGCCTGCTGATGTCCTTGCCCGCCACGTACACGTGTCCGCGCGTCGCCCGGTACTCGCGGAGGATCAGCCTCAGGAAGGTCGACTTCCCCGACCCGGAAGTGCCCACGAGGAACACGAACTCGCCCTTCTCCACCTCGATGCTCACGTTCTTGAGAGCGGCGCGTTGCTGGCCCTCGTACACCTTCGAGACGTCTTCGAATCTGATCACAGCTCACCCTTGGCCGGGTTCGGGGACAGGGAAAGTTCCTGAGATTTCTCAGCCGGCCTCGTCAGAGTGTAGGCGCCGGACCTGGGAGCCAACGACTCGACGCGCGCGTGGCGGCCGCCGGGAATCACTCGGAGCGCACTCAGGCGTGCTGCTTGCGCCAGCGGACACCCGCGTCGATGAAGCCGTCGATGTCGCCGTCGAACACGGCGTCGGGGTTGCCGACCTCGTGGTCAGTACGGAGGTCCTTGACCATCTGGTACGGGTGCAGGACGTAGCTGCGCATCTGCGAGCCCCACGAGTTCCCGCCGTCGCCCTTGAGCTGGTTGAGCTCGGCGGCGCGGTCGGCTCGCGCCTTGTCCAACAGTCGCGACTGGAGCACGCGCAGCGCGGCGGCCTTGTTCTGCAGCTGGGACTTCTCGTTCTGGCAGCTCACGACGATGCCGGTCGGGAGGTGCGTGATGCGGACGGCCGAGTCGGTGGTGTTGACGGACTGGCCCCCCGGGCCAGACGAACGGAAGACGTCGACTCGGATGTCCTGTTCGGGGACGTCGATGTGGTCGGCCTCCTCGGTCACCGGAAGCACCTCGACACCGGCGAACGACGTCTGCCGACGGCCCTGGTTGTCGAAGGGCGAGATGCGGACGAGGCGATGGGTCCCCTGCTCGACCGACAGCGTCCCGTATGCGAACGGCGCCTTCACCGAGAACGTCGCCGACTTGATCCCCGCCTCCTCGGCGTAGGACGTGTCGTACACCTCGACCGGGTACGAGTGGCGGTCCGCCCACCGCAGGTACATGCGGAGCAGCATCTCGGCGAAGTCCGCTGCGTCGACTCCCCCGGCCTCGGACCTGATCGTCACCAGGGCGTCCCGCTCGTCGTACTCACCGGAGAGCAGCGTGCGGACCTCGAGCGCCTGGATCTCCGGCTGGATCCGGGAGATCTCCCGGCGGACCTCGTCGACAGTGCCCGGGTCGGACTCCTCCTCGGCGAGGTCGACGAGCACGCTCAGGTCGTCGAGGCGGCTCCGCAGGCCGCTCACCCGCTCGACCTCGGCCTGCGCCCGCGAGAGCCGCGACGTGACCTCCTGCGCATGGTCCTGGTCGTTCCACAGGTCCGGGGCCGCGACCTCCTCGGACAGCGCCTCGATCGTCTTCCGCTTGGCCGGCAGGTCGACGACGGCCTCGATCGAGGTCAGCGTACGGTCAAGGTCGCCGAGCTCGGCGCGAATGTCATCGATCTGTCCCACGGGCGATGACTGTACCGGGAGCGGCGAACCTCGGACGCCACCCGACGTCAGGGGCTCGCTGATCTCG
The DNA here is from genome assembly GCA_021803025.1 of Actinomycetes bacterium. Classification (GTDB taxonomy): domain Bacteria; phylum Actinomycetota; class Actinomycetes; order Propionibacteriales; family Propionibacteriaceae; genus Fen-668. The sequence goes on along the minus strand of JAJZQV010000072.1, from coordinate 8,263 downwards.
TTCAGCGCCTCAGCGTCTCGCCGACGACTGAGGCGGATCGGGCCGCCCGACTCAGCTGATGTCGCCGCGGTACGCCCCGGTGGCCGCGCCGCGCGACTCGATGAACTTCTTGAACCGCTCGAGGTCGCCCTTCGCCCGCAGCTTCACCAAGCCCAGCTTGTCGCCGAGGGTCTCGACGACGCCTTCCGGCGCGGTGACCATCTGAAGCGTCACGCGCGTCGACGCGTCGTCGAGGCGATGGAACGTCACGACGCCGGCGTGGTCGGTGCCGGTCACGCTGGTCCAGGCGACCCTCTCGTCGGGGTGCTGCTCGGTGATCTTCGCGTCGAACTCGCGCTCGATCCCGCCGATCTTGATGCGCCAATGGGTGAGGTCGTCTCCTACCTGGTCGACCCTTTCGACACCCTCCATGAACTGAGGAAACTCCTCGAACTGGGTCCACTGGTTGTAGGCCACGGAGACCGGGACGGCAACGTCAATGCTCTCGACTACGTCACTCATACCGAGCCTGTACCCGAGCCACGGGCTCGGAAACCGCGTCGGCCTGACGGATCAGGGACAGGGCGCCGTCCACGGCGTACGCCGTGTCGAGGAGCAACTGGGCGAACCGGCTCATGCTCTCCCTGGACGAACCGTCCCTCGACTGACGCCCCCGTCGCCGTCGGCGACGTCCCCGAGCGTCGGCCGCGTGCTCAGAGCTTGTAGCCGATGGCGCGCAGGAGAGCGCGCCGCTCGGTGACGTCGGCCTCGGTCTCGACTCCCAGGGGCGGCTCGCCGTCCACGACGCCCACGACGCCTCGACCTCGGGGGGTGACGGCGACGAGGACCTCGACCGGGTTGGCCGTCGCGCAGAAGATCGAGCACACCTCGGGCACCGCCTTGATGGGGTTGAGCACGTTCACGGGGAACCCGTCACGCAGCAGCACGACGAACGTGTGGCCGGCGGCGATCGCGGTGGCGTTCCGGGTCGCGAGGTCGACCAGCTCAGGGTCGTTCCCCGAGCGGCGGACCAGCCGCCGGCCCGACGCCTCGCAGAAGGCGATCCCGAAGCGAAGGGACGGGCTGACGCCGACCAGCGCCTCGTGAAGGTCGTCGACGGTCTTGATGAAGTGGCTCTGCCCGATCACGACGTTCAGGTCGTCGGGCTTGTCGATGGGTACGACGTCCCACGACAGCGTGGTCTCGCTCACGTCCTCATCGTCGCACGATGCGTGCCCGCTCATGACGAACTCGGCACTCCCTGTTGACGGCGCACCAGGAACGGAGAATCGTCGGATTATGACCGACAACGGACCACAGCGAGCCATCAAGCGTCCACGGATCCTTGTGGGGGTGGACGGATCCGAGGACGGCCTGCGAGCCGTCACCTACGCATCACGAGAGGCACGAGCCGCCGGGGGCGAGGTGTGGATCGTCCACGCTGTCGACGAGGGCGCGCCCGCGACCGGTCTCTGGGACATCGTGAACAGCCAGGACGCACGGCGGAAGGCGGGTGAGAAGGTCGTCGCGGAAGCCGTCGGCGTCGCAGCCGAGGCCGGTCTTCCCGCGGACCGGCTCAGCGGGGAGGTCCGCTTCGGACGTCCCAGCGATGTGCTGGCGGACCTGAGCCGTACGGCGCAGATGCTCGTCCTCGGTCGCCGGTCACTGTCAGGGCTCGAACGCATGTTCGTGGGATCGACGAGCGTCTCGGCCGCCGTCCACGCCGCATGCCCGGTCATCGTCATCTCGGCCGCCTCGACACCCCACGAGACCGGAGGCCTGCGTACCGTCGCTGTGGGCGTCAGCACGTGGCCGGTGCACGAGTCCGCTCTCACGTGGGGGCTCAAGGAGTCCGCGATCCGGAAGGCGCGACTCCGCGTCGTGCACGTCGTACCGGAGAGCCTCGGCCTGGAAGGCGCGCCCCTCGTGGAGGCCGCGAGTACCGAGCTGGCGGCGCAGCTGGTCCCGTACCGGGCGAAGCACCCGGCCGTTCCGGTCGAGGTCGAGGTGCTCCTGGGCGACCCGGTCGCCTCTCTCATTGCGATCAGCAAGGCGACCGACCTCCTGATCCTGGGGGTCCACCACTACCACGCCGTCCTCGGCGGCCCCACACGCGCGGTACTCGCGCACGCCCACTGCCCGGTGGGACTCATCACGTGAACGACTGAGCAGCCCGTCCCCCCGAGCAGGGGGCTACGGTCCCTGGGGGCCAGCTCGCCGGCCCGATGGTCTGGGTTCCGCCGCGGACGGGCGCCGTGTTCGGCTACCGTCGAGAGATGGCTGGACCTTCGGGTGACGCCTCTCGCGAGGCGGCGCTCCCGTCGCAGACCGCTGAGACGGCGTGGCACGCGGCTGAGGTCGACGCGGTGTTCGAGACCGTGGAGAGCTCCCCTGGGGGCTTGTCCTCGGCCGAGGCGGCGTCTCGCCTGCGCCAGTTCGGACCCAACGAGCTCAGCGGGGGCCGGTCCATCGGCCCGTGGAGGATCCTCCTCCGGCAGTTCCGCAACGTCCTGATCCTCATCCTGCTCGGGGCCACGGCCATCTCCATCGCCCTCGGCGAAGGTGTCGAGTCCGTCGTCATCGCGGTGATCGTCGTGTTCGCCGTCCTGCTCGGCTTCGTCCAGGAGTACCGGGCGGAGCGTGCCCTCGAGGCGCTGCGGGAGATGGCCTCGCCCACAGCCACGGCCGTACGAGACGGCCAGGAGGTGCAGGTTGCGACGCGCGACCTCGTGCCCGGGGACGTCGTGGCGCTGCACCCCGGCGACCGGGTACCTGCCGACGGCCGTGTGGTGGAGTCCGTAAACCTCATGGTCGACGAGGCGCCGCTGACCGGGGAGTCCTCGGCCGTGGCGAAGCAGTCAGACCCTCTGGAAGGCGTCGACCTCGCCGTCGGAGACCGCATGAGCATGGTCCACGCCGGGACCTCGGTGACGTTCGGACGTGGCCGCGCGGTCGTCGTCGAGACGGGGATGCGCACCGAGTTCGGACAGGTAGCGCAGCTGCTGCAGGGCGTGCAGGAGGTACGCACACCCCTGCAGCACAACCTCGACCGGCTGGGCTCACTGCTGGCGCGCGTCGCCCTGGTCGTCGTGGTCCTCGTCGTCGCGCTCGGGCTGCTCCGCGGCGAGCCGTGGCTGCAGATGCTCCTGTTCGGGATCGCCCTCGCCGTGGCGGTCGTGCCCGAAGCACTGCCTGCGGTCGTGACGATCTCGCTGGCGATCGGGGTCCAGAAGATGGCTCGCCGCCACGCACTGATCCGCCGGCTGCCGGCCGTGGAGACGCTGGGCAGCACCTCGGTCATCTGCTCGGACAAGACCGGGACCCTGACCCGCAACGAGATGACCGTACGCAGGATCTGGGTGGCCGGATCCACGTGGGAGGTGGAGGGAGGCGGGTACGAACCGGTCGGACGCTACCTCGTGAAGGGAGTGGGAACAGCACCCAGCACTGAGCTCGAGAGGCTCCTGGAGGCCTGCGTACTGGCCAGCGACGCCCAGCTGCATGACGAGGGTGGCGTCTGGAGTGTGACCGGGGACCCGACCGAAGGTGCGCTGGTCGTCGCAGCCGTCAAGGCGGGAGTCGACCGCGCCGCGGTGGAGGCAGCCGCACCCAGGACCCAGGAGATTCCGTTCACTCCTGAGACCAAGCGCATGACCACCCTCCATCGCACAGCCGGCAGTACGGTCGCGTTCACCAAGGGCGCGCCCGAGATGGTCCTGCCCGATTGCGACTCGTACGCCGGCGAGCAGGGGGCGGTGGTTCCTCTCGGGCAGGCCGATCGCGACCGGTTGCTGGAGCTGGCCCGCACCTTCGCCGAGGACGCGCTGCGCGTCCTCGCGGTGGCGGTGAGGGAGCACTGCGGGCTCGATACAGCGCAACGCAGCATGACGCTGCTCGGCCTGGTCGGGATGATCGACCCTCCCCGCGCCGAGGCTCGGGACGCCATCCACGTGTGCGAGGAAGCCGGCATCCGGCCGGTGATGATCACCGGTGACCATCCCGTGACGGCCCGAGCGGTCGCGCGCGAGCTCGGACTGCTCACCCACGACCGGGTGGTGGTCGGGACCGAGCTCGATGCGATGGACGACGCCCTCCTGCGTCGGGAGGTCGCCACGATCGACGTTTACGCGAGGGTCTCCCCGGCGCACAAGCTCCGCGTGGTCACGGCTCTGCAGGCGAATGGGCACATCGTCGCGATGACCGGCGACGGGGTCAACGACGCCCCCGCCCTCAAGAAGGCCGACATCGGCGTCGCCATGGGCGTGACCGGTACCGATGTCACCAAAGAGGCTGCCGACATGACCCTCACCGACGACAACTTCGCCTCGATCGTGGCGGCCGTCGAAGAAGGGCGCGTGGTCTTCGACAACATCAAGAAGTACCTGATGTACCTGCTCTCCTCGAACGCCGGCGAGATCGGACTCATGGTGGGCGCCGTCCTCACCGGGCTCCCCCTGCCGCTCAGCGCCGTCCAGATCCTCTACGTGAACCTCGCCACCGACGGGCTGCCGGCACTCGCCCTCGCCGTCGACCCCCCGGAGCGCCGCCTCATGGCGCGCCCCCCGGGGAACCCCCGCGCCGGCGTCTTCACCCGTCCTGTCCTCGCGCTCATCGCGATCGGCGGCGCGTGGTCCACCGTGATCAACCTCAGCCTGTTCGCCTGGACGCTCCACACGGGCCGCACGCTTCGCGAGGCCATGGGGATGGTCTTCGTGGCCCTGGTGATGGTCGAGTTCCTCAAGGCCTTCAACTTCAGGTCCGACCACCACTCGGTCTTCGACCATCCCTTCGCGAACAAGTGGCTCAACCTCGCCCTGCTGTGGGAGGCGGGGCTCCTGCTCGCGATCGTCTACGTGCCGCCCCTCCAGGCCGCCTTCGGCACGCACCCGCTCTCGGTGGCCGACTGGCTCACGGTCACACCCCTCGCCTTGACCGTGGTCCCGGTCCTCGAGCTGGCCAAGTGGGCGATCCGTCGGGGCTGGCTCGGCAGGACAGCTGATATGGAGTGATGCGACAGGCGCGTCCTCCAGTCCTCCTCCACGTACACTCTGGAGCCGGCCGGGAGGAACGAGAGTCGTGCCGTGGCCGGCCCTGGGTTATGGCATGGAACTGCCGACCGGATGAGGGTCACATCGCCAGGAACGCTGCCGTACCCGGCCTCGAGGGACGGTCAAACGCATTAACGGTTGTTATGACAGGGGTCGCCTGGGCCCCAAACCCGATAACGGTTGATATGAGCCGGTTTTCGGCCCTCATAACAACCGTTTCTGCGCGGCCGGCCACGAAGTCTCCTGAATCGCCGCTGTATTCAACCATAAACGCGTTCGAGCGCCCGTCGGCTACGACGCAACAGCGAAGCACCAATGAAAGAGCCTCGACTGGGCCCTCGCGGCCGCCAGGGACTCCATGAATCGCCATGACTTCGCGCTGGTCGCGATGCTGGGGCTGCGGATCGTCGAGGCCTGCGGCGCCGACATCGAGGATCTGGGGCGAGGAGCACGGCCACCGGGTCCTGAAGCTCGACAGCAGTTGGTGAGTCGCGCTTCGGAAGCAGTTTCCGCGGAATGAACGTCGGCGCTGGGGCCACGGGTGCGCTCTGGGGACCATTCCCGATCCGTCGAGGAGCGAGCATTCGGTTCGGGCTCAATGAGCCCGTCGGTGGAGTACAGCCGCCGAAGTTGCGCCCTCATGCGAGCTCCTGAGTGCCTGTGACGGACAAACGTCCGGTTCCGGTGAGAGCGCCGAGCGGCTCGGAATGAGCGCCACTTCTGCGGTTCAACTCCGACCGCTTCTAGCCGCGAGGCGCATGGTCGGGAGCGTCTCCCTGTGGCCCAAGAGATGCGCGGAGATCTCAGGAGGGACTGCAGTCAGTATTTACCCTAGTCAAACGGCATTTCACACGGGTGGGCGCAGAGGGACTCGAACCCCCGACCCCTTCCTTGTAAGGGAAGTGCTCTAACCAGCTGAGCTATGCGCCCGGTACGCGCCCCGACAGGCGACCGGACAAGTCTGCCAGACGCGCCCCTGCGGTGCGGCAAGGGGTCAGCGACGTGCGCCCTTCGGACGTACGAGCTTGTGGCAGGACCACGACTTCGAGACGGCCACGGAGGTCGTGAGGGCGAGGCCGGCCGTGACCGCCCCCTCCTGGAGGTCCGCCTGCGGCACGTGGCCCGGTCGCCCGACCTTCGGGGTCAGGAGCCACAGCACGCCGCTGTTCGAGAGGTCCCGCAAGGCGTCGAACAAGCCGTCGACCACGTCGCCGTCGTCGGCACGCCACCACAGCAGGACGACGTCGACGGCGTCGTCGGTCTCCTCGACCAGGTCGCCGTCCACCGCGTCCATGACGAGACCGCGAAGGTCCTCGTCGACGTCCGAGTCCCAGCCCAGCTCCTGGACGACCAGTCCAGGAGCCAGGCCGAGGATGCCCTTCACCGAAGTGTTCTCGCCTGCCATCGTCGTGCTAGCTGTCGCCGCCCACCGAGCCGGAGCTGCCGGCGGTGACGTTGTCGATCTGATACCGCGCGTACGCCTCGCTGGCGAGCTCCCGGGGGACGTCGCCGACCTCGGCGAGCTCACGGAGGACCGCCACCGCGATCGACGGGCCGTCGATCTTGAGGTAGCGACGCGCGGCCGCGCGGGTGTCCGAGAAGCCGAAGCCGTCCGCACCCAGCGCTCGGAACGAGCCAGGCACGTAGTTGGCGATCTGGTTCTGCACCTCGGTCGCGTAGTCCGACACAGCGATGACGACACCGGGACGACCGGTGAGTCTCGCCGTGACGTACGGGACCCTGTCGCCGCCGTCGTCGTAGTTCGCCTTCTCGGTCTTGATCGCGTCGCGGCCGAGCTCGTTCCAGCTCGTCACGCTCCACACGTCCGCGACGACCCCGTAGTCCCTGCGCAGCAGCTCCTGGGCCTCGAGCGCCCACGCGACGCCGACACCGGATGCCATGATCTGGGCGCGCGGGGCGTTCGCCTCGAGGCCCTCGCTGGAGCCCTCGGCGAGCAGGTACATACCCTTGCGGATGCCCTCGACATCCACGTTCTCCGGCTCCGCCGGCTGCGGCTTCGGCTCGTTGTAGACGGTGAGGTAGAACAGGACGTCCTCGGGGTTCTCCCCGTACATCCGCTCCAGTCCGTACTGCATGATGTGTGCGATCTCGTACGCGTACGCCGGGTCGTAGTGGCACACGGCCGGGTTGCTGAGCGCCAGCAGCGGCGAGTGACCGTCCATGTGCTGCGTGCCCTCGCCGGTCAGCGTCGTCTTGCCGGCCGTCGCGCCGATGAGGAAGCCACGGGTGAGCTGGTCGGTCGCCGCCCACAGGAAGTCGCCCGTGCGCTGGAAGCCGAACATCGAGTAGAAGACGTACACCGGGACCATGGGCACGCCGTGCGTGGCGTACGAGCTGCCGGCAGCGGTGAACGCCGCGACCGAGCCCGTCTCGTTGATGCCCGTGTGGTAGATCTGCCCGGCCGTCGACTCCCGGTAGGCGAGCATGAGCTCGTCGTCCACGGGCGTGTAGTTCTGGCCGTGAGGGTTGTAGATCTTCAGGGTCGGGAAGAACGAGTCCATGCCGAACGTACGGGCCTCGTCGGGGATGATCGGCACGACGTGGGCGCCGAACTCCTTGTCACGGATGAGGTCCTTGAGCAGCCGGACCCACGCCATCGTCGTGGCGACGGGCTGGTTGCCGGAACCCTTCCGGACGCCCTCGTACGCGCTCGCGGGGGGCAGCTTGAGCTTCGCCGGCGAGTTGCGCCGCTCCGGGACGGCACCGCCGAGCTCGCGCCGACGCTCGTTCGCGTACATGATGCGCTCGTCGTCCGGACCCGGGTTGTAGTACGGCGGCAGGTACGGGTTCTCTTCGAGGATCTCGGAGCTGATCGGGATCTGGAGACGGTCACGGAAGGCCAGCAGGTCGTCGATCGCCATCTTCTTCATCTGGTGGGTCGCGTTGCGACCCGCGAAGTGGCTGCCGAGGAAGTAGCCCTTGATCGTGTGGGCGAGGATCACGGTCGGAGCGCCGGTGAACGTCGTCGCCGACTTGTACGCGGCGTAGACCTTCCGGTAGTCGTGGCCGCCGCGGCGCAGCGCCCAGATCTCGTCGTCGCTCCAGTCGGCCACCATCTTGGCGGTCCGCGGGTCACGGCCGAAGAAGTTGTCGCGGACGTACTTGCCGTTGTTGGCCTTGTACGTCTGGTAGTCGCCGTCCTTCGTGACGTTCATGAGGTTGACGAGCGCGCCCTCGTCGTCGTCCTCGAGCAGGCGGTCCCAGTTGGACCCCCA
>JAJZQV010000071.1 GCA_021803025.1 Actinomycetes bacterium | reverse complement strand
TTCCCCAAGGGTCCCCTCGTCATCACGGACGGGCGGATGGCTCTGGCGTTCGCCCGCCAGCGCGAGGAGCTCCCCAACGGCGACCTGGACCGTACGCTTCGCCAGCGAGCCTTCCTCAAGGCCCTGGCGCTCAAGGTCGCCACCCCTGAGGTGCTCGTGAACCCCGTCAAGCTCAACGCGGTCATCGACACCGTCGGCAAGTACGTGACCGTCGACTCGGGCATGACGAACGACGTCATCTACTCGCTCGGACTGTCCATGGCGGGCATCTCGAACCCCAACCAGATCCACATGGTCCAGGCGCCCATCACCGGGTTCGGGACGAGCGCCGACGGCCAGTCGATCGACGTGGTCGACGTGGCGGGCGTGACCGCTCTCGGCAAGGCGCTGCAGAACGACACGATGGCCGCGTTCGTCGCGGCGCATCCGACGACCGAGTACGGGTACACGCCCACACCGGTGCCGTCGGCGTTGTCGTCGCCGGCGAGGGCGTCGAGCACGGCCACGAGGAAGAGGACCTGACGACGCCGGAGGGGGTACGGGCAGTGCCTGTCCCCGCCTCCGCCCCCTGGCTAGGTTGGGGTCATGGATGTGCGGAAGGACGCGGCGGAGTTCCTCAGATCACGGCGTTCGCGACTGTCCCCGGAGAACGCGGGGCTGACCGCATGGGGAGGCAACCGCAGGGTCAAGGGGCTGCGCCGCGAGGAGGTCGCGCTGCTCGCCGGCGTCAGTGTCGAGTACTACGTACGGCTGGAGCGCGGCAACCTCGGCGGCGCGTCCCAGGCGGTGCTCGACGCGGTGGCTGACGCCCTCCAGCTCGACGAGGCGGAGCGGGCTCACCTGCACGATCTCGCCCGTACCTCGTCCACGCGCGTCGGCTCGCGCCGGCAGCCCCGCCCGACCGTACGGCCCCAGGTGCAGTGGCTGCTCGACTCGATGACCGACACTGCCGCGTACGTGCGCAACGCACGGATCGACATCCTCGCCACGAACACCCTCGGCCGGGCCCTCTACGCACCCGTCTTCGAGATGCCGGGCAAGCCCAACGTCGCCCGGTTCGTCTTCCTCGACCCGCGGTCGAAGGACTTCTTCATCGAGTGGCCCAAGGTGGCAGGGGAGGCGGCCGCCCTGCTGCGGACGCTCGCGGGCGAGAACCCGTACGACCAGGGCCTCACGGAGCTGGTGGGCGAGCTGTCCACCAGGAGCGAGACGTTCCGTACGCTGTGGGCCGCTCACGACGTACGGCAGCACCGCACCGGGGTGAAGCGCTTCCACCATCCCCTCGTCGGCGACATGACGCTGTCGTACGAGTCGATGGAGATCACCGCCGACCCGGGAAGTCGCCTCAACGCGTACGTCGCGGAGCCCGGCAGCCCGTCCGCCGAGGCGTTCAACCTCCTGGCCAGCTGGGCCACCATGCCGAGAGCCGCCGCGCTCGCCCAGTAGCCGCGGTGGCTAGACTCCTGGAAGGCCGCCGTCCCGAGCGGTGCGGCGCGGTACGCGCGTCGGCGACCTCGCGGAGGGCAGGTCCATGGAACAGCTTCCGTTGAGCCGTGACGGCAGCATCCACGTCACGGACGAGCGCTTCAACGCCGCATCCCACCTTGCCGCAGCGTGTTTCTCCGTCGTCGGCACGGGGCTGCTCGTCGCACAAGCGAGTGTGCAGGGCAACCCGTGGAAGATCGCCTCCCTGGCCGTGTACGGACTGTCGCTGATCGTGCTCTTCACCGCCAGCGCACTCCACCACGGGATCGACCGTGGGCCGCGGGTGAACGAGATCCTGAGGACCATCGACTACGACTCGGTGTTCCTGCTCATCGCAGGGACGGCGACGCCCCTCGTCCTGGTCCTGTTCCGCAACGTGTACGGATGGACTGTCCTCGGCGGGGTCTGGACGATCGCCGTCCTCGGCATCATCCTGCGCTCCGTGTGGCGGAGCATTCCCAAGTGGGTGACCAACACCCTCTACATCGTGCTGGGCTGGATGGCCGCACTGCTCGCGGGCGTCGCGTCGAGCGTTCCCCTGGCCGCGGTGCTGCTCATGGCCGCCGGCGGTGTCGCCTACACGGTCGGCTTCGTGGTCTACGTCGTCGAGAAGCCGAACCCGCGACCCGGGGTCTTCGGCTTCCACGAGCTCTGGCACGTCCTGGTGGTGCTCGCCGCGCTCCTGCACTACCTGCTGATCTACTTCTTCGTGCTCCCGGTCTGAGCCGCTGTCGGCGTGGCGCCGCCCAGGTGAACAGCCCACGGAGGCGAGCCGCGGCGGTCCAGGACATGGACGAGGGCGACGACCAGCAGGGCGGCCTCGAGCAACGTCACGGGAGGGATGGCTCTCGCGTAGAGCGCGTCGCCGCACATCAGCGTGACGGGGGCGAGAAGCAGGAGATGGGCCAGGTACATGGCCAACGGCCGCGGCCCGACGCGCTGCAGCCACAACAGGGCCGGCGGAGAGGGCAGGAAGACCCACTCGCCCGCGCTGATCACCGCGCCGATGCCCATGAGAGCGACCGGCAGGTTGACCAGCCAGGTCATCGCGGCCCGAACCCCGTAGGCGGCACGGCGTCGTTCGACTGCCGGGCCGGGCGTGAACGCGCTGAGAACGACGAACAGGGGGAGCGACGAGGTCAGCGACCGTGAAACCTACGTCGGGCGTGTGCTTGAGGAACGCAGGAACCCACGCCACGCCGAGACCGAGGTTGCCGGCGGCCATCGTGAGGACGGCCAGGCCCCGCAGTCCGTCGGTCCCCGGCACCCTCGCCGGCGCCGGGGTCACTTCGCGCGCTTGGCCCGCACGTAGCGCCACGCGAAGGCGTAGAGGATCCAGGCCGGCGCCATCGTGATGAGAAGCGGCCGAAGGGTGTCGCTGTTCGAGTGGGACCGGCTGTCGAAGATGAAGAAGACGACCACCGTGGCCACGACGAGCATGACCGCGGATGCCGCCATGGTGACCCGTCGCCTGCTCATGAAACCATCATGCTCGGCCTCCACGGCATCCGGCGCCCTCCTCGCATCCGGCGCGGTCGCGCGTGGCGTACACACGCTCGCGGCCCGAGCCCACGAGAGGCTCGGGCCGCGAGCGGTTCGTCGTGCTACCCGGCCGCGAGCGCGTGGAAGAGCTTCGCCGCGTCCGGGGTACCGAGTCCGGTCACGGCATCCCATCCAGGACCGGCGCCGTACCCGGAGATCCCGGTGCCGGCCTGCACGTTGTTCCCGACTGTCTCGTCGAGCATGTCGGTGTGGTAGGCGGGCGATCGAGTACGGCACGAAGAGTCCATGGAGATGTCAGGCACGCCGCGGCTGCTCGGCGGGATCGCTGCAGGGACGGCAGGCAGGCTCGCCTGGGAGGCGGGCCGCGATCCCCCGGGGGAATAGGACCGCCACAACGCGGGATGCATTGTTCTCCGGATCGCGGCTTTGAATCAAGAATCGGGCGAAGCGCTTCTCGCGAGTGGTTAGCGACGCGTAGGGAAGGCATTCCTTCGTGGATACTCCGAGCGTACGAAGGGATGATTGCCCTGTGAGTCCCCATGATGCGATAAAGCGCTATCCCGTGGTTGCGACGACCCTCGCCGTCGGCGTGGCCGGCCTCGTGCTCATGGTCGCGGGCTGGTCGACGGCGGCGAGCTGGGTGGTGGGGGGATATGCCCTCGCGATCGCCGTCTGGCAGGGCTGGTCGATGGTCCGGGACCTCCTGCGCGGCACGTTCGGCCTGGACGTCCTGGCCGTGACGGCCATCACCGCCACCGTGCTGGTCGGTGACTACTGGGCGGCGTTGATCGTCGTGCTGATGCTGACGGGCGGCGAGGCGCTCGAGGACTACGCGAACGCCCGCGCCCACCGGGAGATCTCGGCACTGCTCGAGCGTGCGCCCCGCCTCGCCCACCGGGCCCGGCCGGACGGCAGCTTCGAGGAGGTCCCGATCGGGGACGTCGTCCCGGGCGACCTCATCATGGTGCGGCCCGGGGACGTCGTCCCGGTCGACGGACTGCTGGAGGGCGATGCGGCCTCGTTCGACGAGTCCTCGGTCACCGGCGAGTCGCTTCCCGTCGAGCACGCACCGGGCGAGCTCGTGCTGTCGGGCTCGGTCGGCCAGCAGCGGGTGGCCCTGGTCCGGGCGACGGTCCCGGCCAAGGACAGCCAGTACCAGCACATCATCGACCTCGTGCAGGCCGCGGCTCGGACCACGTCGCCGATCGTGCGGCTGGCTGACCGGTACGCGGTGCCGTTCACCCTCGTGTCGCTCGCGATCGCCGGCGTCGCCTGGTGGACCTCGGGCGACCCGGTGAGGTTCGCCCAGGTCCTCGTCGTGGCCACCCCGTGCCCCCTGCTCATCGCGGCGCCCGTCGCCTTCCTGGCGGGGATGAGCCGGGCCGCGAGCAGCGGCGTCATCGTCAAGTCTGGCGCGGTCATGGAACGGCTCGCCCGCACCCGGACCGTCGCCCTCGACAAGACCGGCACCCTCACCCACGGCCAGCCGGTCGTCGACCGGGTCGAGCCAGCCGACGGGCGAGGAACCGACGAGGTGCTTCGGGTAGCGGCCGCCGCCGAGATGTTCTCGGCCCACGTGCTCGCGAAGACGATCGTCCATGCCGCGCACCACCTGCAGCTCCGCATCCCCGAGGCGAGTGGAGTGGAGGAGACGACCGCCGCCGGCATGACGGCGACGATCCACGGCCGGCTCACGGCAGTGGGGAACGCCGGCCACGTGGAGCGGGTCACCGGTCACCAGACACCGGGCTTCCCGGTGCCACCCGGCCATATCGCCATCCACGTGGGCACGAGCGAGGGCTACCTCGGGCGAATCCTGCTCACGGACCAGGTACGCAACAACGCTCCTGCCACCTTGCATGCGCTGCGCCGGCTGGGCGTCCGAAGCGTCGCCATGCTGACGGGCGACGCCGTGGTGACGGCGACGCACGTGGCCGAGCAGATCGGGATCGACGACGTACGTGCCGGCCTGCTGCCGGCCGACAAGGTGGCCCAGGTGGCCGCGCTCCCCCACCGCCCGGTGGCGATGGTGGGTGACGGCGTCAACGACGCCCCCGTGCTCGCCGCCGCCGATGTGGGCATCGCGATGGGCGCGAAGGGCGCCACGGCGGCGAGCGAGTCGGCCGACGTCGTGATCCTGCTCGACGACCTGAGCCGGGTGGCCACGAGCGTGGCGATCGCCCAGCGGACCGTACGGATCGCCCTGCAGGCGATCTGGCTCGGCATCGTCATCAGCGTGGCTCTCATGCTCGTCGCCGTCTGGGGAGTGCTGCCCGCCATCGCGGGCGCGGCGCTGCAGGAGCTCGTGGACCTCGCGGCGATCCTCACCGCACTGCGCGCCGTACGTCCGGGGCCGACCGAGCACGAGCTCTCGAGGGAGCTCCGCCGGGGTGTGGAGCTGAGCGGCCCCACCGAGACCGTGACGCGCGCCCTGACGAGCCGGCTGTCGAGCACTGTGGGTAGCCACCGCCCTCTCCTTCTCCACGCCGCAGGAGACGTCATCGCGGGTGGCCGGGAAGTGGGTACGAGCTCAGCGGGCGGAGAGCAGCTGCTTGACGTGGCTTGCCGTGGGGACGCGGCCGGACAGTAGGACCTGCTCGTCGACGACGAGGCCGGGAGTGCGCATGATGCCGTACCCGGCGATCTCGGCGTAGTCGGTGACCTTCTCGAAGGTGGCGTCGAGCCCGAGCTCGGCGACCGCCTGGCGTGTGGCCCTCTCGAGGTTGACGCAGTTCGCGCAGCCGGATCCGAGGATCTTGATGTGCATCGGTGTTCTCTCCTTGTCAGGGTAGGACGGCGTTGAACAGGTAGCCCACGGCGATGATCCCGACGGCCGTGACGGCGACGAAGGTGGCGAGGAGCGCGGGCTTGAGGACGCGGCGCAGCAGGATCATCTCGGGAAGGCTCAGCGCGACGGTGGCCATCATGAAGGCGAGCAGTGTGCCCATCGGCATGCCCTTGGCGTGGAGGGCGTCGACGAGGGGCAGGATGCCGGCCGCGTTCGAGTACAGCGGGACTCCGACGACCACGGCCACCAGGACCCCGAAGGGGTTGTCGCGCCCGGCGTACCTGGCGAAGAAGTCCGCAGGGGCCCAGCCGTGGATGACTGCCCCGAGCCCGATCCCGACCAGCAGGTACGGCCAGATGCGCCGCAGGATGGAGACGACCTCTTCGCGCCCCATGGCGAGACGGTCCTCCCAGGTCAGTCCGACTGTCGAGTCGATGGCACGTCCGTGCAGTGTGGTCTCGAACACGAAGGGCTCCACGTAGCGTTCCAGCTTGAGCCGGCCGAGGACGAACCCCGCGACGACGGCGACGACCAGTCCTGCCCCGATGTAGAGGGCGGTGGGGCCGGGGCCGAACAGCCCCAGCAGCAAGGCGATGGCGACCTCGTTGACCAGGGGGCTGGCGATGAGGAAGCTCAGTGTCACGCCGAGTGGTACGCCTGATGCGACGAACCCGATGAAGGCCGGCACGGCGCTGCAGGAGCAGAACGGCGTGACGACGCCGAGACCCGCTGCGAGGAGGTTGCCCACGCCCTCGCGCTTGCCGCCGAGCAGCGCCCGGGTCCGCTCGACACTCATGTAGCTGCGCAGGACGGTGACGACGAAGATGATCCCGGTGAGCAGCAGTGCGATCTTGAGCGTGTCGTAGACGAAGAAGTGGACGATCGACCCCCACCCCGCGTCGAGACGCCATCCGAGGACCGAGCCGAACAGCCACGTCCACAGGCGCTCGTTCACGGCGTACGCGGCCGTCCAGGCGACAAGGGCGGCAGCCGGGGCGGGCCGGCGGCGTCCCAGCTGGTGCCACTGGGACACCTGGGAGGTCACTGTGCGCCTGCCTCCACGAGCGGGCGGCGGCAGCCGCAGGATGCGGCACCGGACGCGACCGGCAGTGCGGCGTGCATGCGCTCCACGGCGTCGTCGGTGAGCCGGTAGTCGATCCAGCGTCCGCGCCGGGTGCCCATGACCAGCCCGGCCTCCCGCAGCACCCGCAGGTGGTAGCTCAGCAGGTTCGCGGGGATCGCCGGCTCGGTGCGGAGCTCGCAGACGCACCGCGTCGCGTCCGCCGACAGCTGCGACAGCAGCTGCCACCGGACCGGGTCGGCCACGGCACCGAGCACGCTCGTCGCGGCCACCTCAGGGCTCTGGCTCGCCATCGGAACACCTCAATGCTTCAAGTACTCTTGAATCAAGAACGATTGAACTGTACGGCGGGTTCTGGTCGTCCGTCAACGAGGTCGAGCGCTGGGCGCACCTGTGCCCGGCAGACTGCCGGGGAACGAGCTCACGGGAGCAGCCGGCCCGACCTGTGCGAGGCGCGGTGAGCCGGTTTGGGCCGTCGCGATGGCGAGGACGCGGCCGTCAGCCCTCCAGGAGCAGTCCCGAGGGCCGAAACCGGCGCACGGCCCGTGAGGACCGCGCCTCCGTGGCGGAGTGTGGCTCCGAGCTACTGCCCTGTCGCGGCGTACCGGGGGATGACGTACGGGCCCTCGGGGATGATCGCGACACCCGTGTCGTCGTGGCGGGCCATGCTCGCGACGATGGCATCGTGCACCGACGGGACCGGCTCGACACCGGTGAGGCGGAGCTCGTCGGGGCTGAGGCCTGTCGTGTACAGCTGGATCTGCCCGAGCCGCATCGGCTTGAGCTGCATCTCGGTCTGCCACTCGTCGATGTCGGCCAGCGGCTTGGCTGACACGCTCGCCAGGAAGGCCTCGGCGCCGAGGTCGACGAGCCTCTCCTGGGAGGCGCGGAAGTCCGAGCTGCCGAGGCCTTCGGAGCACTCCGAGGCGATGATCAAGGTGCCGCCGGGCGCCAGGATGTCGACCGGAGTGACCATCCCCTTCACGGTCTGGTAGTACGTCGTGTCCAGCGGGTAGCCCGCCGCGGTGGTGACCACGGTGTGGAAGCGACGAGGTACGTCGACGGCGGCGAAGCGGGCCACGAAGTCGACTGCGTCGAGATGGCTCTGCTCGATCTCGCCGAAGTTCACGTAGCTGAGCTGGCGTTCCTCGTCGACGACGGTGTTCAGGGCGTACAGCTCGCCCACCCGCCGTACGATCTCGAGCTGCTCCTCGTGGAGGGGGTTGCCTGCGAGGTTGCACTGAGTCGCGAGGGGGTCCTCCATGAACCGCGCGGAGTGGAACGTGCGGATCGTCTTCTCGCCGGCCACGCCCGGCGCGACGACCTTGCGACCTCCGGACCATCCCGCCATGAAGTGCGGTTCCACGAGGCCGGTGACGATGCGCAGGTCGGCCTCGACGAGGAGGCGGTTGAGGACGATCGGGGTGCCGCGAGTGGCGGTCACGCCGAGGTCCACCAGGCTCGCGCGGTCGCGGGCCCGATGGCCTTCGACCCGTACGTGGTCCACGACCCACGGGTCCGAGACGATCTCGGCGATCTCGGCGGCGTCCCCTTCGCGGTGCAGCCCGTTCGCCACGAGGATGGTGATCGCTCCCAGAGGGATCCCGGAACGTACGAGGGTCTCGACCATCGGTCGCAGGAAGAGCTGGTTGGGGACCGGCCGCGTGATGTCGCAGATGACGATGCACGCGCTGGTCCGTCCCTGCGCCAGCACGCTCAGGGACGCGGAGCTCACCGGTCTGTCGAACGCCTCCCGGACGGCCGCTGCCGGGTCGCCGAGCGTCGGCAGAGCCGGCTTCCGGACGACGGTCACGTCCGCGGACTCGGGAGGTACGAGCTCGAGGACTCCCTTGCCGTACAGCAGCCCGACCCGCCGGTGGTCGCTGGTCACGGGGTACCTTCCAGAGAGGACGTCGACATCGCGGGAGTAGCCGCCGAGGTTCACTGCCCAGCATCCCTCCTGCAGCCGTACGCGTGTCAAGCGCCGCGACCGCCCCGGTTCGGGGGAGGTGCCGCCGCCGCACGATTCGCACCGCTCACCCGGCCGGACCCTTGCGGCGACGTGCGGCGGGCAATGGCGGCCAGATCGGGGGCCCCCGGTGCCCCCCGCCGCGTCGTGCCAGAGGCTCGATCGGTCAGGGCAGGCAGCTCGTCAACCAGCGAACGGCCTGAGCGGCGGTCCAGCCCTCGGGGTAGTCCTGCACGAGGCGCTGGGGGCCCGAAAGGTCCTGACCCAGGGTGACGGCGGGCGGCTCGAGGTACCCGCTTTTGCGCACCTTGCCGAGGCCCACGTCGGCCAGGAGCGCGTTGCACAGGCACATGCGTCCCTCGGCGTCGGCAGCATCGCCGCCCTTCTTCACGTACATGTGCGTGGGCTCTGAGGGGCAGCGGTACGTCATCCGGCCGTCGTCCCGCTCCACGGGGGTGCGCAGGAAGCCGAGGTCGCACAAGCGCTCGCGCGCCGCGTACGTCTGCGGCTCCGACAGGGTCCCCTCGATGCTCGCGATCTTGAACGGGAAGCCGGTCGGGGAGGCGCGGGGGTCGTTGCGGACCGTGAGGGTGCCCTCGGTGAGCGAACGGAGGAGTTCCGCGCGGAGGTCCGGACGCAGTCCCGACTCCTCGGCGAAGGCGAAGAGGGTCCCGACCTGCACCCCGACAGCGCCGGCCGCGACCGCGGCTGCCACCCGCTCCGGAGTTCCGTACGCCCCGGCCAGCCAGAACGGCAGGCCGATGTTCACCATCGCCCCGAGGTCTGCCTGGTCCTTCTCTCCGTACACCGGCTGCCCCGCGTCGTCCACGGTCATCTTGCCGCGCGGCGGCGCACTGTGGCCGCCCGCCAGCGGGCCTTCCACGACGAAGCCGTCGGGCTTGATCTGCTCGTTGCGGTTGAGGAAGGCCGCCAGGACGTGCAGGGACACGATGGCCAGGAACTGGGGACGGTGCAGCACGGGCAGCTCGTCGCCGAGCAGGTCGACGGGGTCGAGGGAGGCTGTGTACGTATGGGTGGCGTCCGCGACGTCGATCGAGAGCTTCCCGGTGTTCCCGCGCGCGAAGTCGTTGAGGAGCTGGGGGATCTCCCGGGGGATTCCGGCGCCCATGAGGACGTAGTCCACACCGGCCAGCATCGCCCCGAGCAGGGCCGACAGGGTCGCCGTCTGGATCTTCTCGAGCAGGTTGATGCCCACGACTCCTTCGTGGCCCTCCTTGGCGAGCCACACCTCGACGAAGTTGCCGACCACAGCCAGCTCGACCGCTGCCGGGGTGGGGTGGACCCCGAGCGGCGACTGGGGTCGATAGAGCGCGCCGTCACGGCCGCCCTCACGGAAATACCGGTCGAGCACGCGTGAGGCCATCCGGGGAGACGGGAAGTGCCGGAGAGCCCGCCGGATGTGACCACCGGCGTCGCCGTCCTGGAGCCGCCGCGCGATGACGGTGTCGAGGGCCGTCCCTGAGACGACGCCGAGCTGCCCGGATCTGGACACCTCGCGGGCCAGCGGCCACCCGGAGACCGCGATCCCCATGCCGCCTTGGATGATGACGGGCCGGTCCATCGTGGCTGTCCGTGTCGTCTCATCCATGAACCTACGGTACCGTAACATCCGCTTGGCCCGGACGGCGCCCCAGCGAGCCCGTACTCGGCCGATCACCCACCGCCTGAGATCAGCCCAGGGCACGGGCATCTGCGAACCTCAGCCGCGGCCTCACGGCGGGGGAGCGTCGCAGGAGAACCGCTGGCCTCGCCTCACCCCAGGGGGGCAGTCATGGTTGCCGCATCAGCCCGGCCGCTGCATCCGATGAGGACCTCTTCGCGTCCTGGACCTCACCTCGGTCGATGTCTTTCCCGCACTGGCCCGCGCCGTCAGGTGCCGGACCGGGCAGCCTGTCCTGCAAGGTCACCATCCTCGGAACCGGCTTCACGGGACTCCGCAAGCTGTCGATCTCGGTCAGCTCGGAGTTCACCGCCGCGGCGGGCGATACCGGTCTTCGTCCCCGTGACCATCCAGCCCGACATGGTCGCGCTGCTCGACAAGGCGGGGCTGCCGTCCGCCGCGTGGAGCGAGATCCTGAAAGCCGCTCCGGACCTGGGACATTCTCCCTGGCCGGAGCGGCTTTCCGCTGGGTACCTCAGTGTTGGTTCCAGCCACTGTTGTAGACGTCGAGCCCGAACCGGTTCAGGCCGGCGGTCTGCGCGTAACCGAGGTAGGGCACGCGGAAGATGTCCTCGATGGAGGCCAGCAGCGAGTAGTGGTTGTAGCTGGTGGTGCTCCACGTGTTGGGCTTGACGTACCGGGAGAGCACGAGGGCGCCCAGACGGCCGCCGCCGAGCCCGGTGATTCCGGGCAGCGCGGCGTTGGGGCCCGGACCTTCCTTGCAGCAGGCCGTCGCGTCCGTCTGGGGACCCTCGGACTCGTCGGCCGCGATGATGAGCATCCCGTCTTTCTTGTACGCAGGGGAGTTGAGGATCTTGGGGACCCAGATCCTCATCCAGGCATCGACGCTGGTCAGCCCGCCGGGCTCGCCGTCGACGCACGGCGAGTCGTGGCCGTCATGGCAGAGGTTCGGCGTGATGTAGCTGAGGTTCGGCGTCGTGTTCGCCGAGGCGAGGTCCGTGGTGAGTGCGTCGAGGCCCACGACGTGCTGGGCGCAGCTCGGCGAGTCGGTGATGGAGGAGAAGTACATGAAGGGGTTGTGCCGTACGGCGTACTGGTTGCCAACCGTGGCCTTCTGCGTCGGGTCGACGGTGTCTATGGCGGGGTGCTGGCAGGGAGTCGCCATGTCCTCCATGTAGCCCTTCCACGTCAACGTCTGCGCGGTCAGCTGGTCGGTCAGGTTGGGGACCGACGTGGGAAAGACGCAGCCGCTGCCGACGGCCTGGCCCGGGCTCGCGGTGCCGGTCCCGGTGAAGCGGGAGTAGATCTGGCAGTCGGACTGCATCTGGTCGTTGGGTCCCTGCCCGGAGATCTGGGCGACGTAGTTCGGCTGGGAGTTGTGCGCGGTGCCGTAGTAGGTGTTGAGCAGCACGCCCTGGGAGCGAAGGGTCTGAGAGAGGTACGGGGCTGCCGAGCCCGCTCCCCAGGTCTCGTCGTAGCCCTTGTTCTCGATGTTGATGACGAAGACGTGCTTGATCGGAGGAACGTATGCCCTGCTCGAGGTGGCACCGCTCGCCCCGGGCGTGGCGAGGCCCAACCCGAGGAGGGAGAGGGCGGTGATAGCAGCGGCCACCCTGAGGCGGTGGCTCTTGCGCGAGGAGTGGTCGGTACGGGTCACGGGAGGCTCCATCCGTCGGCAAGTGCTTTCGTCTTCAGTTGCGCCCACTCGGACTGCTCGGGACCGCTCACATTTGCGGGCGTGCAGGCCGTCGCGGTGAACGGTGGCACGACGAACCTCGGCACGCTGAGGTTCGGCGGTGTCGAGAAGTCGAGCACCTCGGCGATGTTTCGGGCGGCGGAGTCGCGCGGAGTGAGCGGCGCCAGGCCCCAGCGCCACTCGATCGTCTTCAGGACCGAGGTGTGGTCGTAGGTGTTGTGGGCCACGAAGCCCCGACGTGCACGCGGGGAGACGACGAGGGCCGGCACCCGGAAGCCGCGCAGCGCGGTGCTGCCGCTGGTGTCAGGGGCCGTGCCCGGTGCGACGTGGTCGTAGAAGCCGCCCCACTCGTCGAAGTTGACTACGAGCAGGGTACGCGCCCAGTTCGGGCTCGAGGTGACGGCCTGGTAGACCTCGTCGAGGAACTGCTCCCCGGCCCGGATGTCAGCGTGGGGATGGTCGTCCGCGGACGACCCTGAGCTCTCTTCCATGAACCGTGGGTCGATGAACGAGACATCGGGCAGGGCACCGGCCGCCGCATCCGAGAGGAAGGTGGCGTACGGCTTGGCGATGGAGAGGTACTTCGTTCCCCACAGCGCGACGAACGGCACGTCGGAGAAGTAGTAGCGGCCGGTGCGCCCGGCCGCTGCCAGTCGGTCCCAGATCGTCGGCAACGTCGAGGTGGCGGTCGAGTTGTGGATCCGGTCTGTCTGGGCGGCGTGCATGTAGAAACGGTTCGGGTAGGTCTCGGCCATCACCGCGGAGAAGTAGCCGTCGCACGTCGTCCAGACAGGCGCCGCTTGGCCGAGGAAAGCCAGGTCGGACTGCTGGTAGTAGCCGATGGGAAGCAGGTCGTCCTCCCCGGCGCGGAGCCAGCCGTCGGCCTTGCCGTTGTTGAGCTGGATCAGGCCGCCTTCCTGGGAATGATCCGGGTCGCTGTGGCCGCAGCTCGCGAACTCGGTGAGGTGGTAGGTGGGGTGGGTGACGCCGTACCGGTCGACGTAGCTCAGACCCGCCTGCTTGCCGTTCGCGCCGGGCAGCCAGCCCATGAAGTGGTCGAAGGAGCGGTTCTCCATCATGACGACCACGACGTGGTCGATACCCGAGCTGTCGGGGGCTGGAAGGCTCACCGCAGCATCGGCCTGCTTGGAGCCGACCACTGACAAGCCGCCGGAGAGTGCGAGAGCACTTCCGGCTGCCGCCGCAGTGCCGAGGAGCTGTCGTCGGGTCATCTTCACCCGTTCGACGCTAACGATCTCCCAAACGACACACCAGGGCGAGGGCAGCCGGTTGGCCCTACGTTCACCGAGAGTTTTCCGAGGGCCCTCAGCAAGGCGACCCGTGACGCGAAAACCAGGGCGGCCTCAAGTACGGAGCCCTCGGGGGGCGGGGCACATCCGGTCCGGCGCGGACTTCGGCATGCCCTCGTCATACCCGTTTGAGAAACACCCAAGGTTACCGCAAGAGACGGCTGGCTACGCGTTGCGGGACCTGACCCGGCTGATCGCCTCCTGCGCGTCGCATGGCAGCAACGTCGGGATCTACGCCGAACGGCTGTTGGACGACCCGCTGCCGTGGACCCGGATGCGGGCGGTGTATCGGCTGCTCGGCTTGGTGCGCCGTTACGGCGCCGAGCCGGTCGACACGGCGTGCTCGCGTGCCCTGGACCTCGACGTGGTGTCGGTCACCAAGATCGCCTCCATGCTGGAACGCGCCACCGAGGACACCCTGCCCCTGATGCCGACCGGCACCACCGGCGGTGGCCGGTTCGCCCGCACCCCCGCAGAGTTCGCCACCCGGCAGACCACCCCCGCCAGTGCGGGGACCAGCCCGACTGCCAGTGCGGGGACCAGCCCCGCCGGGGGTTCGGCGACCTTGACCCTGCTGCGTGGCGGCCAGCCGGTCGCCGTCTTCGATGCCACCGACCTCACCGAGGAAGAAGCCTGATGACCACCATGACCAGACCTGTCCCCGTCGACCCGCTCGGGGCCGACCTGACCCGCACCCTGCGCGCCCTGAAGCTGGGCGGCATGGCCGACACCCTGCCCGAACGGCTCCACCTGGCCCGCCAGCAACACTTGGGCCACGCCGCGTTCCTCGAACTCGTCCTCGCTGATGAGGTCACCCGCCGCGAAAGCCGCTCCGCCACCCTCAGGGCGTCCAAAGCAGGCCTCGACGCGACGATGCGGCTCGACACCTTCGACGACCAACCCGACCTCAGCTACGACCGGCAGTTGTGGTCCGACCTGACCACCCTGCGGTTCACCGAGGCCGGCACCGGTGTCTTGATCCTCGGCCCCGTCGGCGTCGGCAAGACCCACCTCGCCACCGCCCTCGGACACATCGCCATCCGACGCCGGCTCACCGTCGCCTTCCACCGCGCCGACAAGCTGTTCACCCGGCTGCGCGCCTCCCGGCTCGACAACACCCTCGACGCCGAAATCCGACGGCTCACCAGCATCGACCTGCTCATCATCGACGACTTCGCCCTGAGGGCGTTGGACACCACCCAAACCAACGACTTCTACGAGATCGTCGTCGAACGCCACCGCCGTGCCTCCACCATCTGGGTATCGAACCGGGAACCCGCAGAATGGCTCGCCCTGACCAGCGACGCCCTCCTCGCCCAATCCGCCATCGACAGGCTCACCTCAGGCGCGCACACCCTCATCGTCGAAGGCCCCTCCTACCGCCAACGCGCGCGTGTCACCATTGACCCCAGAAGCGAGATCCGAAATGCTCGCTAACACTTCCAAGTGGTCCCATGCTCACGGCAACACGGTGGTCCCTTCATGGTGGCAAGCGACAGATAGCGCCGCCGGAGTCGCTAGAGCGAGTTGCAGGGCGGGTTCGACTGATGATCTCAGACTGGGCACCTCTCCCCACGTAGCCTTAACAAGGCGCTTGTCCTTCCCCTCGATGCCCGCCGGGGGGCAACTGCATACTGCGCCCGGATTCTGCTTGCAGAGTGCTAGCATGAGGTCATGGCCACGCTCTACATTCGCGAAGTCCCCGAGGAGGTCGCGGAGACCCTCAAGCACCGCGCCGCAGCGCAGGGCAAGTCGCTGTCTGCCTACGTCGGCGCCGAGCTCGCCAAGATCGCCTCCCGGCCGACCAACGAGGAGATCGTCGAGCGGCTCAGAGCCAGGGACAGCTCGAATGGCCCTACGAGCGATGAGATCGTGGCCGCCGTCCAGGCAGACCGTCGGTGATCGTCGTTGACGCCTCGGCCATGGTCGAGGCCCTCGTCGGGCGCGCGCCGGACGAGGAGTTGCTGAACGCCCTCAGCGGGGACGTGGACGCGCCCCATCTGCTGGATGTCGAGGTGCTGTCGGTCCTTCGGGGACTGCTGCGCGGCGGCAAGCTGGACGTCACAACGGCCGACCAGGCCCGGTTGGATCACTTCGCCTTCACCATCACCCGCCACGAGACCGCGCCGCTGGCTGATCGCATCTGGCAACTGCGGCACCAGTTCACCAGCTATGACGCGAGCTACATCGCCTTGGCAGAGGCCCTCCAGGCGCCGCTCTGCACGTGCGACGCCAAGCTCGCCGCCGGCGGCCACGACGCTCAGGTCAACATCTTCTCCTCATCGACCTGATCTCGCGAGAGTCGTGCGTCGCTACCGCCTCCCCGCCGAGAGGCCACGACACGCGCGGTCACTTCGGCGTGTCGCCGCACCAACTGACCTCTCGTGCCAAGAGTGGTGCCGTGGCCGGCCCGGGGTCATGGCACGGCACTGCGGACGGGATGAGGGCCAGATTGCCAGGAACGCTGCCGTACCCGGCGTCGAGGGACGGTCAAACGCATTAACGGTTGTTATGGCGAGGCGAACAGGGGTCGCCTGGGCCCCAAACCCGATAACGGTTGATATGAGCCGGGTTTCGGCCCCCATAACAACCGTTTCTGCGCGACCGGCAACGAAGTCCCCTGAATCGCCGCTGTATTCAACCATAAACGCGTTCGAGCGCCCGTCGGCCACGACGCTGTCGCCGCTGTCAGGATTCGCCCGGCCACGACACTGCCCCTGAGCCGATTTGGACACCGGATCGCTATTTCAGGGCCGGCATCGGCGAGATCAGGCATCGTCGGAGCAAATCCGCTCATCAGCGTCCCAGGAACAATCCTCAACTGCCGCGTTCCGCGCGGCTCATCGGGGGCGATAGATGTCGGCCCGGTGGTCGATGGCGAGGATGGTGACGTGGTCGTCGTCGACGCGGTAGACGATCCGGAAGTCGCCACGTCGGGCGCTGTGGAGGCCTTCCAGCTCGAATCGAAGGGCCTTACCGACCCTGTGGGGGTTCGCGGCCAGCGGGCCGTAGACGAACTCGATCACAGCCGGTCCACCCCGATCGGGCAGCCTCTGGAGGGCACGCTTGGCCGAAGGGCTCCACGCGATCAGGTAGGGCTGCTCATCCACGGCCGAGCAGCCTGAGCGCGGCGTCCTTGTCGAGCGTCTCGGCCTCACCGCGGACGAGTTCGTCGAGGCTGTCGCGGATCGCCGTGACCAGTGTGGGCCGACCCATGATGTCGAGGGTCTCCTCGAGCGACTCCAGGTCACTCACGCTCACCACGACGGCTGCCGGCCGGCCGTGCTTCGTGATCACGACGCGGTCGTGTTCGCGCTCGACCTGGTCCACTACCTCGGACAAGTGATTCCTCACGTCCTTGAGCGCCATCTGCGGATCCACTGACATGGCTATAAGTGTAGCCATATATCCATCACCCGCCGTCTAGCCCGAAGTTACGTCTGCTGTGACGAGTGAACCCCCTGCTGGGCAGGGGGTTCGTTGTTTCGGCGGGCGGGGG
This sequence comes from Actinomycetes bacterium, assembly GCA_021803025.1. GTDB lineage: Bacteria > Actinomycetota > Actinomycetes > Propionibacteriales > Propionibacteriaceae > Fen-668. Next base: position 50 of record JAJZQV010000071.1, on the reverse strand, counting down.
TTCTGTCTACTTCAGGTTCAGTGGGATGGTGGTGTTGAGGAGTTCGAAGA
>JAJZQV010000070.1 GCA_021803025.1 Actinomycetes bacterium | reverse complement strand
GCGGCTTTCCCAAGATTCTCGGCCAATGAGTGAGCCGGAACGGATGGGGTCAAGGCCTAGAGAGGGTGTACGTGGCTGTGCGCTAACGGGAAGGAGCCCCGATGACCCCCCGCACATGGCAAGTCCTCGCCGCGATCGTGACGAGTCTGGTACCCCTGGGATGTACGCCTTCGGCGTCGGTCAGCCCTTCGCCGTTGAGCGTGTCGAGTGCTGCTCCTGCCTCGACTTCGGCCTCCCCGACCAAGAGCCCTTCGCAGCTTGCGGCGGAGGACACGACGGTGAATGCGTACACGACATTGTGGAAGTTCATGGCGGGGCAGGCCGCGACGCGCGACATTGCGGCGGAGTTCGCCCCGTACATGCGCAACACGCGCAACAACGGCACCGAGGGCTTCTTGGATCAGAGCGAGAGTTACGTAGCCTCGATCAATAACCAGAACATGGTCGCGACCGCCGTGCCGAAGTTCACGCTCCAGAGCAGTCGCGACGCCACGCCCATCGAGGGCCGGCCCACCGTCTACGTGAGGGGATGCGCAGACCTTACGACGACGTCGATCAAGAACCTCGAGACCGGCTCGACCATGCCGCTGAACCCCTCGAAGGACGCCCGAGTCTTCACTGTCGAACAGTTCGACGATGGATGGCGTGTCACCGAGAGCGAGCAGACATCGGACACGGTCCCATGCTGAAGACTGCTGTTCGACTTGCCGTGGTCATGCTGCTGGCCTGCGTCTTCGCGGCCATCCGCGTCGTTCCCGCGTCCGGCGAGGACGGGTGCCAGGTCTACTGGTACGAGGACCCTGTCACTCACCGGCTCGTGAGCGGGGTCAAGTGTCCCGGAACTCCTTCCAAAACCCCGAGTCCGCCCGCGGCGGCCGGCGGCACAGGTGCCTGCACGAACCCGTTCACGGGCGACTCGATTCCGTGCACCCTCAATGGCGCACCCTGGGTGGCGGCGTGGAAGTGCTACGCGCAGTCCTTGCCCAACCAGCCGGTCGATGCCGCCCACGTGGGGATGACGGCCTACGAATGTCGATGGGCTGCCAGCGGCGCGTCCATGATGGGAATCACCCCGATCTACTGGGCTCGATCAACGCCGGCGCCCGTGGACCCTGCGGCCCTCGCTCAAGAGGCCGTCGCGTCCATGCAGTTGAAGGCGATCAGGATTGGCATGGTGCCCGACCAGTCACCGGGGTCGATGGGCATCGTGGGCGTTCCGGCGTGGCTGTGGGTGGATGCGCCGGACCCGCAGACGTTCGGCCCGGCGACGAGTTCAGCGTCGGCTGGCGGGGTGACGGTGACGGCCTCTGCTCGCGTGTCGAAGGTGGTGTGGTCGATGGGCGATGGGAAGGCTGTGACGTGCACGTCGGCCGGGTCGGTGTTCCTGTCGGGTGATGGTGGCAAGCGGTCCCCGGATTGTGGCTACACGTACAGCAAGCAGGGGACGTACACGATCCGTGCGACGAGCACTTGGGCGATCACCTGGACCGCGACCACGGGCGCGACGGGGTCGTTGGCGTTGTCGTTCACGTCCACGCGGGTGTTGGTGGTGGGCGAGATCCAGGTTGTGACGCGGTGAGCTAGGGAGGCTCGGTGATGGCGACGATGACTGCCGCGAAGCGGCCCGAGAAGGCCGGTGTGGCGGACCAGGGCGGTGTGGTTCCGCCGGTCCCGGTGAAGTTGCGGCGTCGTCCGGTGGTGGTGGTGACGGCGTTGGCGTTGATGTTGGTGGGGGCGTTGGTGTCGGCGTGGGCTTACACGAGCCTGGCCAACACTCAGGAGGTCCTGGTCGCCCGGGTCGATGTCTCTCGCGGTCAGGTGATCACCGCCGAGGACCTGAAGACGGTCCGGATCGGGGTGGACCCGTCGGTGAGCGTGGTCCCGGCGACCCAGGCGGGCCAGTTGGTGGGGCAGCGGGCCGCGGTGGATCTGCGCGCCGGTCAGTTGTTGGTGCCGGGGGTGGTGACGGGGGAGGTGTATCCGCAGCCGGGGATGTCGACGGTCGGGCTGTCCTTGATGGCGGCGCAGTTGCCGAGTGAGCCGTTGCGGGTGGGGGACCGGGTGCGGGTGGTCTCGACCCCGGGCGCCCAAGGGGATGTGACGCCGTCGACTGTGGTGGTCTTCGACGGGGTCATAGTGGCGGTGTCGCCGCGGGATGCGAACGGGGCGACAGACGTGACGGTCCAGGTCGAGTCTGGTGTGGCGGCGGAGCTGGCGGCCAGGTCGGCGACCGGGAAGGTCGCGGTGGTGGTGGACGGACGGGTCCGCTGATGGCTGTGATCGCGGTGGCGTCGGCGTCGGGGTCGCCGGGGGTGACGACGACCGGGTTGGGGTTGGCGTTGGTGTGGCCGGCGCCGGTGGTGTTGGTGGATGCGGATCCGGTGGGCGGGTCGGCGCTGTTGGCGGGCTACTTCCACGGCACCGTCGCCGACACGGATGCGATGGTCACGCTGGTGTTGGCGCACCGCGACGGCCGACTGGCGGAGGCTCTGCCGGGGGTGTTGATCGGGGTCCCGGGGACCCTGGTGTCGGTGCTGCCGGGCCCAAGGTCGCACGCGCAGGCGGGCAGCCTGGCCTCGTTGTGGCCGGCGTTGTTGGTGGAGCTGCAGGCGTTGCGGGAGACGGGTCAGGACGTGATCGTCGACGTCGGCCGGCTGGGGATGGTGGGTTCGCCGCGGTCGCTGATCGCCGCCGCAGATCTGGCGCTGCTGCTGGTCCGCAGCGACCTGCCGGCGTTGGCGGCCGCGCGGCAGTGGGCCACGGAGTGGGCCCAGTTCGCCGCTGACGGCACCGGACCTGCCTCGGCTGGGGTCGTGCTGGTCGGGCCTGGGCGTCCGTACTCGGCCCGCGAGGTCGCCCGGGTGCTGCCGCTGCCGGTGCTGGGGACCGTCGCCTGGGATCCCGCCTCTGCGGCCGTGTTCAGCCGAGGAGACCAGCCGAGGGGCCGCTGGTGGGCATCCCGGGACCGGCTAGTCGGAAGCCAGCGCGCGCTCGCGTCGGCCCTGGTCAACCACCTGGCCACCGACCCCACCCAAGCGACGGCAGGGAGCCGACGATGACCAAGCAACCCCCACACATCACGGTGGTCACGGACCCGTCCGAGCTGCCGATCTTCGCCCGACCCAGACCGGTGCCCGACGACTTCGCTGCAGCGGACGGCGGGCGACCGGGGCGGATCCGGTCGGCGTTCACGCTCGACCCCGCCGCTCCCGCCGAGGTTGTGGAGATCGATCCGACTCGTCACGTGGGGGCTGCGTCGAGGTGGGGGGTGAGTGACCGCGGGTCGGGCTCTGCGGTGGGTGTGGAGTGGGGGTTGGTGGCGTCGTTGCGGACGTTGGCGTCGGAGCGGTTGATGCGGGCGATGGAGATGAACTCGCATATCGAGCGAGACGAGCAGCAGGCGCTGGGTCGGCGGATCATCGCCGAGCTGCTGGAGGAGGAGGCCAAGGAGTCTGCCTCCCGCGGGCGGGGCGGGTTCGACCGTCACCTGCAGGTGGTGGTGGCGCAGGCGGTCTTTGATGCGTTGTTCCGGTTGGGTCGGTTGCAGCCGTTGGTGGATGACCCGGGGGTGGAGAACGTGATGATCCTGGGCCATGACGACGTGTGGTTGGAGTACGAGGACGGCCGCCTGGTCCGCGGACCGGCGGTCGCTGATTCCGATGGGGAGCTGATCGACTTTCTGGTGTTCTTGGCGTCGCGGTCGGAGGTGAACGCCCGGCAGTTCTCCGAGGCCGAACCCCGGCTGCATCTGCGTCTGGATGGTGGTGCCCGGTTGGCGGCGACGGCGTGGGTGACGCCGCGGCCGTCGGTGGTGATCCGCCGGCACCGGATGCGGCAGGCCACCCTTGCTCAGTTGGTGCATCGGGGGTCGATGGGGCCGGCGGCGGCGTCGTTCTTGGCGGCGGCGGTGCGGGCGCGGAAGTCGATCGTGGTCGCCGGTCCGCAGGGTGCGGGGAAGACCACGATGCTGCGGGCGTTGTGTGCCGAGATCGGCCCGATGGAGCCGATCGGGACGTTCGAGACCGAGTACGAGCTGCACCTGCACGAGCTGAAGGACCGGCATCCGATCGTGCATGCCTGGGAAGCGCGTCCGGGTGGGGAGATGCAGCCGAACGGCCGCAGGGCGGGCGAGTTCACTGTTGACGACGCGCTGTATGACTCGTTTCGGTTCAACCTGTCGCGCCAGATCGTGGGTGAGGTCCGCGGCCGGGAGGTGCTGGCGATGTTGGAGGCGATGCAGGCCGGTACCGGGTCGTTGTCGACGACGCATGCCGAGTCCGCGACGGCCGCGATGAACCGGTTGGTGACGTGTGCGATGAAGGCCGGCCCGCACGTCACCCACGAGTACGCGGTGCGGGCGATCGCGTCGGCGTTGAACATCATCGTCCACGTCGATCTGCGGACCGAGCCCCAACCCGATGGGTCGTTCGTGAAGCGCCGCTGGACCTCCGAGATCGCGATTGTGACCCCCGGTGAGCGGGAGCTCGGCTACGCCATCTCCAGCGTCTTCCGTTGCCCGCCCGGGTCGACCCGGCTGCAGGCGGTCGGCGGGCTGCCGGACGAGTACCGGGACCTGTCGCGGTGGGGCTTCGACTACGCCGGCTACGTCCGCGAAAGCCACGGCGGTGCCGCATGACACCCCTGATCCCCGCCCTCGGCGGCGCCCTGATCGTCGCCGGCCTGCTCGGTGTCATCGTCGGTCTCACCCCGCAACCGGTCTCCACCGCCGCGCCACCTCGACGACCCCTGGTTCGCCGGGTTGTGGTGTCGCGCCGGACGGGGGCGCTGCTGCTGGGTGGGCTGGTGGCGGGTGCGGTGGTGGCGTTGTTGTCGGGCTGGTTGTTGGCGGTGCTGCTGGTCCCGGTCGCAGTCGCGGGGCTGCCGGTGCTGCTGTCGGCGGGCGGCGCGGCCGAGCGGATCGGCCGGTTGGAGGCGTTGGAGGAGTGGGTCCGGTCGCTGTCGGGGGTGCTGACGGTCGGGGTCGGGTTGGAGCAGGCGCTGATCGCGACGCTGCGGTCGGTCCCGGACCCGATCCGGGGCGAGGTGGGCCGCCTGGTGGCGCGGTTGCGGGCGCGGTGGTCGACGGAGGCGGCGCTGCGCGCGTTCGCCGAGGACCTGAACGATGCGACCGGCGACTTGATCGTGGCGAACCTGGTCCTGGGTGCCCGCCGGCGCGGCACGGGGTTGGCGTCGGTGCTGGAGAGCCTGGCGGAGTCCGTTGGCGCCGACGTCCGTGCTCGGCGTCAGATCGAGGCCGACCGGGCCAAGCCGAGAACCACCGCCCGCTGGGTCACCATCATCACCGTCGTGGTCCTGGTCGCCCTCGCCTTGACCGGACAGTACGTCGCCCCCTACCGGACGGGCCTCGGCCAGGTCGTCCTCGCGGTGCTGCTCGCTGCTTACGCGGGGGTGTTGGTGTGGATGCGGCAGATGGCCGCCGGCCGACCGTTGCCCCGGTTCCTGGGAGAACGAGCACGGAAGGAGGCCACCCGATGAACCCCACCGGACTCCAGCTCGCCCTCCTCGGCGGTGTGCTGTTGGCGGGCGGGCTGGTGCTGCTGGTGTCGCGACTTGCCCCGGCGCGGCCGGACCTGGCGGATGCGTTGGACCGGCTCAGCCCCGACCCCCACCGCACAGCACTTCCTGTTGTGGAGGGTGTGTCGGCGGCTGATCGGGTGGGCCGGTGGGGGGTGCGGCTGTTCCCGGCGTTGGTGTGGGGGAGGGCGCCGGTGCAGCAGCTGGCGTTGTTGCGGATCTCGACAATCCGGTTCTACGGCGAGAAGCTCCTGTTCGCGCTGATCGGGTTGGTGATGGTGCCGGTGTTGTCGGTGCTGCTGACGGTGGTGGGGTGGCGGCTCCCGGTGGTGGTGCCGGTGCTGGTGACCCTGGGGTTGGCGGTGGGGATGTTCTTCCTGCCGGACTACAACGTCCGCGACGACGCGAAGCGGGCCCGGACCGAGTTCGCCCGCGCCTTGGGCGCCTATGCGGACCTGGTTGCGCTGGAACGCAACGCCGGCTCCGGCCCACGACAGGCCCTCGAGGTCGCCGCCGCCGTCGGCGACAGCTGGGTCTTCCGCCGGATCCGCGAAGAGCTCGCGTTTTCCAGCTGGAGCGGGGAACAGCCCTGGCAGGCGCTACGCCGAATGTCGCAGGAGCTCGGGGTGCCGGAGTTGGGCGACCTGGCCGACATCGTCCGGCTGAGCGGCGAAGAGGGGGCCCAGATCTACACCCAGCTTCGTGCCCGGTCCGCGTCGATGCGGGCCGCGATGCTCACCGACGAGATCACCTACGCCAACACCGTCGGGGAGAAGCTGTCGATCCCGATGAGCATCCTCGGCGTCATCTTCCTGATCATCCTCATCGCCCCCGCACTCCTGCGCGTCCTGGGCGGATGAGGACCCAGATGAGCCGGAACAACCCCACGCGCGACATCACTACAGACGACGGACAGGAGAGGCACATGACGAGGATCGGTATCACTTGCGCGGTGCTCGCGCAGCAACTGCAGACCTACGTGACGACCCAGTGGCAGGTCGTGACCCGGGGCCGGACGGATCGAGGGTCGGTGACGATCGAGCAGGTGATCTGGGCGGCGGCCGTGATCGCGATCGTCGCGATCGTGGTGACCGCGATCACCAACTACGTCACCACCAAGGCCGGACAGATCAAATGACCCACACGCACCCGATCCGTTCGCGGTCGCCGGCCGAGTGGGCGGGGGATCGTGGGTCGGCCAGCATCCAAATGGCCGCCTTGATGCCGGTGCTGTTCCTGATCATGTTCACCGGCCTCCAAGCCGCGCTGTACTCCTACGCGTCCACCGTCGCCGCGACGGCAGCACAGGACGGCGCCCGCGCAGCCGCCGCCTACACCGGGACGGGCACCGGAAACCTCGCCGCCGGCACCACCACCGCGAACTCTGCTCTGCAACAGTCGCACGGGTCGCTCACCGGCTACACCGTCACCGCGACCGGAACCGCGGGCGGTGCCACCGTGACGGTCTCCGGTCAGGCGCTCTCGGTGATCCCAGGGCTCACGTTCACCGTCTCGAGGTCGGCCACCTGGCCGTGGGAGCGCCTCTCATGAATGCTCGGTGGGCCTGGCGGGATCGGGGGTCGGCCACGATCGAGGCCGTCATCGTGGCGCCGGCGTTCTTGCTGTTCGTCGGTCTGATCATCGGCGCCGGCCGGGTCGCCCTTGCGCATCAAAGCGTGGAGGCCGCGGCCGCCCAGGCAGCCCGGACGGCGTCTGTGGCTCGGACCGCGGGCCAGGCCCGCGCCGACGCGACCTCCACCGCCCAGAACACGCTGGCCAACCAGGGCCTGCACTGCGCCACCCTGACGGTCACCGTCGACACCACGGGCTTCTACACCCCGATGGGAACCCCGGCCCGGGTGACCGCGACCGTGGTCTGTGTGGTCACCCTGGCCGACCTGTCGGTCCCCGGGATGCCCGGAACCCTCCGTGTCGAGGCCACCGCGGGGTCGCCGCTGGACACCTACCGAGGACGGTGACCCCCGGTGATGCGGCGGTGTGATCGGGGTTCGGTCTCGTTGTGGGCCGCGGTGGCCGCGTTCGCGATGATCGTGATGGTCGGGATCGCGGTCGACTTCGGCGGCCAAGCCGTCGCCGAACAACGCGCCCGGACCGCCGCTGCCCAAGCCGCCCGCGCCGCAGGACAAGAACTCCAACCCGACGCCGTCACCCGAGCCGGCCAACCGGTCACCGACACCACCCACGCCGTTGCGGCAGCCACCAGCTTCCTGACCCAAGCCGGGCAGACCGGCACCGCCACGGTGACCGGGAACACGATCACTGTCACCGTGACCGGCCGGTACGAGTGCGTGTTCTTGTCGATCCTGGGGATCAGCAGCCTGCCCGTCACCGGGACCTCCACCGCAGAAGTCGTCAGGGTCTACGAAGGGAGCCGACGATGACCCTCCGCCAGCGACTCACCGGAGCCGCCGCCACCCTGCTCATCACCGCCCTGCTGGTCGGCATGCCCTGGCTGCTGCTGCACACCACCGGCAACCCCATCCCTACCCACCTACCCACCACAGACGAAATCACCGGCTGGTTCACCCGCCCCGACGACGGCACCCTCGCCCTCGGCGCGATCCGCTACGCCGCCTGGATCGTCTGGCTGATCCTCGCCGCCACCCTCCTCATCGAGATCACCGCCGCCGCCCGCGGCCTCACCGCACCCCAGCTGCCAGGGTTGCGGCTGCCGCAGCTCGGCGCGAACCGGCTGGTCGCTGCCGCTGCGATGCTGTTCCTCGCCCTCCCCACCCTCGCCACCGTGGCCCCGGCCTGGGCCGAGCCGACAACACCCGTCGCGACCGCACCCGAGACTCCGGTCTCGAGGACGCCGCCCAGTGGGTCCACAACGATGCCGAAGGCTCCGGTCGCGGGCTTCATGGAGCATGTCGTGGTTCGTGGGGACACCCTGTCGCAGGTGGCGACGACTTACCTCGGTGATGCGGATCGGTGGCCGGAGATCTTCCAGGCATCCAGCGGGATTACGCAGCCGGGCGGGCGGCGACTGACGAACCCCGACCTGATCATCCCCGGCTGGACCCTCCGCATCCCCACCACACCCACCACCCTCGCCACGACGAACTCCGGAGGGTTCGTCGAGCATGTCGTGACTTCGGGTGACACGCTCACCGGACTCGCGAAGACTTACCTTGGCGACGCCGCTCGGTGGCCTGAGATCTTCGCCGCCTCGACCGGCCTGCGGCAACCAGACGGCCGCCACCTGGTCAACCCCGACCTCATCGTCAACGGCTGGACCCTCCGCATCCCCACACCAACACCCCAAGCGCCACCAGCCCAGAACGCCACCCCAGCCACCCAGCCAGCTCCGGCGACCCCTGGAACCAACCCACCGGCCGCGCCCGCTGCTTCGACAACCCCGCACGCGAGCCCGCAGCCAACCACCACGACCGCCGCCCCGACGACGGCGGCCTCAGACCCGGCACATGCCACCGCTACCGGTGGTCAGGTCCCCGACGCGTCCGGCGTGGGGGAGCCGATGTCGGCGCCGTGGCTGCTGACCGGGTTCACGATCGGCGGCGCGGTGCTGGCCGGCTCGGCCCTGATGGTGCTTCGCCGCCGCCGCGAGCACCAGTTCCGGCTCCGCCGCCCCGGCAGGGCCCTGGCCTCCCCGGCTCCCACGTTGGCACCGGTGGAGAAGACGATCAGCGTCGTCGGCACCAGTAGCGCCCCGACGGTCGAGTTCATGGACCGTGCCCTGCGCTACCTCGCCACCGACCGCACCCACCACGGTCTGCCGATGCCGGTCCTCGACCGGGTCGACCTCACCAGCCAGGACCTGCTTGCCCATTTCGCTGCCCCGGTCACCCTCGACGACCCTTGGCACCCCGACGACGACACCGGACTGTGTTGGCGGATCAGCCCGGACGCGGTCCTCGACGCGGTCGACGACCAGCCCGCCCCGTACCCGCTGCTGGTCACGGTGGGCATCACCGATCAGGGTGGCAGCTGCCTGCTGAACCTCGAACAGCTCGGCACCGTGCTGGTGACCGGCGACCCGGACTACGGCCTCGACTTCGTCCGCTACGTCGGCGCCGAGCTCGCCGTCAACCCCTGGTCCCGCGACGTCAGGATCGCCTGCCTCGGCGTCGCCGACGAGATCACCACCATGAACCCCACCCGGTTCCGCCCAGCCCGCGACACCACCGACACCGCCGCCGACATGCTCGACGACGCCGCAGCAACCGCCACACGACTCAGCGACACCGGCACCGACCTCATCAGCGCCCGCGTCCAGCAACTCACCGGCGAGACCTGGACCGCCCAAGCCCTCCTGATCGACGCCGACACCGCCACCCACCAAGACATCCAAGACCTCACCCAGATGATCGCCGACCAGCCCGGCACCACCGCCACCACCATCGTGATCACCGGCAACCCAAAGGCGATCGAGGGCACCGAACTGCGCCTGACACAGGCCGGCCGGATCCAGAACCAGCAGGCCGGACTGGACCTGATCGCCGTCGGCCTCACCCACGACGAAGCCCTCGGCTGCGCCGCCCTGCTCGCCCAGGCCGAGACCGCCGAAGACCAGCCGACGCCCACCACCTCGACCGCCACCGACGGCTGGCGCGGCTTCGCCGACGACGCCGGAGCCCTCAGACCCGACATCGCCGATGACAGCACCGAACCGGCTCCGGCGCGGATCAGCCTCGCCGGCCAACCTCCACACGCACCCTCGCCGCAGGCACCTGACGACACCACACACCCGGTCGAGTCTGTTTCGGCTCACCTGCGACGCGAGGTCGAAGCCGCCGACCCGGACCTGGACGAGGACGTACGGGACTGGTTCTCCCCGGACTGCGACCGGCCCCGGCTGACGCTGCTGGGCCCGGTCGCGGTCCGTGCCCATGGGGCGCCCATGGCCAAGCGGAAGCCGTTCTTCATCGAAGTTCTCGCCTACCTGGCCTTGCGGGAGCACGGCGCCACCGCCGAAGAGGTCGCGGCCGCGTTCGGCTACAACGTGTCGACGATCCGCAACTCGGTCAAGGTGGTTCGCGACTGGCTCGGCATCAACCCCCGCACCGGCGAACGGCACCTCCCCGAAGCCAGCAAGAGCAGGGCCGCCCAGCTCCGCGGGATGCCCGTCTACCAAGTCGACGACCTGCTGGTCGACGTCGACCTGTTCCGCCGTCTACGGCTGCGCGGCCAGGCCCGCGGCGACGCCGGCGCCAACGACTTGGTGACGGCGCTGCGGCTGGTCAGCGGGCGCCCCTTCTCCCAGCTCCGCCCCGATGGCTGGTCGTGGCTGTCAGACCTCAACATCGACCACCACATGGTCTGCGCCATCGTCGACGTCGCCCACCACCTGTCCGGCCACTTCCTCACGGTCGGCGACCTTCGTCGGGCCCGAGCGGCGACAGAGACCGCGCTGCTGGCCGCCCCCTACGACGCGATCACCAAGCTCGACCTCGCCGTCGTCACCAAAGCCGAAGGCCACCTCGAGGAAGCCCGACAGATCGTCCACGACGTCTGCAACGAACCCGACGAAGACGGACTCCCCAGCGAGCTCAACGACACCGTCGGCGCCTACGTCGCCAGCATGGAGTGGTTCAAAGCCTCCTAACCCCCACAACCTGAACCCGGCTCGGCCCCCAGTCGAACTGCCCCCACGCTCCTCACTGTCGGCGTTCCGAACCGTAGTGCCTGGCTGACCCACTCCCGGACGCGCGTCCGATGCTGCGGAAGTAGACCTCGCACGACGGAATGGGCAAACGCGGGCACTTATCGGACAAACGCCTAGTCAGCGGGTTGTTCACAGGCGCGTGTGTCCTGCGTTTGCCCTGGATCTGGGCCTGTGGACAAACGCAGATGAGTACGTGCGTGGCTCATGGTCCTTTCGTACCGCGACGGAAGGACGGACATCATGGCGCTCATCGAACTGCTCGACCTGGTGGCCCGGGTCGCCGCCGCCGAACCCCTGATCCCCAGCTGGGACCTGCACCACCGGGACGGCGGGCTGCTGACCTGTTCGGCTGAGATCCGGTGTGCTCTTCTGGCGGGGTCGCCGAGGGAGAACGACCCGTTGCTGCTGCGGTTGGCGGAGCTGGCGAGCGTGGATGGCGGGGCGAGTCTGGATGCGGCTGCGGTGTTGGCGTTGCAGGTGTTGCCGGGGGTGGCGGCGCGGTTGCGGGGGTTGTCGCGGCTGCGGTCGCGTCGGGTGGTGGAGGAGCATGCGGCGGCGGTGTTGTGGATCGCGTGCCGCACGTTCCCGTTCCGGACCCGGCACTGGGTCGCCTCGACGATCTCGTGGCAGGTGTTCCGGGCCACTTTCCATGAGATCGGCGACCGCGGCGACGGGCGCACCTGGGCTTCGACGGTGGTGGCCGGCGACCCGGCGTGGTGGGCCGACGAGATCGTGCCCGGCGACGGACACACGGCGTCGGCTGATGACCTGGCCGATCTGCTGGGTTGGGCGGTGTCGACCGGGGTGCTGAGTCCTGCTGATGATCAGTTCTTGGCGGTGCTGTTGCGGACGGTGGCGTTGTGGCCGGCGGCGCGGGTGAGTTCGCACGGGTTGTTGTCGGGGCCGGTGTGCCGGGCGGTCGCTGTCCAGTGCGGGGTGGGCGTGTCCACGGTGAAGCGTCGGGTCGCCGCGATCGTGGCCAGTCTGCGCGACGCGAGCCCTGCCTATCTGACGGCGATGGCGTCGTGAGCCGGAACACCGTCGGTGCCCGCCTCTTCCTGGTGACAGGAGGACTCTGATGGCCGGTACTGACATTGATGCGCTGGTGGCGTTGGCTGCCCGCGAGGACGAGACCATTGCCGTGTTGATGGACACGGTGCGGCTGCTGGAGCAGATCCGCACCGCCCAGGTGATCTTGCAGCACCTGGCACCCGATGACCTGCGGGCGGCGTTGGAGCGGCGAGGTCGGGTGCTGCGGCTGGTGAGCTCAGCATGACCGCGACCACGGTGGTCGAGCTGCAGCGAGCCTGGCGAGCCCTCAAGGCTGGCGTCTTCACCGACCCGCCCCCAGTCGATGCCTCCACGAACGGGGCGCCTCGGGTGTGGGTTCCGGAGGCGGCTGAGCGGGTGCTGCCGGTGGTCGGCGCGACCCGGGGGGCGGGGGCCACCGTGGTGGCGTTGGCGCTGGCCACGGTCGCCGCCCCCGCCCGGGTCGTCGAGTGCACCGGGCTGGTCACCGCGGGTCTGGTCGCGGCGCCGACCGCCGAGCTCGGCGTGCGCGGTCCGTGGGTGAGGGGGAGCCGGATGGATGTGATCGTCGAACGGCTCCAGGACACCTGGACCGATCCGACCCGGGTGCCGTTCCCGTCGCTGCTGGACCGGATCAGCCGACTCACGGTGCTCGACGTCTCGTGGGACCCGACGCTGCTGATCGCGACGCCGACCTGGTTGACCCAGATGCTGATCGACGCTCCGACTGTCGTGGTGGTGGGGACAGCGACGGTCCCTGGGCTGCGGCGACTCGAGAACGCAGTGGGGTTGCTGGGCGCCGTGCGGTGCGTGGCCACGGTCCTCGGCCCTCCCGTACGGCGCTGGCCCCGGACCCTGGCCCTCGGCACCCACCTCAAGGGTCTGGCGGCGGCTGGTCGGCTGCTCGAGATCCCCGTGGTCCCGCGGCTGCAGCTGGCCGGGATCGACGCCGACGACCTCCCCGCATCCCTGCTCACCGCCGCGCAACGCGTGGTGGCGGCTACCGAACTCGACCCTCAATCGAAGGAGACTCCATGACCCCGTCCGTGCCGCTTCCGCTGCAGGTGTGCCCCGTGGCGCCTCCCGGAGCTCAGGTGTATGTCGATCAGCTCACCGGCTACGTGCTCTGGGGAGTTCTCGCCTTGTTCGCGGTCGGGGTGGTGATCGGGATCGGCGCGATCGTGGCCGGGCGGGTGTTCCACATGCCGCACGCGTCGAAGGCCGGCATCGTCAGCCTGTGCATCCTGGCCGTCGCCGCCATCTTCTACATGGTCGGCCCCGCCATCCTGCACGGCATCCTCGGCACCGGATGCATCTCATGACCCACCCGCCCACCAGGCCGTGGGGCCGGGGGAGGCTCCTGCTGCTCCTCGGCACGATCACGACCGCTGCGATGGCGATCGTGGCCGGCCTCGGACTGTTGGTCTACACCACCCTGACCACGCCGCTGCCCCCGAAGACCGTCACGCCCGGCGCCACTGCCTCTGCCACTGGGCAGGCGATACGGGACGCCCTGGCCGCGGCCCCGATGCTGACCGTGCCTGAGGCCGACACCCGTGGCGGGACGCCGGCGGCGACCCCGGGACCGGGGATCGTGGTGCCGGACTCGACGCTGATCGGCCCGGCGCGGGTTCCGTCCGGCTTCCCGCACACTCCCGAGGGTGCGATCGGTCAGCTGGCGGCGATCGAGATCGCGGTGCTGTCCCAGATGAGCATCGCCGCCACCGGCGAGATCTACCGCTGGTGGGCGATGCCGGACGCGCCAGCGGCGGAACAGTGGCCGCTGCTGCGCCATGTGCAGTCGTTCCTGGCCGGTGCCCGGATGGGGCCGGTGAAGGACCCGACCACGACCATCCAGCTCGACCCGGCCGGCGCCCAGGTGAAGGCGACCGATGGGCCGGACTGGGTCATCGCGTGCGTCCTGCTCGACGCCACGGTCACCATCCGCACCCAAGCCCGGACCGGGTTCGGCTACTGCGAACGGATGCAGTGGGACCCGTCGAGCGATCGGTGGCTGATCGGTCCCGGCACCCCTCCGGCGGTGGCGCCGTCGACGTGGCCCGGCACCCAGCTCGCCCAGCAGGCGGGCTGGCTGACCTGGACCACCCCCTAGACAGGCGGGCTGTGGTGGATATCTGGGGTCGGATCGCCGGCGAGGCGGGCAAGGTCGTCGCCGACGCGTGGACCAGCATCATGCTCACCGTCTGGGCCGCCGGCGTCTACGTACTGGGCGTGGTGCTGCGGTTCGAGGACCACTTCCTGACCCCCGACGTCAGCGAAGCCGGACCCGCCCGGACAGTCTTGGGGTACACGTTCTGGATCGCCGCCGCCGTGGTCGTGGTGCTGCTGATCCTCCAGCTCGGCGCCGCTGCGGTTCGCCGGGATGGGAAGAGTCTGGCGCGGGCCGTGGTCGGGGTGGCCCAGTTCGGGATGGCGTGGGTGGTCCTGCTCGGCTACGCCACGTTGGTGCTGCAGGCGTGTTCGGCGATCAACGACGCTCTGATGCGGGCGCTGTTCGGGGTCGACAGCGGGCAGGCGTGGCAGCCCTGGTCGACATTCCAGGCATCCGATGTGACAGATGCGGTGGTGGCGACGGTGCTGGGGGTGTTGGGGTTGGTGTTGTGGTTGGCGGCGATCGCGCATTTCGTGGTGATCTTGGCCCGGGCGGGGGCGTTGATCGTGCTGACCGCGACCGCGCCGATCGCGGCGGCAGGGTTGGTGTCGGAGTCGACGCGGGCGTGGTTCTGGAAGAGCCTGCGTTGGTTCCACGCGGCCGCGTTCGCGCCGCTGATCATGACCTTGTTGATGGGGCTCGGGGTGCAGATCACGACCGGGGTCGCGCTCGGCTACACCGACTCCAGCCAGGCCGCGGTCGGAACCGCGCTACCTGGGGTGATGATGATCCTGATCGCCGCCGTCGCCCCCGCCGCGCTGTTCAAACTGCTGGCGTTCGTCGACCCCGGCACCGCATCCGGTGCCGCGGTCCGCGCCGGCCTCGCCGCCGCCGGCGGACTCGGCGGCCTGCTGAACCGGCAACCTGCCGACGATGAGGGCGGTGCGGCGTCGGAGGCTGACGAGAACGGCCGGGCCCGGTCCGAGACCGACAGCGACACCGCCGCCTCCCAGCGGGCCATGTCCGCACAGGCGGATCTTGCCGACCGGCTCGGCCCGGTCGGCCAAGCCCTCGGGTCCGGGCTCCGCACCCTCGGCTCGAGCGGCGCGGCCGCGGCTGCCGTTGGTACTGACGCCACCAACCAGATCGGCGTCGGCCACAACACCAACCAACCCGACCCCACCCGCGGGTCCACTCCCAGTACCAGCTCGTACCCATCGTCCGACGACGGCGCAGACGCCGCCACAGGGGAGGACTTCCCCGACCAGTCCGGGCCGTCCATGCCGCCCCCGGCAGAGCTGCCACGGCCTCCCACCGCTCCAGCCCCTACCTCCAGTCCGGCAGCGTCGGGTGCCGCGAAAGCCGCTGGTGGCGAAGCCGGGGCTGCCGAGGCGGCTGCCGTCGTCCTCTAGCCCCACATGGGAAGGAAGTGCGTGATGTCTACCGTGTACAGCGACTACAGCCGAGACCGGATCGGCTGGTTCTTCGGCCTCTCAGGCCCCAAGCTCGCCATCCTCGTGGTCGAGGGGCTACCGGTGCTGCTGGCCATCCAGGCCCACCGCTGGTCGGCCGCCCTGATCGCGGTGGGCGTGTTCGCGCTGGTGGTCGTGTTGGTGGTGGTGCGGGTCCGGGGCCGGTCCAGTGTCGGCTGGGCCTGGGCCAGTATCTGCTTCCTGGCCGCGGGGCTCACCGGCGCCGGCAGCTTCACCAGCCGCGCGGCCCGCGGCGCGGCGGGCGGGCTCGGTGCGGTGGATCTACCGGGGGTGTTGCAGGGTCTGGAGATTCTGGAGGGGCCGCCGACCGGTCCGAGCCAGGCTCGGCCGGCGATCATCTGCAACCATGCCGCCGGGACCTGGGCCGCGACCGCCGCGGTGGTCCATCCCGGGATCGGGATGCTCGGCATCGACGACCGACGCCGCCACGGCGCCGGACTGGGCCGGCTGCTGGACCTCGCGGTCCGTACCGAGCTCGTCGACGAGCTCATCGTGGTGGTCCGGACCGTGCCGGATGATGGGGCGGAACGGGAGATCTGGGTCACCCAGCACCACAGCCCCGACGCCCACCCGCTCACCCATCGGGTGAATGCGGACCTGGCGAAGTTCGTGACGCCGGTCTGTGTGCGGACCGAGACGTTCGTGACGTTCGTGGTCCCGGAGGCCCGGATCGGGCGCGACGCCCGCGAGTCCGGCGGCGGCCTGCCCGGACGAGCACGGGTCATGTGCTCGCTGATGGGAGAGCTCGAGGCAGAGCTCCGCGGCGGTTTGGGGATGTCGGAGGTGCGGTGGCTGTCGTCCCCGGAGTTGGCGTTGGCGACCCGGACCGGGTTCGCTCCCGGTGACCGGGCCAGCGTGATCGCCGCCCAGGCCGCCAAGGGCACGGATCCGGGGGTGAATGCGGAGGTGCCGTGGGCGGTCGCCGGGCCGAGCGGTGCGGAGCAGGCGGTCCGTCACTACCGCCACGACGCGTGGCAGACGATCAGCGAGACGATCACGCTTCCGAGTCGGGGTGCGGTGTTGGGGGCGTTGGCTCCGGTGCTGACGCCGAGTGCGGCGGGGGAGCGGCGGTCGTTGATGGTCGGCTTCCCGGTGCTGACCGCGACCAGGGCGGAGCGGACCTCGGACAATGCCGAGTTCGCCGCCGACATGGGCGCCGAGCTCCGCCGGGTGGCCCGGGTCAAACCACGCGCCCGGCACCGCCAGGACACCGCGAAGG